>NZ_JAMPNW010000007.1:0-187638 GCF_028479545.1 Providencia sp. PROV201
CTGCCATTGCCCGTGCGAAAGCCAAAAAAGCGGCGCAAGCGGAACAACTTGCACAAGAAGAGCTCACCCCAGCAGCTGAACAACCCATTGAAGAGGAAACCGATCCTCGGAAAATTGCCGTTGCCGCAGCAATAGCGCGGGTAAAAGCCAAACAAGCACAAAAACAACATGAACAAACGACTACAGAGTAAGTGATAACGAGATGAAATTTAGGCCAATTGATGCGAAAAATCGCCGTTTAAAAATTGCTAGCGCGCCATTTACTCATAACAAACAAAGCACCAGTTTAGTCATGCTTTGGGTACTTTTAGCCGCAATACCCGGTATTGCTGCTCAAGTTTATTTCTTTGGCGTTGGAACCTTATACCAAATTATTTTAGCGATGCTAACAGCTGTTATCACAGAAGCGGTTTCTATTCGTTTACGCCGGCAACCTGTAGTTCCTGTGCTAAAAGATAATTCAGCCATTGTGACCGCACTATTATTAGCTATCAGCCTACCTCCGCTCTCACCTTGGTGGATGATCGTATTAGGGACATTTTTTGCTATTACCATTGCTAAGCAATGTTATGGTGGATTAGGGCAAAACCCTTTTAACCCCGCGATGGTGGGTTATGTTGTTTTGCTAATATCATTCCCAGTTCATATGACAAACTGGCTACCCCCGCATGAATTACAGAGTATGTCGATTTCAGCACTTGATAGCCTATCAATCATACTCAGTGGCCATACGCCAACAGGGATCACCCTCGAACAGCTACGAACGGGAATTGATGGCATGAGCCAAGCGACCCCGCTTGACAGTTTTAAAACAGGGCTACTGACTCACTCTATTTCTGAGGTTTTACAGCAACCTATTTTACAAGGTTCCTTAGCGGGTATTGGTTGGCAATGGGTGAATATTGGCTATTTAATCGGTGGTTTATTATTATTACAGCGCCGAATTATTAGTTGGCATATTCCTGTATCATTCTTAGGTACATTAGCGGTCTTAACTATTGTTAGCTACTTAGTTGATGATAGCCAACATGCATCACCATGGGTTCATCTGTTGTCTGGCGCCACTATGCTAGGGGCGTTTTTTATTGCTACTGATCCTGTCACTGCATCGACGACGCCTAAGGGGCGGATTATTTTTGGTGTGATTATCGGTTTCCTTGTTTGGGTGATCCGTGTATACGGTGGTTACCCTGACGCTGTCGCCTTTGCCGTGTTACTCGCCAATATTACCGTCCCATTAATTGATTACTATACGCAGCCTCGTGCGTACGGTCATGGACATAAGTAAGGATAACCGTATGTTGAACACGATGAGACGCCATGGGGTAACGTTAGCCATCTTTGCAGCAGGAACCACTGCGCTTAGTGCTGCTGTATACACGTTAACGAAAGGGACTATTGCTGAGCAAGCAGCTATTGTTCAGAAAAAACTACTCGACCAAGTAATACCAAGTGATTTATACGATAACGACCTCGCAAAAGAGTGTTATTTGGTCACTAATGAGGCCATACTGGGTAATAAACAACCTAGACGTTTGTATCTCGCCCGTAAAAATGGCGAACCTGTTGCTGCCGCATTAGAAACAACAGCACTAGACGGCTACTCTGGGGCTATACATCTATTAGTTGGAACCGATTTTCACGGTACCGTACTAGGTACTCGCGTAACAGAACATCATGAAACCCCTGGGCTTGGTGACAAGATTGAGACTCGAATATCTGATTGGATCACCTATTTTAGTGGTAAAAAAATAACCTCTGACAATGACCCTAAATGGGCCGTTAAAAAAGATGGAGGTGAATTTGATCAGTTTACTGGCGCAACAATTACACCCAGAGCAGTCGTCAACGCGACTAAGCGTACCGCTGTATTTATGCAACAAATTCCACAACAATTATCGAATTATCCACGCTGTGGGGACGAATAATGAGCGATTCATCTAAAGACTTATTAATGCAAGGCTTGTGGAAAAACAACTCTGCATTAGTCCAATTATTAGGGCTTTGCCCTCTTCTTGCTGTTTCATCGACAGCAACAAACGCATTAGGGCTAGGCTTAGCGACAACATTAGTCTTAGTTTGTACTAATGTTACCGTTTCTGCTTTACGCAGGTGGGTTCCTTCGGAAATTCGAATCCCTATTTATGTGATGATTATTGCGTCTGTTGTCAGCGCAGTACAAATGTTAATCAATGCATATGCTTTTGGTTTATATGAATCTCTTGGGATCTTTATTCCGCTAATCGTCACCAACTGTATTGTTATTGGACGCGCAGAAGCCTACGCTTCTCGTAATCCTGTTGGGCTATCAGCCCTTGATGGGTTTGCCATGGGCTTAGGTGCAACGGCGACCTTGCTTGTTTTAGGTTCAATTCGTGAGATTTTAGGAAATGGGACCTTATTTGATGGTGCTGACTTACTTCTAGGGTCTTGGGCCACCTCTCTTCGTATTGAAGTGTTACACCTTGATTCGCCATTTTTACTCGCTATGCTACCACCTGGTGCCTTTATTGGCCTCGCGCTACTCTTAGCAGCGAAGTATTTAATTGATGAAAAAATGAAAAAAAGAGCCGCACGACAATCCGGTATCCAACCCGAACGTGAATATGAAAAACAGCAAGGTTGCGGCAGCCATATTTCTTAACAGTGATATTTTGTGAGCAATGAATAAATCAAAACGCATTGAAATTCTAACTCGTCTACGGGATAACAACCCACACCCTACAACGGAGTTAGAGTTTAACTCCCCCTTTGAGCTGTTAATCGCCGTTTTATTATCAGCTCAAGCCACTGATGTGAGCGTCAATAAAGCGACAGCAAAGCTCTACCCAGTTGCTAATACGCCTGAAACTATTATGGCGCTCGGTGTAGATGGGATAAAAGAGTACATTAAAACCATTGGCTTATTTAATACCAAGGCTGAAAGTGTCTATAAAACCTGCCAAATTTTGATTGAAAAACACAACAGCCAAGTTCCTGAAAACCGAGAGGCCTTAGAGGCTTTACCGGGTGTCGGTCGCAAGACGGCAAATGTGGTTCTTAATACCGCATTTGGCTGGCCGACTATCGCGGTTGACACGCATATTTTCCGTGTCTGTAACCGCACTAACTTTGCCCCTGGTAAGAATGTCGTTGAAGTTGAAGAAAAACTCCTTAAAGTTGTACCAGCAGAGTTTAAAGTCGATTGTCACCATTGGTTTATTTTGCATGGACGTTATACTTGTATTGCCCGCAAACCTCGCTGTGGCTCTTGTATTATCGAAGATTTATGCGAATTTAAAGAAAAAATTTATCCAGAAGATTAACCACGGTACTATTTTTATAGGTTACAGATAATCGATATTTTTAATAAAGAATCTAGTCTGTAACGCATTTTTTCCTTGCTCTAAGACTTTGTCTTACGTAACAATAGAGCCAAACCCAACATCAATAAAACGGTAAGTATGTTCCAAGACAACCCACTGCTCGCGCAACTAAAACAAACATTACATGCCCAGACTCCACGCGTCGAAGGGCTGGTGAAAAGCACTGAAAAAGGCTTTGGCTTTCTCGAAGTTGATGGCCAAAAAAGTTATTTTATTCCACCGCCTCAAATGAAAAAAGTCATGCACGGTGACCGTGTTGTCGCTGCTGTTCATACAGATAAAGACCGTGAATTCGCAGAGCCAGAAGAACTGGTAGAACCTTTCTTAGACAGGTTTGTTGGGAAAATACAAAAAAAAGAAAATGATAACCGCTTATTTGTGATCCCTGACCATCCCTTACTTAAGGACATGATTTCTTGCCGCCCAGTCAATGGCATTACTCATGAATTTAAGCAAGATGATTGGGTGGTTGCACAAATGCGTCGCCACCCATTAAAAGGTGATAAAACTTTCTACGCTGAAATTACTGAGTTTATCACCGATGGTGACGACCATTTTGCCCCATGGTGGGTAACGTTACGCCGTCACCAATTAGACCGTGATGAGCCTCAAATGGTTGATAGCGAACGAGATGACCAAGGCATTGAACGCGTTGATTTAACTCACTTACACTTTACGACGATTGACAGCGCTAGCACTGAAGATATGGATGACGCACTCTATGTCGAAAGAATCGATAACGGTGACTTAAAACTGTATATCGCTATTGCTGACCCAACAAGCTATATCCCAGAAGGAAGCGAGCTAGATAAACTGGCTTTAGCCCGTGGATATACCAACTATTTGCCTGGTTTTAATATTCCAATGTTACCGCGCAAATTGTCAGATGACCTATGCTCTTTGCGCCCAAATGAACGTCGCCCTGCTTTAGTCTGCATTGCACTCATCAAAGAAGATGGACGCATTGATGATAACATTGAATTTTTCAGTGCTTGGGTTGAATCAAAAACTAAATTAGTTTATGACGAAGTCTCTGATTGGCTTGAAAATACAGGTAGTTGGCAGCCAGAAAATGATATTGATAAGCAACAAATTTTACTGCTTAAAGAAATGGCTGACAGGCGTTTGCAATGGCGTGAAAACAATGCACTCGTGTTCAAAGATCGCCCTGATTACCGCTTTGTATTAGATGATAGCGGAAATGTGGTTGATATCGTGACCGAACGTCGCCGCAGTTCTAATCGCATTGTTGAAGAAGCGATGATTACTTCTAACCTCTGTGCTGCAGCGGTACTAAAAGAAAAGCTAGGGTTTGGCGTATTTAATGTACATATGGGGTTTGAACCTCTGCAAATTGACCAAGTTGTTCAAACACTAAAAGACAATGGCATTGAAACAACGGCAGAATCGCTATTAACACTAGAAGGCTTCCGTCAACTACGTCGCCAATTAGATGCTCAGCCAACTCAATTCCTTGATAGCCGTATTCGTCGCTACCAAACGTTTGCAGAAGTCAAAGCTGATCCTGGCCCGCATTTTGGTTTAGGGTTTGATGCTTATGCGACATGGACTTCACCAATCCGTAAATACACAGATATCGTCAATCACCGTTTAATCAAGTCGATTATTGCGGGTAAACCTTCCGCGGATAAACCCTCCGAAGAGTTATCAATCAAATTAGCAGAACGCCGCCGTGCAAACCGTATGGCTGAACGCGATGTTGGTGATTGGCTCTACTCTCGTTACTTAAAACCTTTTGAAGGTACGGATACAAAATTCCCAGCTGAAATTATTGATATCACCCGTGGTGGAGTACGAGTCCGTTTAGTCGACAATGGAGCTGTCGCATTTGTTCCCGCCCCCTTCATTCATAGCGTTCGTGATGAAATCCAATGTAGCCAAGAAACAGGTAATGTTCTTGTGAAAGGTGAAATCGCTTATCAGCTTAATGATATTATCAATGTCACCATTAATGAAGTTCGCATGGAAACACGTAATATCGTCGCTAGACCTGCCGAATAATAACTTTTGTGCTACTCTTAAAAGACCATAGTTTTTGATACCTATGGTCTTTTATTCCTCTGTCTGTTATTTTTCAACCTCAAATTCGGTTAAGCGTTAAACTGCAGGCGTTTTCCCATATTTTTTCCTGATTATTCTTATTCGTAAATTTACCTATCGTGATATTTTATTAACTGTTAAATCTGCACTAAGGGTCAATAAAATGAACACAGTAAACAAACGTATTTTATCATTTGTGGTGGTAGCCACTGTCGCTATCAGTGTCAGTGCCTGTTCAAATATGTCTAAGCGCGATAAAAACACAGCGATTGGTGCCGGTGTAGGTGCTGTTGGTGGCGCGGTACTGACTGGCGGGAGCTCTATAGGTACCGTTGGCGGTGCTGCTATTGGCGGAATAATTGGCCACCAAGTAGGCAAATAAATCTCATCATCTCCTATAGCTGCTCCCCTTAATCTAGAATAGCGTTCCTCATGAACGCTATTCTATTTTTCATATCCGATAATCGATTAAACTATTGACGCCAAAAAGTGTACAAAGTACACTTATGATTAATACAAAGGGAGGGAACCCTGTGAGTCACGCAATTGAATTTATTGAAACCAGCTTTTTTACCAAACAAATCCAATCTATCGCCACACAAGAAGAACTTAGGATATTACAAAATGAACTTATCGCATGGCCAGATAAAGGCGATATCATCCAAGGAACAGGTGGGCTACGTAAAATTAGGATGGCAACAGGTAATAAAGGGAAAAGTGCAAGTGTACGCGTTATTTACTTCCTAGCTACAGCAGAAATTATTTATTTTATAATGGCTTACCAAAAAAATGTCAAAGACACGCTAAGTGACTTAGAAAAAGCAGAATTAAAGAAACTAACGAAATTACTAAAAAATGAGGTGTAAAATGAGTATATTCAACGAATTAAAAGCCTCTTTAGAAGAAGCTGTTGAAATAAAACATGGTCATCAAAAAGCCGCTAATGTTACTCGTTACGAAATTACTGATGTCAAAGCTATTCGAGAACAACTGAATGTCTCACAAAGCGAATTAGCCCATGCACTAGGCACGAGCATCGATACCATTAAAAGTTGGGAGCTTAAACGACGAAACCCAACAGGATTAGCGGCTAAAATACTCATCGCCATTAAGCGTAATCCGGCTTTGTTTGCTGAATTAGCAGAAATTTAATCATTTCAATCTTTATCAAATGAGTGGCTCTCTAATAGCCACTCATGATAAAAAACTCTCAAGTCAATCAGCCACCAGCTAGCTTAACTTGAAAACCTTTCGCCTCAAGGTACTGTTTGATAACATCACGTTTATCACCTTGAATTTCAACATTACCGTCTTTGACTGCACCGCCACAACCACATTTTTTTTTAAGATCAGCCGCTAGTTTAGACAATTCGCTGTCTTCAAGGTCAAGACCAGTTACAACACAAACCCCTTTTCCTTTACGGCCTGAAGTCTCACGGCGAATTCGCACAATACCATCGCCTTTAGGTCTTTCAACTTTGGGCTTATCTTCAGCAATACGCCCTGTCTCAGTACTGTAAACAAGACGACTATTTGAATCACTCATAGCAAACCTTCAATAGATTGATTGATTTGTTGTAATGTGACTGTTGGGTTTTCACTGCGCGTAATCGGACGACCAATCACCATATAATCGACACCCGCTTTTACTGCATCTTGTGGTGTCATGATACGTCGTTGATCCCCAACATCACTCCCCGTAGGGCGAATGCCTGGGGTAACTAATTTGAAATCAGCACCACATAGCTGCTTTAAGCGTTGTGCTTCATGGGCTGAGCAAACAACACCGTCTAACCCACATTGCTTAGTTAATAAGGCTAAACGCTCGGCATGATCTGCCGGTGAAGCGTTAATCCCAATACCGATAAGATCAGACTCATCCATACTCGTTAATACGGTTACTGCGGTAAGTAATGGTGCATCTTTGCCATAATGTTCAAGTGATTGACGTGCAGCTTCCATCATGCGAGCACCTCCACCAGCGTGAACATTAACCATCCAAACCCCCATTTCAGCCGCAGCCGCAACCGCACGGGCGACAGTATTAGGAATATCATGGAATTTCAAATCTAAGAAAATATCGAAACCACGCTCATGGAGTGACTTAACAAATTGAGGACCATTAAAAGTAAACATTTCTTTGCCTACTTTTAAGCGACAATCACGTGGGTCAATGCGATCCACAAAAGCCAAAGCCTCATTAGCATCTTCATAATCAAGTGCCACAATAATTGGCGAATGTGTGTGGTTCTCAGTTGAGGAAATCATTTCTTAGCCTTTAAAGAGTCGTTATTATTTAAGAAGGTGACGCTGTCACTGTCCATCCAGCCCGCGAATAGGCTTAATTGTGTCCCAAGAGCGACAAGATGGGCAATGCCAATATAATGCACGCGATGTAAACCCACATTTATGGCAACGATAATCGGGTTTTGTACGAATTTGTTCTCCTACCATTTTACGAAGCAAAATCAAACTTTCTTTTGCCCTTCCATCTTCGGCTTCTTCAAGATGGTAGTCCATTAAACGATAGAATAAACGCATGGTAGGATGGCGTTGAATTTGGTCATTAATATAATTTGCAGCAGCTTCATGGTTTTGTTTTTCAACAATAATATCAGCTAAATAAAGTTCTGCGATAGCCCCTGAATTACCTGCAACACACTGACGTAGGTAATCTTCCCATTCATCTGCTTGGCCGGTATGTTGGTAGCAATCAAACAGTAAAGGTAATGTTTCAGCGACTAGCTCTCTATCTTGTTCATAGACTTGTTTTAGAACATGAATCGCTTTATCGTAATTACCTTGTTCGATAAATAACCGCCCCTTCATAATTGAAACCCGAGCACAGTGGTTATCGGCTTGTTCTGCTTTATTTAACAATGTCAGAGCATCTTCAAGATCATCACTCGCGAGTTGTTGGGTCGCTAATTCGCAATAAAAATGGGCAATTTGCTCTCGTAGTTCTGGATGCCCTGATTTAACCAGTTTACCTGCTGTTTCAATGGCTTTAGTCCAGTCACTGGTTAGTTGGTAAATATTTAATAGGGATTGTAAAGCACTTTGTTTGAAATCAACTTCATCCGTTAATTGCTGGAACATATTTTCTGCACGGTCATAAACGCCTGCAGCCATATAATCTCGGCCAAGTTGTTGAGTTGCTAATAAACGTTGTTCAAATGATAAAGCGGCACTTTCCACCAGCGATTGGTGAATACGGATGGCACGTTCAACTTCACCTCGAGAGCGAAATAGATTTCCCAAAGTGAGATGAGCCTCAAAGGCGGAGCTGTCTTCATTTTTTAGCATGTCGAGGAACAAATCGACAGCTTTATCTTGTTGATTAGATAATAGAAAGTTAACGCCTGTCACATAATCACGTGACAAGCGATTCGCATGTTGTTGCTTATCTTGTTGAGCACTTCTGCGCCCCATATACCAACCGTAAGCAGCAGCAACCGGTAGCAGCAGAAACAGCAACTCGAACATACAGGATTATTCCTTGTTCTGAGTCGTCACTAATGAGGTTGATTCGGAAATATTATTTTCTCCAGCACCTAATTGTGATTCTAAACGTCTAATTTTACGACGTGCATTTTTCAGGCTAACAATGACCCGTAAATAAAACGCAGCACAGACTAGCCAACCTAGCACAAAACCGACACCAAAAAGTGATGCAAGAAGGGTTGATAATGAAAAATCCCCTTTTGCAATCAGGTAGTTAAATGTAATAACCTGATCATTGCTTGAACCTAGCGTAATCGAAATAATAAAAAAAGCGACCGCTAGTAATAAAATCAGAAAATATTTCACATTTATTCCCGTTATCAGTTCTATTCATCCAATAATATCTACCTGTTAAGGTAGCATTTCCAGCGCATTCAGACAAAGCAATTTATTTTATACAATGAGAGATTTAAGCTATATCCCCTCTAATAATGGTTAACTTGATGAAAGATTAATCGGCTTTGTTAAATACCCCCCATGTCCGCAAAATATAATAACCAAATATGGTAAAACAGGCACTGATGATCACGGAAGTAATTATATCAATAGGCCAATGCATGCCCAACAGCATACGGCTAAATGCAATACCCTCAGCCCAAATAGCAAGCCCTATCGATAACACATATAAACGTTGTTGCCAAAAGAGCGCGATTAAAAACAATGCCCAGCCAGCTGCAAATAGCATATGACCAGAAGGAAAAGAATACCCTGTTTCTGCTTGCCAATGCTTACGCTGCCATTTAGGTACATTTTCATCTTGTTTAACTGTGTCTTTAATTAATTTCGCTCGTATACTACGTTTTAACTCATAAAAATCTGATGAAGGAATTTGATATTCGGTTGCCAGCCATTCTACATAAGGGCGCGGCTCTTTAAATGTGCTTTTCAATGCGCTCTTCAAACCTTGTTGCAGTAATACAACGCAGATAAGAACAAACAGAATTTTTAGTCGCTGTTTCTTTTTTGAACGAAAAACAAATGCAACCGCCCCTAGAAATAACAGAGCCGTTAAAACACTGTAAGGCGCTCCCGCAGTGTCTGTCAGCCAAAGAAGCCATTTCATTGAGTTAAACTGGGTTTCTGGTGACCAATGCCAGCCTGTGATTATCATCAACATGGGCGGTGTCATTAATAACAATGCAAAAGCACAAACGACCAAAACAGTTTTTTTCATTCAATGTATTCCAAGTAAAGTTCTATTAAATATACAAATATTACATTCACACATTATTAACTCTGTTATAGTAATACAGTGTTGGTCGTGTGCAAAGAATACCAACCTCTATATGCTAAACGTCATATAGCATCGATGTAATATAGTTAAGCTACTTTATATCGATAAACGTTATTAATTAAGCAAGAGTTACTTTAACTAATGAAAGAAAATATGCAGCTAAAACGCGTTGCTGAAGCAAAGCTCCCAACACCTTTTGGTGAATTTTTAATGGTGGGTTTTGAAGAAATCGCAACCGGTCGTGATCATGTAGCGTTAATTTTTGGCGATATCTCTGGAAATACACCGGTTCTCAGCCGGATCCACTCCGAATGTTTAACCGGAGATGCGTTATTTAGTCTACGCTGCGATTGTGGTTTTCAATTAGAAGCCGCGCTCTCTCAGATTAGTAAAGAAGGCCGAGGAGTATTACTTTATCATCGTCAAGAAGGCCGAAACATTGGCTTGCTGAATAAAATTCGCGCTTATGCATTACAAGATCAAGGCCTCGATACGGTTGAAGCCAACATCAAACTCGGATTTAAAGCCGATGAGCGTGATTTTACCTTATGCTCTGATATGTATAAGTTATTGGGGATTAATGAAGTTCGCTTATTGACGAATAACCCGAAAAAAATCGACATCATGCGTGAAGCAGGAATTAACGTTGTAGAGCGTGTTCCACTGATTGTCGGCCGCAACCCAAGTAATGAACATTACCTTGACGTTAAAGCAGAAAAAATGGGGCACATGCTATTTAAGCACCAGTGATCTCACCAAAGGAAGAGTGTTCTGCTCTTCCCTTTGTTTCTCCTATTTCATAATAACCTCTCAAAGTGTGTCATTTATTGGCTACTATATTCACTTTCTTTCCATAAGGTTTATACTGTTAGCCATCTGATTACCCTGACGAATAAACTGAATTATTGAGGCTTATTCCGCATACTACCAGGAGATACTGTGAACAACCTGCATTCCATTCAACGCATGAGAAGATTGCGTAAAACTGAAAAACTCCGCACTTTATTCCAAGAAACACATCTTTCCGTTAATGACCTTTGCTTGCCAATTTTTGTTGAAGAGGAACTCGACGACTATATGCCAATCAATAGTATGCCGGGTGTTATGCGTATTCCAGAAAAACGTCTTGCTTATGAAATTGAGCGTATCGCAAATGCAGGAATAAAATCAGTGATGACCTTTGGAGTCTCCCATCATCTTGATGATAATGGTAGTGATGCATGGCAAGAAAATGGTTTAGTGGCACGTATGTCACGTATCTGTAAAGAAACCGTTCCTGAAATGATAGTGATGTCTGACACCTGTTTTTGTGAATACACCTCCCATGGCCACTGTGGAGTCATGCACGGCCATCTCGTTGATAACGATGCAACCATCCATAACCTAGGTTTACAAGCGGTTGCCGCTGCACGCGCAGGTGCTGATTTTATTGCCCCTTCTGCCGCAATGGATGGTCAGGTAGCGGCAATTCGCCATGCACTTGATGAAGCTGGTTTTACAGACACCGCAATTATGTCTTACTCCACAAAATTTGCTTCAGCGCTGTATGGCCCATTCCGAGATGCAGCGGGTTCATGTCTTAAAGGGGATAGAAAAACGTATCAGATGAACCCAATGAACCGCCGTGAAGCACTCCATGAGTCATTAATTGATGAACGTGAAGGTGCTGACGCATTGATGATAAAACCTGCGGGAGCCTATTTGGATATTATTCGTGATTTACGCGAACATACTCAATTACCTATCGGTGCTTATCAAGTCAGTGGCGAATATGCGCAAATTAAATTTGCTGCTCAAGCGGGTGCAATTGATGAAACGCGTGTGGCTCTTGAAACACTCGGGTCAATCAAACGCGCAGGGGCTGACCTCATTTTCACTTATTTTGCTTTACAATTAGCCGAAGCCAACGCGTTATAACCTCTTTCCGTTAAAGAAAACCGCACCACTGTACATAATTACAGTAGTGCGGTTTTTTGCCATTTTTGGTGAATAATAATACTTAAACTGCCTTACTTATAACCAAATGGCTATTTTACTCTTTGCAATTCAAGTTGTTGAGTTAAAGTTTGGGCATAATGCTTCGCCTGTTCTGCCGTTGCCAAACCGGCAATTAATAAATCTTGTTTACCCGCAGATGTCGTTGCAACCACTCCCCAGTAATCAACTTCAACTGTAATACTTTCAGGGTTTTGATCTGGCATTGGCAAAATATCAAAGTAGTCTTGTAATGGTGCAATAGTAATGGCGGTGTAATCTGCATTTAAGCCCAATGGAAATTCTTTATCTGCATATAGACGCAAATCATGAACTTCCGTTTCAGGTGTTCTCATCACAATAGAATATAAGTTAGGTATGTGCTCCAAAATGTCACGAACCTCTTCGTTCGCACCATCAAAATGGGATGTGGTTAATAAGATATCTGCTGCCCACAATGCCCCTTTATAGAAATCGGTTTCATTGATATCTGCCATACTCATTTCCTTTATAGTGTTTTCGATAAGCTCAGTCACATGGTGACCTGTACTAAAGCTATTACATTCAATTATTTTGCACAAAGAAACTTATTTATGGCGAACTTCACCCTATTTTCATTTAGCCTAGTTGCGACTATTTTCTCCTTTAATTTACCGTCTATTTAACACCATAACGTAGATTGCCATCAAAAATATTGAGAAAAAACAAGATTGATAAATAAGATTAAATATTAAAAAACAAAAACGCCCGTAGGATACAATCATACAGGCGTTTAGCTATTACGGTTTAATGATTAATGTAGCATCTGCCTTATCACATAATGCAAAATACCACCATGACGGTAATAATCCATCTCAGTTGACGTATCAATACGACAGCGAGTTATAACTTCCTTTATATCACCATTGCCATAAGTGATCCTCACTGTGATATCCTGCCCTGGGGTAATTGATTGTAACCCTGTGACATCAATGCGTTCATCACCTTTTAACCCGAGCGTTTTGCGAGATACCCCATCTTTGAATTCTAGAGGTATAACCCCCATGCCAATCAAATTAGAACGGTGGATACGCTCATATGATTCAGTAATAACGACTCTCACACCTAATAAATTCGTGCCTTTCGCAGCCCAATCTCGGCTAGAACCTGAACCGTATTCTTTACCTGCGATTATGGCCAGTGGGCGATTTTCTTGTTGATACAACATTGCCGCATCATAAATCGCCATTTGTTTGCCAGTCGGTATATGTAAGGTATAGCCCCCTTCAACACCGGGCACCATTTCATTACGAATACGAATGTTTGCAAATGTCCCCCGCATCATCACTTCATGGTTACCACGACGCGAACCATAAGAGTTGAAATCTGCGACAGCAACACCGTGCTCTTGCAGATATCGCCCAGCTGGGCTCTCTTTTTTGATATTCCCCGCAGGAGAAATATGGTCAGTAGTTACCGAGTCGCCGAGGATCGCTAAAATATTTGCACCATGAATATCGTTGACCGGTGCTGGCTGGACTTTCATCCCCTCGAAGAAAGGTGGATGGCGAATATAGGTTGAGTCTTCTTGCCAAGAATAAGTGGAAGAACTTTCAACTTTTAATGCTCTCCAAGCGTCATCACCTTCAAAAACCGCATTATATTCCTTACGGAACATATCTGTTTTAACTTGCTGTACAGCTTGCGCAATTTCAGCACTCGATGGCCAAATATCTTTCAAGTAAACATCGTTACCTGATTTATCGACACCGATAGGATCGGTTTTCAAGTTGATATTCATATTACCTGCCAGCGCATAGGCAACCACAAGTGGCGGTGATGCTAACCAGTTGGTTTTCACCAGTGGGTGAATTCGCCCCTCAAAGTTACGGTTACCTGACAGCACGGCACCAACAGTAAGATCTACTTGTTTAATCGCTTCTTCTATTGGTTCTGGTAATGGCCCTGAGTTACCTATACAGGTTGTACATCCATACCCAACAAGGTTAAATCCAAGCTTATCTAAATACGGCGTTAAGCCCGCAACGGCAAGATAATCAGTAACCACTTTAGAGCCCGGTGCCAATGAAGATTTAACCCATGGCTGGCGAACTAACCCTTTTTCAACAGCTTTTTTTGCTAATAGCCCCGCTGCCATTAATACACTTGGGTTCGACGTATTTGTACAAGATGTAATTGCTGCAATAACGACTGCGCCATCGGTTAACTCAAAGGTTTTATTTTGATATTTAACGGAAGGATAGCTTGATGGGGTTTTCTTGTTAACTTCTAACTCGACTGCACCGCGAAATGCTTTTGGTACTTGGCTGAGTTCAACTCTGTCTTGTGGACGTTTAGGCCCTGCTAAGCTGGACTCCACCGTTGACATGTCTAACTCAAGTGTACTGGTAAAAATCGGTTCATCACCTGCATAACGCCATAAACCCTGCTCTTTACTATAAGCTTCCACCAGCGCAATTTCATCATCACTGCGCCCAGTTAAACGCATATAAGCCAGTGTTACTTCATCAACAGGGAAAAAGCCACACGTTGCGCCATATTCAGGAGACATATTCGCAATTGTTGCTCGGTCTGCTAATGGCAAATCGGCCAAGCCGTCACCATAAAATTCAACAAATTTACCCACTACACCATGTTGACGTAGCATTTGTGTCACGGTTAATACAAGGTCGGTTGCCGTTATCCCTTCGGATAATTTCCCTGTTAATTTAAAACCAACAACATCAGGGATCAGCATTGAAACCGGTTGGCCTAACATCGCGGCTTCAGCTTCGATACCACCGACACCCCATCCTAGTACACCGAGCCCGTTGATCATGGTTGTATGGGAGTCTGTCCCGACTAAGGTATCCGGGTAAGCATATAATTTACCGTCAATTTCTTCATGCCATACCGCCTTACCTAGGTATTCTAAATTAACTTGGTGACAAATACCGGTACCCGGTGGCACCACTTGAAAACGGTTAAATGCTTTTTGCCCCCAACGTAGAAATAAATAACGTTCATGGTTACGCGCCATTTCAATTTCAACGTTATCATCAAAAGCAGATTGCGTGGCAAACTCATCCACCATAACAGAGTGGTCAATCACTAAATCAACGGGAGACAACGGGTTCACTTGCTCAACATTACCGCCCAGTGATTTAACCGCTTCACGCATCGCAGCAAGGTCAACAACCGCCGGGACTCCGGTAAAATCTTGCATGAGAACACGCGCGGGGCGATAAGCAATTTCCCTATCTGCATGCGCGTTTTTTTGCCAGTCAATGATAGCTTGTAAATCTTGTTCTACAACTGAGCTCCCATCAATATGACGTAATAGGTTTTCGAGTAAGACTTTTAATGACTTAGGTAACTTAGTCCCCTCACCGAGCTTTTTTTCAGCAAGCGCTAAACTGAAGTAATTATACTGCTTGTTTCCAACATTGAGTGTCGAGGCACTCGTTGTTTTTAGACTCAACGACATAACTCCTCCTTGGTTTTTATGGCTATGGCAATATGTGTATTTACCACTATTATTTTTTGTTAACCAATTGTAATCATAGTTGCTCTAGAGATTTGATTTATAGATTTTGTGCCAAATATTGAATTTATCTCTATTAATAATAGGAAATTTAAGATAAGAAGGGAAATAAGTCAGAAAAAAACCGAGAACACCAGCTAGGTATTAATAATAAAAACCCTAGAAATACGATCACTAGGGTTCCTTCTTACAAATTAAGACAATGCAAAAATATAAAGAAATTAAATAATAGGCAGTTTCATATCTTTAAAAAATTCTTCAATTTCGTCATTGTTACGAATAGCAACCGCTTTATCGACCACATCACGCGTTAGATGCGGTGCGAAGCGCCACATAAAATCATACATATAACTACGTAAGAAACTGGTACGCTTAAAACCGATCTTAGTTGTGCTATAGCTGAACTTATCACGCATATCAATTACAACTAAATCGCTATCACTAACAGGATCAACCGCCATACTCGCAATAATACCAATCCCTAGGCCTAATCTAACGTAGGTTTTGATCACGTCTGCATCGGTTGCGGTAAAAATAATTTTAGGCTCAAGACCAATTTTCTGAAATGCCACATCTAATTCTGAACGACCAGTAAACCCATGGGTATAGGTTACAATTTGATATTCAGCAATATCCTCAATAGTGACATTTTTTTTCTCCGCAAGTGGATGGTCTTTTTGCACAACCACACAGCGATTCCAATGGTAGCATGGCAACATAATCAAATCGTTATAAAGGTGTAATGCTTCGGTTGCTATCGCAAAATCACTGTTACCTTTGCAAACTTCCTCAGCGATTTGCGTTGGTGAGCCTTGCTGCATGTGCAATGAAACATGTGGATAACGCTCAATAAAACCTTTGATGGTTGGAGGCAAAGCATAGCGAGCTTGTGTATGTGTCGTGGCAATACTCAAGCTGCCTCTATCTGGATAAGTATGTTCCCCAGCAACCGAGCGGATCGCTTCTATTTTTGATAACACTTCGCGAGAGATCCGCACGACTTCTTCCCCTGCAGGGGTAACATGCGTTAAGTGCTTACCGCTACGTGCAAAAATTTGGATCCCCAGCTCATCCTCAAGCATCCGCACTTGTTTACTGATACCGGGCTGCGATGTAAAAAGCCCCTCAGCAGTTGAGGAGACATTCAAGTCATGGTTAACCACTTCAACAATATAACGTAATTGCTGCAATTTCATATTTCAGTCTACCTCATACATGGATAGTGTGCTTTTGCTATCTATAGCTAAAGAATATTAGATATAATCAAAAGTTATAATGGACTAATTTGATATAACAAATATAACATCATTATCATAAGAATAAACAGTATGATGATAAAATTTCATCTAAGTGCTATCCACAACGATGAAAAGCAGTAAGATTCTGCAAAGACGGATTAACTTTATTTCATTATGTGCTTCAATAAGTGAAATGAATTTTGCAAGGCCCTTACTGCAAGGTTTAACGTATTGGAGTGGATATCGTAATTCTCAACGAAGAGAGGTGGTTACATGCGTTTGAATGTTTTGGCTTTATTAATTGGTATGTCAACTATTTCTTTTGCCCCTACGCTATTGGCGAAAGAAGTCAGTTATGGACAACAAAAAATTGTTTTGTCTGATGCAATTGAACCCGGAAATGATTTTTATCGTTATGTTAATGACGATTGGATAAATAAAGCACAAATCCCTACTGGTATGCCACGCATTAACTCTTTTGTGGAATTATATTTAAACACAGAAAAACAAATTCAATCGATTATTGACCAACTACAGCAGATCCCTGAAAACAAGCTCACGCATAATCAACGAAATATTCGAAATTTATACCTCAGTTACCTGAATGAAAAAGCTATTGAGCAAGCTGGAATTACCCCAATAAAATCCGATTTAGATGCCATTTCTAAAGCTAAAAACCATAATGATATTAGCAAATTAATGACACAACCCGACTATAAATCGCTGATTTCCTACTGGGTAGACTTAGATGCCAAAGCACCTGATACCTATGTACTTTATATCGGCCAAGGCGGTTTAGGGCTACCTAACCGTACTTATTACCTCGATAACACACCGCAAATGGAAGATATTCGAAAAAGTTATATCGCTTATATCGCTACCATGCTAGAGCTAGCCGGTGAAAAAGATGTCACACAAAAAGCACAGAAAATTTTTGATTTGGAAAAAGCAATTGCAACTGTACATTGGAGCCCTGAGGCCCGCCGTGACACGATCAAAAACTACCACGCGATGAGCTTGACTGAAATGAAAAACCATACACAAGGTTTTGATTGGGATAGCTTTATTACTAGCCGAAAATTAACTGATAAACAACTTGAGAAAGTGATCGTTGAAACCGACAGCGCAGTGGAACAAACCGCAAAAATTTTTGCAGATACCCCAGTTTCAACATTAAAAGATTACTTAACCTTTCAGTACATTAGTGAACATGCACGTTATTTAAACCAAACCATCGCAGATGCGCAGTTTGATTTTTACTCGAAGAAACTTAATGGTATTGAAAAGCAACGCACCCGCCAAGAACGTGCGTTGCAAACCGTTAACTCACTCCAAGGTGAGCCTTTAGGGCAAATTTACGTCGAACAATATTTCGACCCACAAGCAAAAGAAAAAATTAAAGATTTGGTCAGTTATGTGAGAGGAACATTTAATTCACGCTTAAAAGTCAATGACTGGATGGATGAGCCCACTCGCCAAGAAGCCCTTAAAAAATTGGAACAATTTACGGTTAAAGTGGGTTATCCCGATCAATGGAATGACTTTAGTTCGATTAACCTCAAGCCCGATTCATTATTAGAGAATTATAAGCAAGTTCTAGCTTGGTCATATGATGATATGATTGGCAAAATTGGCCAACCTGTTCGTCAATGGGAATGGGGAATGACGCCACAAACAGTCAATGCCTATTTCAACCCAGTTCAAAACGAAATTGTATTCCCTGCAGCTATTTTGCAGGCCCCTTTCTTTGACCCTAATGTTGACCCTGCCTATAACTATGGTGCAATAGGTGCCGTAATCGGCCACGAAATGGGCCATGGTTTTGACGACCAAGGTAGTCTATATGACGGTACTGGGCAATTACGTAACTGGTGGAGTGAGAGCGCCAAAACTCACTTTAAAGAAAAGACCGCTAAGCTTGTTGATCAATATAACGCATTTACTGTTGATGGTTTAAATGTAAATGGCGAGCTTACATTAGGGGAAAATATCGGTGACCTCGGTGGGTTAAATATTGCCTTGAGTGCTTATAAACAATTCGCCAAAGAAAACTATCCAAATGGTGAGGCCCCAATTATTGACGGAACAACTGGGTTACAACGTTTCTTCATCGCTTGGGCTCGTACATGGCAAGAACTGTCAAATAAAGAATCTGAACGTAATAAGATTATGACTGACCCTCATAGTCCTAACCAATTCCGTGCTAATGGTGTAGTACGCAATATTGATGACTGGTACCAAACATTCGGTGTTGATAAAAATAACACACTGTATTTGGCGCCAGAGCAACGTATTCGTATTTGGTAATTTATCAATGAAAAAAGAAGGCTCGAGATTTAACTTGAGCCTTCTTTTTATAGCTAGGCGCTAAGCCCTAGGAGCATACATCAGTATGTAACTAAAATCAGAAGCTTAAATAACAACTCTGTTGTTTAAATCACTTTCTAATTAATGCAATACTGTCGTTTAAATTACTTTATAATCAATACAATACGCTAAATAGTTCAAGTTGTGGCTAGGCAGCAAGCGGCGCTAAGCCCTAGGAGCATACATAAGTATGTGACTAGGGTTAGCAAGCGCAGCTAACAACGCCACAGCTTGAAATATGACGCGTATTATTTGATGACGCCGCAGGCCATTCTAGCCCCACCACCGCCTAACGCTTCTGGATTATCAGAATAGTTATCACCACCCACATGCACCATCAATGCACGATCTTGAACATCTTTGAGTGATTTTAAACGTGGTGCTAATACCGCATAATCAGCATTACCTTGGCTATCGGCAACTAGGCCAGGTAAATCGCCTAAATGCCCTGTATTATCATAAGGACCTTTATGGACACCTGTTTTAGCTGTGTCTAAATGACCACCTGCTTTTAATGCTGGAACTGATTTACCGTCTTTTTCTCCGGGTTCACAGCTTGGGTTTTCATGAATATGAAACCCATGAATGCCAGCTTGCAGGCCCGTTAATTTGGGCGTGAACAGTAATCCATATTCCGTTTCTGAGATAACAACCTCACCTATTGCTTTACCATCACCTGTTGGGGTCGCTTCTTTTAATACAACAGTAGATTGAGCAGCGTATGCTGTCCCCGCTGTCAATAATGCAGCCAGTAAACACATTTTTAACTTCATTTTGCCTCCGGTGTATAACTTTTATCTATCATTCCATCGACTTACCTAAACACCTTAACAAGGTAAGAACTATTACTGTCAATTGATAACCACAACGACTTTATCTTAAGTTAACACAAATTAGTTATCACTTTGGTGCTACATTTGAGTTTAGTTAAAAATTGGAGGCTATATCACAATGAACGATAAGAAATGAAAGAAATGATGGTATAACAGTGAGTTACTCACCGGCAGGTATTGATATGAAATAGACAAGTTAACAAAAAAGCCAATCAAATTAAATGATTGGCTTTTTTTTTCTTGAAAACAAAAGAGAACAATTATTTCTCTTTCACTTCCCACTTACCGTCAACGTAGAATGCACTCCAACCCGTTGCTTTGCCATTTTTTTCTGAAGAAACATATTGTTGCTTCGTTTTACGGCTAAAACGGACGACCGTTGGGTTACCTTCGCCATCTTCAGCTGGTGCTTCCGCCAAATAAGCAAGTTTTTCAGGTAAACGGTCTTTAAAGCGTTGTAATTCTGCAACTAATGGTGCACGTGTTTCCCGTGATTTAGGGAATGTATTTGCCGCAAGGAAAACCCCAGCTGCGCCATCACGTAACACAAAATACGCATCGGACTTTTCACATGGAAGTTCCGGGAATGGAACCGGATCTTCTTTCGGTGGTGCGACTTCACCACTTCGTAAAATTTTACGCGTATTTTTACACTCTTCGTTGATACACCCCATGTACTTACCAAAACGCCCCATTTTCAGGTGCATTTCCGAACCGCACTTGTCACATTCAATGACTGGGCCATCGTAACCCTTAATACGGAATTCGCCTTCTTCGATTTCATAGCCTTCACATGCCGGGTTATTACCACAGACATGTAATTTACGGCCATTATCAATCAAATAGCTGTCCATCGCGGTGCCACATTTTGGACAACGACGTTTTGCTCTTAACGCATTAGTTTCCGCATCATCCCCTTCAAGCACATTTAAGACTTCATCTTCAGGGATAAGGTTGATTGTTTTTTTACAACGTTCTTTTGGTGGTAAAGCGTAACCAGAACAACCTAAAAATACCCCGGTTGACGCGGTACGAATACCCATATGGCGTTCACAATCAGGGCAAATGATTGAAGTGATCACCATTGGATTGGTGCGCATTCCACCTTCTTCCGGTTCTTTTTCAGCAACGTTTAGCTGCTTACTGAAGTCAGAGAAGAATTCATCTAACACCGCTTTCCATTCGGCATCATGATTAGCAACGTGGTCAAGTTGGTCTTCCATACGCGCAGTAAAATCGTAGTTCATCAGGTCGTTAAAGTTTTCCTCTAATCGATCGGTTACGATTTCACCCATTTTCTCTGCATAGAAACGACGATTTTCAACTTTGACATAACCTCTGTCTTGGATCGTCGAAATAATCGCTGCATACGTTGAAGGACGACCAATACCGCGTTTTTCTAGCTCTTTAACCAAAGATGCTTCACTAAAACGTGCTGGCGGCTTGGTAAAGTGCTGGCTAGGCAATAACTCAGTTAATGACAATTCCACACCAACTTGTATTGGCGGTAATGTTTTATCTTCATCATTTTTACGCAATGCAGGCATGACTTTCGTCCAACCATCAAAGCGCAGAGTACGCCCTTTGGCTTTTAGTTCAAAATCCCCTGCTTTGACCGTTAAGGTTGTTGAATCATATTTCGCAGGTGTCATTTGACACGCCACAAATTGATTCCAAATCAATTGATACAACCTTTTCGCGTCGTTCTCCATGTCTTTTAGTGATTCAGGTAAAACATCGACACTCGAAGGACGAATGGCTTCGTGCGCCTCTTGCGAATTATCTTTACTACTATAAACATTCGCCTCTTTTGGCAGGTATTTCGCGCCAAAATTATCATTAATATAACCACGAACCATGTCGAGTGCATCTTGGCTCAAGTTTGTTGAGTCAGTACGCATATAGGTGATGTACCCAGCTTCATAAAGGCGCTGAGCCATCATCATGGTTTTTTTCACGCCAAAACCTAAACGGGTACTGGCGGCTTGTTGTAGCGTTGACGTGATATACGGTGCGCTCGGCTTGCTTGACGTCGGCCTATCTTCACGGTCAACAACCGAAAAACGCGCTTTCTCAAGGAGCTTAACCGCTGCTTCTGTTTGCGCTTTATTGACCGGTTTAAATGCCTTACCACCTTGTGAAGTAACTTCCATACGCAAGTTAGCGACATCTTTATCCGCTAAATCGGCATGCAGTTCCCAATATTCTTCAGGAACGAAGGCTTTAATTTCCCTTTCACGTTCAACAATGAGTTTCACTGCAACGGATTGGACACGACCAGCAGATAAGCCTCGAGCCACTTTTTTCCACAACAGTGGAGAAACCATGTAACCCACAACTCGGTCCATAAAACGACGCGCTTGTTGTGCGTTAACTCTATCTATGTTTAATTCCCCAGGACTATCAAATGCCTGAGTGATCGCATTCTTCGTAATTTCATTAAATACAACTCGACTAAAACGAGTATCATCTCCACCTATCACTTCGCGTAAATGCCACGCAATGGCTTCCCCTTCGCGGTCCAAGTCCGTTGCGAGGTAGATGTGATCAGCATCCTCCGCCAGTGATTTAAGTTCAGAAACTACTTTTTCTTTACCAGGTAGAATTTGATAATTCGCTTTCCAACCCTGGTAAGGGTCAATCCCCATACGCTTAACTAATGCGTCACGCGGATCTTTTTTTACTTTCTTTGTTTTGTCGGTAGATGAGCCTGTACTCTTTTGTGAGCCGGTTTGTGAACCAGAGCCGCTTTTCGGCAGATCACGAATGTGGCCAACGCTGCTTTTTACAACGTAGCCACTGCCAAGATACTTATTAATCGTTTTGGCCTTTGCCGGGGACTCCACTATAACAAGAGCTTTACCCATATTTACCTTTACCTAAATATCAATAATGGCGCATTTCTACATTAAAATGCGCAAAATGAGGATCTCTTTTTTATATTGCGACACAATCACAATATATCAATATATTTTTAAACAATTATTTGTGTTGAAACAAAACTTATAAATTCAATCACGTTATTCTAAAAAGCACAAAGTGTCTTCTAGTCGACTGATTTTAACCATATAAAGATGTTTAGCCATAATTGAAAACCACACACTCTACCTGATAAAATGCTAGAAGCAACCAATTATTTTTTCAAGGAAGCCAACTTATGCAAGACAGTTTACCATTCATCACAAAGAAAGAGTTACTTGAAAAAGCTAATGATATCATAAAGAAACATGATGATTACATTCATGGTATGTTTGTTGATACCGTTGAGCAACATCGAGGTACTCTGGTATTTAAAGGGGAGTTCTTCTTGGATGAGAACAATATTCCTACTTTAAAGAGTACAGCTGCTTTTAATATGTACAAGCACCTCGCTCATGTACTATCAGAACAATACCAATTGAGTGATAATAACTAGTTAACACGTTTGCTCTTTGTATAAAATTTACCGGCTAACAAGCCGGTAAATTAATAGTAGATTTAAAAACGCTTATTCGCTAGGCGAAATTCAAAATTACAAGAGTGGTTTTTGTCCGCGTTGCCACCAGCGCAATAATAAGTTATCCACGCTCTTTGCCGCGCTTCCCATAAACTTATCCATCATTTTTTTACTTAATACATAACGAATACTAACTATTTCCTTAGTATCAATTGCATTAATAATAAAATCATCACTAACACCGATATTATCCACTAACCCTTTATCAAGCGCCTGTGAACCATACCAATACTCCCCCGTTGCAACAGCGGAAATATCTAAAGATGGGCGATTTTGATGCACAAATTGTTTAAATAATTCATGTGTTGAATTTAAATCTTCGACAAACTTCTTACGGCCTTGCTCCGTATTCTCACCTAACATGGTCAATGTGCGTTTGTATTCACCCGCAGTATGAAGTTCTACATCAACATCATGTTTTTTTAGTAACCGATGGATATTCGGAATTTGAGCGACAACACCGATCGAACCAATAATGGCAAATGGCGCTGCAATGATTTTATCTGCAATGCAAGCCATCATGTATCCGCCACTCGCCGCAACTTTATCAACCGCAATAGTCAGCGGGATATTTTTTTCTTTGATCCTTAATAATTGCGAGGCTGCTAAACCATAACCATGAACCATCCCTCCAGGGCTTTCAAGTCTTAGTAAAACCTCGTCTTGTTGATCAGCAACTGCAAGAATAGCACTGATCTCTTCACGTAAAGAAGCGACTTCACGGGCATCCATGCTACCCTTGAAGTCTAATACATATAAACAAGGCTTTTTAACCCCTGTTTGGCCTAACTTAGCCCCTGTTTTCTCACTTTTTGATTTTGCTTTCTGCTGTTTTTTAAATGCTTTTAGCCACGCTTTATGTTCTGATTCATTCATTTTTATCTGTTGCATTTGGCGCTGACGCTCACGATAACTCTCACCTAAATCTGTGATTTTCAAAGCACCTTTTGCCTCTTGTCGACGCATGCCTACGCCAAACACAAAAACAGCTAGCAAAACCACCGCCACCAAAATTGTGACGATTTTTGCTAAAAATAGCCCATATAATGAGAAATACTCCACAATCTGATCCTTTTGATGTTTATCTTCAATACAAAAAATAATCTCACGATTACGCGCAAACAACCAGAAAAAAACAGAGTTAGCACGACAAACTTCGTTAATAACTATGTTAGATTAGCCAATTATCGCAATCAGTGCGATGATAACCATACATGCTAATCACTATAGTAGGAAAGAATATGCTCCAATATCAGCCTAGACAAGACCTATTGAAAGGTAAAACAATCCTTGTGACTGGTGCCGGTGATGGCATTGGCCGTGAAGCGGCACTCACTTATGCTCGCTATGGTGCATCCCTTATCCTTGTTGGTCGAACGCAGAATAAATTACAAGCCGTTAGTGATGAAATAGCGGCATTAGGTGGAAAGAATTCGCCGTGCTTTACGTTAGATTTATTAACAGCAACGATTGATGACTGCCATTCACTCGCCTCGCAAGTTGCCTCCATTGCACCTTATTTAGATGGCGTTTTACACAATGCTGGAATACTTGGTGTGGTTGCCCCTATCACTGAGCAACCAAGCGACCTCTGGCATGATGTTATGCAAATAAATGTTAATGCCACATTTATGCTAACCCAAGCTTTGCTCCCTCTATTGCTCAAAGCACCTAATGCCTCATTGATTTTTACCAGTTCAAGTGTAGGTAAACAGGGTCGCGCGGGTTGGGGAGCCTACGCTGTCTCCAAATTTGCAACTGAAGGTTTGATGCAAGTGTTATCCGAAGAATATAAGCAGAGCAATCTTCGAGTAAACTGTATTAATCCAGGCGGTACTCGAACCGCAATGCGAGCAAGTGCATTCCCTGACGAAGATCCACTTAAATTAAA
Source organism: Providencia sp. PROV201 (assembly GCF_028479545.1). Classification (NCBI taxonomy): domain Bacteria; kingdom Pseudomonadati; phylum Pseudomonadota; class Gammaproteobacteria; order Enterobacterales; family Morganellaceae; genus Providencia; species Providencia sp. PROV201. The sequence continues at coordinate 25,487 of NZ_JAMPNW010000007.1, forward strand.
AACCCCTACCGATATCATGCCTATTTATATCTATTTGATGGGTGATGATAGCCTGCGTAAAACAGGGGGAAGCTATGATGCTCAACCAGGGCGAAAACCGGGTGCTGCGGAGTAAAAACAATGTCTCAAAGCCGACACGAAGAACGCCAACAACGTTTAAAAGAAAAAGTGGATGCCCGAATCGAAGCTGCACAAATTGAACGGGGTATCGTGATTGTCTTTACTGGAAATGGGAAAGGCAAAACAACTGCTGCTTTTGGTACTGTCTGCCGTGCGGTAGGTCATGGTAAAAAAGCGGCCGTTGTTCAGTTTATTAAAGGCGGCTGGGATAATGGTGAACGTGAATTACTAGAGCCTCAAGGGGTTCCCTTCTATGTTATGTCAACCGGGTTCACATGGGAAACTCAAAACAAAGAGACAGACACCCTTGCCTGTATGGAAACATGGCAGTACGCCAAGCAATTGTTAAGCGATCCACAGTACGATTTAGTTATTTTAGATGAGCTAACCTACATGGTGAGTTATCATTACCTCCCATTAGCAGAAGTGATCCAGGCATTGCAAAGCCGTCCTGCCAATCAATCTGTCGTGATCACTGGTAGAGGTTGCCACCGAGACTTAATTGAGTTAGCCGATACAGTAACAGAAATGCGCCCTGTGAAACATGCGTTTGATGTTGGAATTAAAGCTCAAAAAGGGATTGATTGGTAATAATCCGATAATAAAGTGCAATAATACGATGTTTTTTACAGTTATTGCACTTTTAATCTAAAGTTATTTAACTGCTCCATCAATCAATCTATAAAAAATTATTTATTCTTATTCATTTATAACGCCAATTTGGTGTAAGTTTTAAATGAATGAATTTTTCAGATGATTTAAATTACTTTCAATAAATTTAGAAAATAAAATATCACAATTAATTTATAGCAATAAAAACAAAACATAAAAATAATTAATGATATTCATTGTTATTTATCATTTTCATTAAACTGGATACGTATAACCACATCAGTAAAACTCCCTTATTAGACCAAAAGCACCCAAACACAACCATATGATAAAAAAGAAATTATTTTAAAATAACTGATATTCATCCGCTTTTAATCAGCTTTGGTTATTTATCAATTAATAACGATATATTTACCCATGTTAACATTATTAATTTTATTTAGTTTTCTATTTAAGCATAATTAATCTGCAATAATGGATTGTTAGTTATCTTAGATTTTTCTATTTTATTTTAAGGAATATATATGAAAAACGCTTCAAGCTCTCATTTAAATTTCACTAAATTGAAATTTAACCCACTCTTTTTATGCATTTCAATAATCGTTGGAACCTCTACTGTTGCCCAAGCGGCAATTACACCAACTAATGGTGCTGGTATATTAAATCAAGGTAATGGGCCAACTGGCGAGCTAAAGTGATTTTAAACGAAATAAATTCGAATTCGGCAACCACCTTAAATGGCATGATTGAAGTTGCAGGTGGAAAAGCACAAGTTATCGTTGCTAATGCATCGGGTATTACATGTAACAACTGTGGCTTTATCAATACGAACCGTACAACACTGACAACGGGTAAAGTAGAGCTAGCAAATGATGGTTCTATTGCTAACTATAATGTGCAGCAAGGTAAAATTGCCATCAATGGGAGATTAGATACCAATTCTCCGACAGATTTAATTGCACGCTCGGTGGCCATTAATGGCATTTAATACCAAATTTGGGCTAACAGACCAAAATGGCGGCTTACAAACCAATAATGGTATCATTAAAGTTAAAGGTGATACGTTACATAATATCAATGGTTCTATTGTTGCAAATGTAAAAAATAATTCTGCAGTACGCAATGATGTTGATGTTGATATTAATCTCAAAGCAGCACTCAATAATAATTATGGGAAAATTACAGCGCCTAATAACCAAAAGCTTAATATAGGTTCATTAGAAAACTACTCTGGAGAAGTGATAGCCGGTAAAAACCTAACTATTGATTCAAAAAACCGCATTAATAACCAATATGGAACTTTACGTTCTACTAATACCACTAAAGTTACCAGCCCTATCGTCACGAATGGAACAACAGGAAATATTTCAGGTAATCGAGTGATCATTGATTCTGTATTAACTAACTAAAATAGTTCACGCTTAAAAGGGAGGTCATTTGACCTCCTCTTCATTCTACTCATAACAGAACTAATATTCTGAATTAATCACAACCTCTTCACCAAAGCGCCCTGCTTTTGGCAATGGTTGGTAAGATGAGTTTGCTGCGCGTAAAATACGCACACCGCGAATACCTAACTCATGCGCTGCTGCGATATCGGCATCAGCATCACCATAATATATGGTAAGTTTGTGATCACGCATCCAGCTTACTTTATTATTTTGGCCTGGCTCATCACCCGCAAAAATGACAGGTTGCATTTTATCTGCCGGTATTGCTAAACCTTCCTGAACGTATTTAGTTACTGTTTCTGTTTTGGTTTTCGTACGACCAGTAATGAAATAAACAGTGTCACCGCGCTCTAAGTGCATTTTGACTAAATCAATACCCACTTGTTTTGGCATACTGAATTTGTCCCACTCATTATTCATTTTTTCCCAAAATTGCTGATTTTTGAGATAGCTGAAATCGTTAGGTGAGAACTCTAATTTACCACGGTAAAAACCTGGGCTCGAAAATAACACCGTATCATCGATATCAAACCCAACAGCCATCGGAGATTTTCCTTCTAGGCTTTGTTTAATTTGCTCGATGGAAACCCAATGGACAGGCTGTTGTTGAGCAAGTTCAACAACGGTAACGCCAGGGCTTACGGTTTCTGGCATTGGAATTTTTGCTTGAGACGTCGCGGTAAAACTTAATGCCAATGCAATCGCACTCAAAGTCAGTGTTATTTTTTTCATGTTTCGTCCTTATTCAGGTTTATCCACTTAAACCATTCTTTATTTATCTGGATAAACTGGGTAAGTAATAGGTTTATCTGTAATTTTGCCTTTATTATCAGTTAATAAACCAATGTTTGTGAGTCATATCTCACAAGAGAGGTCATACTAAGACTTTTAGTTACATTAAAATGAGACAAATGTCTCATAAATATTATCTATTATTGATAGGTTTCATAATAATGTGAACTAGACCATTAATTTTCTTATTATTAATAAGGTTATGTTCAATTCAATCATTACCCTAAGATAGGTAATTTCTCTCATATAAAAGCTAATATATTTTAATAGACAATAAATTAGACAAAAACACGCTGAGGGGATGGCCCCAGCGTGTTTAATATTCGATATGCAATCAGTCTAGATGCGAGTACGACGTTTCGCTGTTGGTCTTGATGATTGACGTTTTGATGCAGGACGTGATGCGACTTGTGTATGGCGTTTTACCGCACGGCGAATTTGGTTCGCTTTAATACGACGTTGGTCACGCTCAACAGCAACCTTACTTTCCGTTTCTACTGGCAATTCCACCAGCTCACGAAGATAGTTAGTTTGCTCTAAACCAAGCTCCGTCCATCCTCCACGAGGCAAGCCTTTTGGTAAATCGATATCACCATAACGCACACGGATTAAACGGCTGACTTGGACACCAACAGATTCCCAAAGGCGACGGACTTCGCGGTTACGCCCTTCAGTCAAGGTGACGTTAAACCACTGGTTCATTCCTTCTCCGCCACGATAAGAAACCGTTTTAAAAGAAGCTGGACCATCTTCCAGTTGTACACCATTGATTAACTGGCGAATTTTTGCATCATTAATTTCGCCAAATACGCGTACTGCATATTCACGTTCAACTTCACGACTAGGGTGCATTAAACGATTAGCTAACTCACCATCTGTCGTGAATAGCAATAAGCCGCTTGTGTTAACATCTAAACGGCCAACAGCAATCCAGCGTGCTCCCGTTAACCGTGGTAAACGGTTAAAAACGGTTGGGCGCCCTTCAGGATCATGACGTGTGCATAATTCGCCCTCTGGCTTGTAGTAAGCCATTACACGGCAGATTTCCTTTTCAGCTTCTTTGATCGCTAATAAACGGCCATCTAAACGAATTTTTGTTGCGGGTGTGACTTCAACACGGTCTCCTAGTGTAGCAATTTTGCCATCAACACTAATACGACCCGCTTGCAGGAATGTTTCGATTTCTCGACGAGAACCATGCCCAGAACGAGCAAGGATTTTCTGTAATTTTTCAGTTTTTTGCGGTTTTACGCTCATGTAACCCTCTGCTGTCGCCTTCACAGGCGTCAAATACCTTTTTGGCACGTTATTTTTGCCGCACCAAAAAGCAATGAATTTGAAAACCCGCGCATTATACACAGGTTTGTCCTGAACCCCTATTACTTATCTGTATATCGCACTTTCAATACTATTTTATTTAATTCAGTACTGAACCTTAGACTTTACAATAGTGATATTTACTCAAAAGGCGTTGGATCGCCAGTTCCGACTCGTGCTACAACCGGTATATCATCAGTAAAGTCAATCACCGTTGTGGGTTTTTGCCCAATATAGCCACCGTGGATCACTAAATCGACTTGTTTATCAAGTAAATCGCGAATTTCTTCAGGGTCTGATTGCGTGAAATCATCACCGGGCATAATCAAACTCGTTGACATCAACGGTTCACCAACCGCTTCGAGTAAATCTCGCGCAATCGGGTTCGACGGCACACGCAAGCCTATAGTTTTACGTTTTTCATTCATTAAACGCCGCGGAACCTCTTTCGTTGCCCGTAAAATAAAGGTGTAATTACCCGGCGTATTATTTTTAATTAAACGAAAAACGGTATTATCAACATGCGCGTAATTCGATAGCTCAGAGAGATCCCGACACATTAATGTGAAATTATGGTTAGCATCCAGCTGACGGATACGACAGATGCGCTGTAGAGCATCTTTTTCTTCTAAACGACATCCAATGGCGTACCCTGAGTCGGTAGGGTAAACAATCACACCACCTTTATTTAAAATTTCAACACTCTGGCTAATAAGTCTTGCCTGAGGGTTGTCCGGATGGATATAAAAAAACTGGCTCATACATACCTCTAATTTTTGGGTATCGACAGCATCACCCGGCAAAAATACCTATAAATGCTACTATCTCTTAATTCCATGAGATGACCTACTCAGAATAAATCATCACTTATAATAATTATTTTACACCGCATTATTAATACATCAATTGATTAGCTGCTTTTTACTGCATTCCAAAGCGTCCAAACTGCATTATCATCATTAGGTAGCCATAAGTTTCGGCCAAGTTCTATCCAAGAACATGGTCGATGAAAATCTGAACCAACAGATGTATGTAAATTAGCATTGTTGGCTAATTCAGCTAAATATTGCTTTTCATTTGGTGGTTGCTGGCAATGAGAAACTTCCATGGCATCCCCTTCACACTGTTTAAAATGCGCAACCAACCGTTTTAACCATTTATTGGATAGTTGATATTTAGCAGGATGAGCCAATACCGCAACACCGCCTGCCGCATGGATTGCGTCAATGGAGGCTTGAATTGAGCACCACTTCGCAGGGACATATCCTGTTTTCCCTTTTGATAAATAGCGCTTAAACACGTTATTAATCGTTTTTTCTTTACCTATTTGCACTATATATTGTGCAAAATGTGCCCGCGTTACCTGCCCACCACCAGAAATGCGCTGTGCGTTCTCCCACGCATCATCAATGCCTGCTTTTTGTAATCGCCTGCCCATCTCAATACCGCGTTCGAAACGACGCTCAGATTGCTCTTCTAACAATTCAACCATAGCAGGGTGTGACGGAGAAAAATTTAACCCCACAATATGTATTTCAATATTTTCCCAAAGTGTCGAAATTTCAACACCATTGACTAGCTCAATTGGCCTTTCGTTTTCAGTAAGATAGCGGCGAGCCTCAAGTACCCCCTCACAAGTGTCGTGATCGGTAATTGCTAAAATATTAACCCCTTTTTCTATCGCACGTTCGATTAACGCGGCAGGAGTGAGTTCACCATCCGAGGCAGTCGTATGGCTATGCAAATCATAGCGAGTCACTAATGGCGTCGAGGCTGTCGACATATTGATATCTTCTCCAATTTCCATGAAAAACTATTTTTCCTAATAAATTAACAAAGCCCTTGACACAAACAATGCGATCTAGTTAACTAGTACGCAAGACAACCAAGACCAAAAATAATCAGTTTATCCAGTGAGGCATACAATGACTTTATTTAACTTATCAAATCGTTGGTGGCGTGACTTCCCAAATTGGGCGGAAGCCGCACGCGCATAGTTATTGTATGTTTCAGTGCCAAACCCGCCCTTCCTCGGCGGGTTTTTTAATGTCAAAAATTAATGTAAGGCAACAAAATGAACGAACAAAGCACCACATTAGCACATTTTACGTATCTGGATAGCCCAATTAATTATCAGCCTGATCCAACATTATTATTTAATCATCTGTGTCATCAAGTTCCATCAACAATGCTGTTGGAATCCGCTGAAATTAATAATAAAGCTAACTTACAAAGCTTGCTTGTTGTCAACAGCGCACTACGTATTCGTGCTTTTGGTCAAAAAGTTGAAATCGAAGCGTTAACGCCAAATGGCCAGGCTTTATTACCCAAACTATTAGCGCAATTAACAGATTTAATCGCACATCATAACCTGCAAGAAAATAGTTTAACGGTGACGTTCAGCCTGCCTGCACAAGATTTAGACGAAGACAGCCGTCTAAAGGCGGCATCTTGTTTGGACGTTTTACGTGCGCTACCCGCTCTCGCGCAAACTTATTCGACAAAGCCTGAAAATCTGTTTGTTGGTGGGTTATTTGCTTATGATTTAGTCGCAAGTTTTGAAGATTTACCCAACGTTAATACCGTTAATCACTGCCCTGACTATTGTTTTTTTGTTGCTGAGCATTATTTAGTGATTGACCATCAAAATCAGGCTGCTCGGCTAAAAAGCAGCTTATTTAGCCAAAATGAGCAAGATGTCGAAACTGTTAAGCAGCGTCACGCACAAATTATTGCTTCGTGTCGGCCATTCTTACCTGCGCTTCCTTTAGCAACTGCGCCCGATTTTGCCGTATCGATAAACAAAAATGACCAAGAATATGGGGATGTTGTTACTTCATTAAAAGAAGCCATATACCGTGGTGATATTTTTCAGGTTGTGCCTTCACGTAAATTTACGATGCCGTGCTCGCATCCGTTGATTGCATACCAAAAGCTCAAAGCACAAAACCCAAGCCCTTATATGTTCTACATGCAAGATGACGCATTCACACTTTTTGGCGCTTCGCCTGAAAGCGCACTCAAATATGCGACAGAAAATCGCAAGGTCGAAATTTACCCAATCGCTGGAACTCGCCCTCGAGGCCGTAACGCACAAGGTGAATTAGACCTTGATTTAGATAGCCGAATTGAGCTTTCCATGCGTTCAGATGAAAAAGAGCTTGCTGAACACATTATGTTAGTTGACCTAGCGCGCAACGATTTAGCACGTATCTGTGAAGCGGGTAGCCGCTATGTTGCCAACCTAACTAAAGTTGATCGCTACTCTTTCGTAATGCATTTAGTTTCTCATGTCGTGGGAACATTACGCCAAGATTTAGATGTTTTTCATGCATATCAAGCCTGTATGAATATGGGAACTTTAACGGGGGCACCAAAGGTAAAAGCAATGCAGCTGATTGCGCAATATGAACAAGAGCGCCGCGGATCATACGGCGGAGCCGTAGGATATTTTCAAGGAAATGGTGATTTTGATACCTGCATCGTTATTCGCTCCGCGTACGTAGAAAATGGCATTGCCACTGTACAAGCGGGAGGAGGCGTCGTTCTAGACTCCGCCCCTCAAGCCGAAGCCGATGAGACCCGAAATAAAGCACGTGCTGTGATCCGCGCAATTGCCCAAGCACACCAAGTTAAGGAGTTATTCTAATGGCGAATATTTTACTGCTCGATAACGTTGACTCCTTTACTTATAACCTAGTAGACCAACTGCGTGCAGGTGGCCATAACGTGGTTATTTACCGCAACACCGTCAATGTAGAACATATTTTATCTGTATTAGAACAAATGGTTTCACCAATTTTAGTCTTATCGCCTGGTCCAGGAAAACCTAGCGAAGCAGGTTCAATGCCAGAAGTTTTAATGCGAGTAAAAGGCAAAATTCCTGTTATCGGTATTTGTTTAGGCCACCAAGCTATCGTAGAAGCCTATGGTGGGACCGTCTCTGCCGCAGGTGAAATTTTGCATGGTAAGTCATCAATAGCCACACATGATGGTTTAGCCATGTTTAATCATCTTGAAAACCCAATATCAGTGGCTCGTTACCACTCTCTTGTTGGTAGCCAAATTCCTGAAAGCTTGACCATTTGTGCCCAGTCAAATGGCATGGTCATGGCTGTACGTAATGATAGCGATAGAGTTTGTGGATTCCAGTTTCATCCTGAATCCATTTTAACAACGCAAGGCAAACAGTTGTTAGAAAATACCGTGGCATGGGCTCTTTCTACTCCCAATGCAATCGAATCCTCTCATTCGCACTAACGGAATACTAAAGAGCCAATTATGCAAAATATTTATGATAAATTATTTAAAGCGCAACCGCTGACTCAACAAGAAAGCCAGTTCTTGTTTAATGCCATCATTCAAGGTGAATTGACAGAGCCTCAGTTAGCTGCTGTATTAATCAGCATGAAAATGCGTGGTGAACAACCACAAGAAATTGCTGGAGCCGCTCTGGCTTGTTTAGAAAATGCACAACCCTTTCCTCGTCCTGACTACTCATTCAGTGATATTGTTGGCACGGGTGGAGATGGTGCAAATAGTATCAATATTTCAACAGCGAGCGCATTCGTTGCTGCTGAATGTGGTATTAAAGTTGCCAAACACGGTAATCGTAGTGTTTCGAGCCGTTCAGGATCTTCAGATTTACTTGCGGCTTTTGGTATCGCTCTAGATCTCAGTGCACAAAGTGCTCGTGACGCATTAGATGATCTTGGAGTTTGCTTTTTATTTGCACCGCAATATCACAGTGGGTTTCGCCATGCTGCACCTGTACGCACTCAGTTGAAAACCCGAACGTTATTCAATGTATTGGGCCCATTAATTAACCCTGCTCGTCCGCCAATTGCGCTTATCGGTGTTTACCAAGCGTCATTGGTAAAACCGGTGTCTGAAACATTACAGATGCTTGGTTTCACCCGTGCAGCTGTGGTACACAGTGGAGGAATGGATGAGGTTTCATTACATGCAGTCACTCAAGTCTCTGAACTAAAAGATGGTAAAGTACAACATTACCAATTAACTGCAGATGATTTTGGGTTAAAACCGTATCAATTACGTGACTTAGAAGGTGGTACACCAGATGAAAACCGCGTATTGCTTAGTCATTTACTTCAAGGCCATGGGCAAGCCGCTCACGAAGCGGCTGTAGCGGCCAATGTTGCCATGTTGATGCGTATTAATGGCCATGAAGACTTAAAACAGAACAGCGAACACGCACTCGCAATTATTCGTAGCGGTAAAGCATTTGATCGCGTTACAGCACTCGCGGCAAGGAAACAATAAAATGAAAGCGACAGTCTTACAAAAAATTGTTGATGATAAAGTTGACTATTTAATCGAACGCAAAGGCAAACAACCGTTAGAGAGCTTTATTGCTGATATTCAGCCTAGTCAGCGTAGTTTCTATCACGCACTAAGCGCAAAACGCCCTGTTTTTATTTTAGAGTGCAAAAAAGCCTCTCCTTCAAAAGGGTTGATTCGTGCTGACTTCGACCCTGCAATGATAGCTAAAACTTATGCGCCCTACGCATCTGCGATTTCTGTTCTTACTGATGAAAAATATTTTCAAGGGAAAATGGATTACTTAACGATTGTCAGTAATACCGTAAAGCAACCTGTGTTATGCAAAGATTTTATCATTGACCCATACCAAATCTACCTTGCACGTTACTACCAAGCGGATGCTATCTTACTGATGTTATCTGTCTTAAATGATGATGAATATATAGCATTAGCTGAAGTTGCTCATCAACTTAGTATGGGAATATTAACGGAAGTCAGTAATGAGGAAGAATTAGAGAGAGCTATTCGGTTAAAAGCTAAGGTTGTTGGCATCAATAACCGCGATTTACGTGATCTTTCTATTGATTTAAATCGAACTCGTAAACTCGCCCCCCGCTTAGCGGAGGGTACCATTGTGATCAGTGAGTCAGGTATTCATCAGCATCAACATATTCAGTCGCTAAGACAATTTGCGAATGGTTTTTTAATTGGTAGTGCATTAATGGAGCAAGCTGACCTAGATAAAGCCATTCGAAGCTTGTTAGTAGGAGAACATAAAGTCTGTGGTTTAACCCGCGAACAAGACGCAAAAGCCGCATTTGAAGCAGGAGCACACTACGGCGGGTTGATTTTTGCTGAAACCTCCCCCCGCAAAGTGACGTTGTCACAGGCGCAAAATATCATCCATGCCGCACCGTTAAAATATGTCGGTGTTTTTCGCAATCAATCTGCCGATTTTGTTGCCCATATCGCCAAACAGCTTGCTTTATCTGCTGTGCAATTACATGGTGAAGAAGATGCTTCTTATATCAATACGTTAAGAACATTTCTACCAAACTACTGTGAAGTTTGGAAAGCACTCGATATGTCACGAACGACTTTAAATGACTACGACACACAAGGTATTGATGTGTTACTGCTGGATAATGGCTCCGGTGGAACTGGCAAAACCTTCGATTGGTCAGCAGCCCCCTCGTCCACAACACAGAAATTAATGATAGCGGGCGGGCTTACCCCTGATAATTGCCTAGACGCGGCAAAGTTACTGTGCAACGGATTAGACTTTAATTCAGGGGTTGAAATTGAACCTGGCATAAAAAGCGAACAAAAAATAAATTTGGTGTTGTCAGCGTTGTTAGCCGAATCAACGGCTCACTAATACACAACGAAAGATAAAACTCCAACACCAATTAATGTAACTGATAAAATGGACAATCGATAATGAGCAAATTAGATCCGTATTTTGGCGAGTTTGGTGGACAATATGTCCCAGAAATTCTTATTCCCGCATTAAACCAATTAGAAGATGCGTTTATCGACGCACAAAATGATGCTGAATTTATTCGTGAGTTTCACGACTTGCTAAAAAACTATGCAGGTCGCCCGACTGCACTCACGTTGTGCCAAAATTTAACGGCAGGTACAAAAACAAAACTCTATTTAAAACGTGAAGATTTATTACATGGCGGCGCCCATAAGACAAACCAAGTATTAGGCCAAGCACTACTGGCTAAGCGAATGGGGAAAAGCGAAATTATTGCAGAAACTGGCGCTGGGCAACATGGGGTTGCAACAGCGCTTGCTTGTGCATTATTGAACATGAAATGCCGTATCTATATGGGCGCAAAAGATGTTGAACGCCAATCTCCCAACGTATTTCGTATGAAATTGATGGGCGCTGAAGTCATTCCTGTTCACAGTGGCTCAGCAACCTTGAAAGATGCCTGTAATGAAGCATTGAGGGACTGGTCTGGCAGCTATGATAAAGCACACTATTTATTAGGGACAGCGGCGGGTCCTCACCCATATCCAACAATTGTACGTGAATTCCAACGCATGATTGGTGACGAAGCAAAACAACAGATTCTCGAAAAAGAAGGCCGTTTACCCGATGCGGTAGTTGCATGCATCGGTGGCGGTTCAAACGCAATAGGCTTATTTGCCTCTTTTATTCCAGAAGAAAATGTGAAATTAATTGGTGTTGAACCTGCAGGATTAGGGATTGAATCAGGGCAACATGGCGCTCCATTAAAACATGGTCGTGTAGGGATTTATTTTGGTATGAAATCACCGATGATGCAAACCAGTGAGGGTCAAATTGAAGAGTCGTATTCCATCTCTGCAGGATTAGATTTTCCTTCCGTTGGGCCTCAGCATGCCCATTTAAACAGTATTGGTCGCGCAGAATATGTTTCCATAACCGATGATGAAGCCTTAAATGCGTTTAAATTATTATCACGTAAGGAAGGGATTATTCCTGCGCTAGAATCATCTCATGCTCTCGCTTATGCATTAAAAATGGCGGAGAAAGAACCGAATAAAGAACAGTTATTAATCGTCAATTTGTCTGGCCGTGGTGATAAAGATATTTTTACAGTACATGATATTTTAGCCAGCAAAGGAGAAATCTAATGGAACGCTACACCCAACTTTTTGAACGTTTAGCTCAGAACCACCAAGGCGCATTTGTTCCATTTGTCACTTTAGGTGACCCGGATGCTGAATTATCATTAAAAATTGTCGATGCCTTGATTGCTGGTGGTGCTGATGCATTAGAGATTGGTATTCCTTTTTCCGATCCACTGGCAGATGGCCCAACTATCCAAAATGCGAATTTACGCGCATTTAAAAGTGAAATCACCCCGACAATTTGTTTCGAATTACTCAGCCGCATTAGAGAAAAACACCCTACTATTCCTATCGGGTTATTAGTATATGCAAATCTAGTATTTACCAATGGCATCGAAAATTTTTATATTCGCTGCGAAAAAGCAGGCGTTGACTCGGTATTAGTTGCAGATGTTCCTATGTCTGAATCACAGCCATTTCGTGAAGCTGCACGAGCTCACAACATTGCGCCTATTTTTATTTGCCCACCAAATGCTAGTGATGAGCTACTTCAACAAATTGGAAAATATAGCCAAGGTTATACATATTTAGTATCACGTGCAGGTGTGACCGGCACAGAAAAACGTGCTGAAACGCCATTGGCCCATTTATTGAGTGAATTAAACCAATATAGCGCAGCTCCCGCCCTACAAGGCTTTGGAATATCAGAGCCTGAACAGGTAAAAGAGGCGATTAAAAATGGTGCAGCTGGTGCAATATCAGGTTCTGCGGTAGTTAAAATTATTGAAAATAATCTTAGTCGCCCTGACATCATGCTTAATTTATTAACTGAGTTTGTTGTAAAAATGAAAGCAGCAACACAAAAATAGATAAAGAATAAATAGTAATCAAGCCATATTTAAAATTAATGGCTTGATTGCTTCAAAACATTTTTATAAAGAGATAAAATGACAAGTTCATTTTTCACACAATCACTTCTTAACTTAAATTCCCTTACATATATTTATACACTCTAAATAGCCGTAATTTATTTTTCATTATAATTACTAGCTCACTCAATCATAAAAAAAACTTACCAAATCAAGCTTTATTCAAAGTAGTGGCTACGCATTACCACTTTGATAATTACCCTTACCAAAACCATAGCAGAGTAAATATTACCCATTGATATCATTTATTATTTTATAATCAAACGTATAAATAGCTATATATATAGCAATATAGGTGCTTTACTCTTATTTTATACAGATAGAGCAACCTTAACAACGGGCATTCCTATTGTTGCAGCTGGTGATATTCTTGGCTACAACGTTTCAAATGGCCAAATCACGATTAACAACCGTCTACAGTCAGACTCACCAACAGATATCATCGCTCGTTCGGCAGTTATTCGTGGAAATATTACAGCTAAAGAAATTAATGTTATTACTGGTAATAACTTTGTTGATGCAGATGCAACTAACTTTATTATCTTTTCCATTATACGTATCAGGTAATACTGCACAAATCATTGATCAACAGATCAATAATCAAGCAACACAAGATAGATCTCGTCAGCAACAAACACAATTAGAAACTAAAGACGTTTTAGGTAAAAACAGAGAACAAGCAAACAATATTTTAGTTTTTGATGATGAGAAAGACTGCTTTGAAATGAAACGAGTTATTTTGCTTTCCGAGCCAAAGTTCCCATCAATGCGACCTTTAGAGACATATGCAAATCAAGTCGTTGGTGTTTGTATTGGTATTAACGGTGTAGAAACACTCGCTAAAGGCCTACAGGATAAAATAATTAAGTCAGGCTATGTAACAACTCGGGTTAATATTCCTGAACAAAACATTAGCGATGGTACGTTAACTTTGCAAATAATCCCTGGTAAGGTCGCTAACGTGAAATTAACGGAAGGCAGTGATACCTATATTACTTTAGGAGCAATCATACCTGCTAGAGAAGGCGATATCCTAAACATTCGCGATATTGAACAAGGTTTAGAAAACCTTGAGCGTATACCTGGAGCCAAAGTCAATATCGAGCTAGCGCCAGGTAAAGAATTCTCAACTTCAGATATTTCAATCCAAAGGGAAAAGTCACCTCACTTTAACACTGGTGGTTACTATAATAACTCAGGCAGCCGGCAAACGGGTAAAGACCAAGTTGGCGTTACCCTTTATGGAAACAACCTAACAAGCTTAAATGATACTATATATGTATCAGTGGGTAAAAATTTAAAGAACCAAGCACGCAATAGTAGTAATGCTGCGATTTATTATTCAGTTCCTTATAACTATTGGCTTTTCTCTCTCTATGCTAGCAAAAGTGAATATAAACAAACCATTAATGATACTATTGCTAGTTATAAGTACTATGGTGATAGTAAATATTATAATACGACAGCAAGTAATGTATTTTTACGTGGACAAACTTATAAAGATACCGCATCTATTCAACTAATTAAGCGTAAATCAAAATATAAATTAGAAGATATCACCTTACTTTCACAACAACGCGACTTAACCAGTCTGAAGCTTGGCGTTAGCCACCGACAGAATATTGATAACTCAACTGTTGACGCTTCAATTTACTATCAACGTAACGTACCTTGGTTTGGAGCCGACGAAAGCTGGGATATGAAATACGGTGATGTCAGCACCATGGGGCGACTATTCACTCTCGATGTTTCAGGAATGCTCCCTTTTGCGTTCAATGATTTTGTGATGAGTTATAACCCACAATTATTTGTACAATATTCACGAGACCGTTTAACCATCCAAGATCAATTCTCGTTAGGTAACCGTTGGACTGTACGTGGTTTTGATGAAGAGTTTTCACTAATCGGAGATAAGGGGTTTTATTTACGAAATGAATTTAACTTTTATATCCCTGGCTTCTCCTTTTATCCCTACTACGCACTTGACTATGGCCGAATATTTGGAGGTGTTTATCCACTAGGCCTCTATTCTGATGACCAATTATTAGGTACGGCTATAGGCATGAGAGGTAATGCTAATATATTCAGTTATGACTTATTTCTAGGTGTACCACTTTATAAGCCGGATGAATATGAAACTAGCAGTGTCAATGCTGGGTTAAACGTGCAATGGTTTTGGTAATTTAATATTGCAAATTTGAATAATATCTTAAAGCTGAATATGCTCCTGTATTCGGCTTTTTTATTTCAAGGTAATTAGTCTCAATATTTTATTTAATTTTTATTAATCGCCCTAAATAGTGAAAACCAATAAGTACCTTTACTTTATTATCACTCTATAACACTAATTAATATATTATAAATATCATCATCATGATTTGTTATTATTATGATTATCACTTGTTAAATATATGTTCGATTTTAATAGTAATTGAAAAATCCGAGAATACGAATATTCTCGGATTTCCTACTTCTCTCTAATCCTTCAGAATTCAGGTAGTACCTGTATTGCGTCCAATCAAATTCTTAGAAACGGTAACCCGCACCAAACATAAATACAAATGGGTCTAGGCGAGTATCAATTTTTTGATTACCCAATGTTTCATGCTTAAACTTCACATCAGTTTCAATATTCATCCACCACACTGAAGCATTCAGCATCCAGTTATCAGTCAGCATGTAGTCCATACCTGCTTGTGCTGCAAAGCCCCAAGAGCTTGATAAATCAAGATCTGATAAACCGTTAGCTTTCCCTGTTGAGTTAAATTTCTCATCAAAGAAGAAGGTATAGTTAACACCGGCACCTAAATAAGGGCGTAATTTATCTTCTTTACTACCAAAATAATACTGCGCCATTAAAGTTGGTGGTAAATGTTTAACAGTTGCAATTGTACCTAACGGTCCTACGCCAACTTTGTGTTCAAACGGAGTTGCTGCTAATAATTCCACACCGATATTATCAGTAATCATATACCCAAATGTTAAACCTAATTGAGTATTGTTATTAACATCAAATGAACCTAAACCTAATACATTTTCAGAACCCGCATTTGGACGTACCGTTGCAGTACCTGTACGGAAAATAAAGTCGCCAGCTTCATGAGCAATAGAAACTGCTGGAGCTAAAGTTGCAGCAGCTAATACAAGCGCAGTGAGTTTTTTCATTATCAATCCCATTCCTATGTTTTTATTTTAGGAAAATATACCGTATTATTTAAATTGATGTTCAAATCAAGATCACATCTTTTACTAATTTATAGGTAAACCAATAAATATGGATTTATTATTCCATTTATTGTTTTTTTATTTTTGATTTAAATCAATTTTTATAAAGTAACTAACAAAATAAAAATTTGATTTCTAAATATAAATATTTATTTCAACATTTAAACATGCATAAAAAATACAATTTATATAAGCTCATTTTTTTAGTTAATTAAATTCGAGCATCATGAACAATATATTTTTCTTAACCTCCCGATTTTTATTATCTTTCTCTACCTCTAGGCGAGATACTCAGTTACAATTAGATTAAAATTTTGATCACGTTAGTAGATAGGAGCAGTGTCATGTCCATTTCGGCCAACTCACTCATTAGTGATAGTATCAATTTCTTTAAAAATCAATTGAGTGGCCTCCTCACCATTGTGCTCTTAGCCACCGTGGTAAGCCTTGTCATTTATGCGATGATGATCCCCAATGAACAGATGATAGGTGTTCTTGCACAAGCACAGAGTAAGATGATTGAGTCTGGTAATACGGGCTTACAAGACTGGATCCTAAGTCTATCTGAAGAAGATAAAAGCAGTATTTTGCGTGTTTCTTTTGGTTTGATTCTTTCCGTTACTCTTGGCAGCTTGCTCCTTATTTGTGGCACATTATCCTATATCTCGAGGATGTCACGTGGCGAAGATATGACAGGTCTTCAAGCGATAACATCATCACTGAACAAAGCACCTTCTATGTTTCTTCTGTTGGTTGTGTGCTCACTGCTGATCCAATTAGGCATCACAATTATGGTTCTACCCGGCATTGTTCTCGCCATTGGGTTTTCCTTAGCGCCAGCAATTTTAATAACAGAAAGTACCAACTCCTTCAGTGCGATGGGAAAAAGCTGGAAATTGGCCTATGCAAACTGGCGTGTTGTCTTACCGATGATTTTAATTTGGATGGCAGCTCAAATGCTTATCAGTGTGCTATTGGGTAACCTTAATATGAATCATATCCTTATTAATGGTATCTCTTTTTTACTCAATAATGTTGTAGCTGCATTCGCTTTAATTTACTTTTATCGTTTATATATGCTGATCACTAAAAATTAATATAATTAAATAAAATAGAAAGGTATCAAAAGATACCTTTCTATTTACATTATTTTTAAGAGTTATCTGAGTAAGTATCCGTTGGTGTAATTCGATTCTCACAATCATGCTCTAATATACCTGAATCCCTTTGGCTCTCTTGTGCTTTTCTTTCTTCAACACATTTCATTTGGATCTGTTGCTTACTTTGAATTAAACGAATTGCAAAATAAATATCAGGTACCACTAATAGGTCATCATCTGAACGATTAATTTTATTTTGTTCTAACCAACGATTAAGCGAGGTTCTCCGACCCGCTAATACCAAAGTTACCCCTTTCGCCTTCAAAGATGTCACAATGTCATTCAATGTGGAAAATACGCTCACATCATTATGCGTAAAGCTGACGGCAGCATCCACAATCACCCAAGCCGGCCTCTTCCGTTGATTATCTAAATGTTTATTTAACCGCTCTTTAAAGTAATTCACATTGAAATAGGTGAGTGGAGAATTGAAACGATAAATAAGGACTCCATCAACTTCTTGAATATCATTTTCTGATGTCATCGAATGCAACATACCGTGTTCATCTACGCCTAATAGTTGGTCTGTCGGCCTAAATATGACCCGGACAAACTGCAATAAACCCAATAGAACCGCTAAGCCTACACCACTGATCAAGCCAACCACCAGCACTGCACATAATGTGAAAACACATAAGAAAAAAGCTTCTCTATTGCGTTTACGCATCGAAAAAATACTACGGAAACTGAGTAAGGAATAAGTAGATATAATTAAAACCATCCCTAAAGCAGGCATAGGGATATATTCCAATAAATTTATGGAGAAAAGTAAAACAGCTAAGATAGTTACCGCAGCAACGAGGGAAACTAATTGCGTTTTCCCCCCCATCATGTCATTAACCGCAGTGCGGCTACTCGCAGCACTAACCGCGAACCCCTGGCCAAAAGCAGAAGCAATATTTGCCATCCCTAACGCTCTTAATTCTTGATCTGCATCGACGGTATAACCATTTTTGCTCGCAAAACTGCGAGCCGTCATCATAAAACTGACAAAACTAATCACGGCTAAGTTTAATGATGGAATAACAAGGTCTCGGAGTAAACTTGGTGGAAAATCAGGCAGTGGTATATGCGGGAGCCCTTCACCTAAATCCCCAACGGTGCTAATACCATATTGCTCAAGATTAAATAAAATACTCGCTGCTGTTGCCAAAACCATTGCAATTAACAAAGATGGCCACTTACTGCGCACTCGCTTAATCACTAAGGTAATTACCAATGTTACAATAGCAACTAATAATGTCGGAATATGTGTTTCCACTAACGCTAATGGAAAAGCTATTAATCGCTCAATAAACCCTGAAGGCAAGGTCGTAATACCAAATACTTTACTAATTTGACTAACGATGATCGTGAGGGCGACCCCATTCAGTAAGCCTTGCAATATTGGTCTAGATAAAAAATCTGCGAAAGTCCCCAAACGAAATCTTGCTGCAATCAAACACCAAACCCCGGTCATAAAGCTCATGACGATAATCAGCTGCCAACGAACAGTTTCATCCCCCATTGCGAGTGGAGCGACAGCGGCTGCAATCACCGCGCATGTTGCAGCATCAGGCCCAATAATTAATTGTTTCGACGTGCCAAATAACGCATAGAACAACATGGGTAAAATACATGAATACAATCCAACAATTGCATTCACCCCCATTAATTCGGCATAGGCAATAGCAACAGGTAAAGCAACCGCAGCGACAGACAACCCTGCTTTAACATCAGGGCCTAAGTCAGCACGTTGATAGTTAAACAGTGTTTTTAAACCTGGCATCCAGACAAATAGCCTTGCCTTTATCATGGGGGAAAAGTACCTATAAATTAGTAAGTTAAATTATTTTCTATACTATATATATCCGAACTAATAAAGTTTATCTAGAAGTAAGTCAAATTATCGTAAAATAGTGCAAATATGATTGGTAACAAAGCATGTTTATTGGTAAAAAGGTGCAAACTTTTAACAATTGATGCCAAAATCGGTTAAACTAGGCTATTACCTTTACGTTGAGGCGCTGCATTCACTGTTATGAAACAACTTATTGATTTTATTCCTTTGGTAATCTTCTTTATTGTCTATAAAAGATACGATATTTTCTATGCGAGTGGTGCATTAATGGTGACCACCCCTTTAGCATTATTAGCAACTTATCTTATCTATAAGAAGGTTGAAAAAGTTGCAAAAATTACCTGTGCAATCGTGATGGGCTTTGCTGCCTTAACGCTTATTTTCCATAGTGATGCATTTATTAAGTGGAAAGTCACTATTATCTATGCTGCATTCGCTGGCGCACTACTCTTCAGCCAATGGTTTACTGAGAAGCCTTTAATTCAGCGAATGTTAGGCAGTAACCAAGAAATAAAATTAGCCGATAGTTATTGGACCAAACTCAATAGTGCATGGGCTATTTTCTTTATTTTCTGCGCATTGCTGAATATTTACGTTGCTTTTTGGATGGCTCAAGATATCTGGGTCAATTTCAAAGTCTTTGGTCTGACAGCAGGAACACTAATATTTACAGTATTGAGTGTGGTCTATATTTTTAAAAATATGGTTAAAGAGCCTGCAGAAAATCACGAAGAATAATTTAAAATAGCGTCAAAAACCTGCTAATTGCATATCCATTAGCAGGTTTCTTTATATGTTAATAGCGTTTGTCACCAAATGCTTTTTCAATCTTTTTATCTGTATTGTACTGTGATAGCGCATATACCGACCAAATAGCGGCAGGTAACCAACCAATAAGCGTAATTTGTAAGATTAAGCAAATGATCCCAGCAAAAGGACGCCCTATCGTAAAAAATTGCAACCAAGGTAATAATATTGCCAATAACAATCTCATTTCATACCTCTAAGTAAATAAATAAATTTCATACTATTGAGTATAGCCAATTCAATCAATTGACTAAATATGAAAAACACTTCTTGCTGTTTCTTTGCAAAAATTGATTTTCTTTCCAAATTTAGACGTCGTTTATTAATAATGAGTATCATATTTATCTTATTTTTGCAGCAATTCAATTAAATAGCTATTATCAATCAATAACTGAGTGGTTCCAGTTTACTATTGCATATGTAATTTGTTATAAATGCAAAATCAAAAGTAATAACCCTTTTAATACGAGTCAGATATGCAATTGCCGAACGGTGAGTTAGTTTTACGTACATTAGCCATGCCTGCAGATACTAATGCAAATGGTGATATTTTTGGCGGCTGGTTGATGTCACAAATGGATATAGGTGGCGCTATCTTAGCAAAAGAAATTGCGCTAGGGCGTGTGGTCACTGTGGCGGTAAACGGCATTAAATTTCAAAAACCCGTTGCCGTAGGCGATGTTGTTTGTTGTTATGCACGCTGTCTAAAAACAGGGAAAAGCTCAATTACCATTAATATTGAGGTTTGGGTAAAAAAAGTCGCAACGGAGCCTGTTGGCCAACGTTATCGTGCAACTGATGCAGTATTCACCTATGTTGCCGTTAATGACGATAGCACCCCACGTTCATTACCCAAAGAAAAACAACATTTTCAGTTAGCAAGTTCAGATCAAAAAACTAACGAAGCATAAGTTTTCTACTCCACTCATTATGTAAAAAACAAAAAGCACCATCATCGCTGTGGTGCTTTTTTGTACAGCCCAATAATATCCATTAGACTTGACTAACAGTGCCATCCAATTTGAAATAAATTTCAGTCACGTAGCCTTTTGCGGGTTGCTTTTCAAAAGTCCAACGGTTCATTGCGCGTTTTACGTCTCGCTCAAATAGCCCTTTAGGTGTAGCTTCAACAAATTCAATATTTGTCACTCGGCCATCATCATTGATATCATAGCGAACTTTCACATACCCTTCTTTACCTAAACGACGCGCACGTTCTGAATAAGCAGGAGCTTGTTTATGCAGAGCCCTAGGGCCACCTTTCTTAGTCGATTGACTATTACTTGCCCCTGTATTGTTTGCAGTCTTTATTGGGCTATTATTCGTTTTCGGTGCAATGACGTCTGATTTAAGATTATTCATCGCCAATTGCTTCTCAACTGGCTTAACATCTTCTTTAATTTTTTTCTTTTCTTCCTGTTTTGGCTTAGGCTTTTTCTTCACCTCAGGCTTTTTCTTAGGTAATGCAATGACGGGTTCAACTACCGGTTCGGGTTCGGGCTCTATAACGGGCTCTGGTTCGGGCTCTACCGGTGTTTCAACCTGCTCAACGGGCTCAGAAGCAGGCTCAGGGGCGGCAAAAGCAACCATAGCAATCGTCAATGGTTCAGGGTCTCTGACCAAGTTAGGTTGATTAAAAATCCATGCCATTGCAAGACCCGCATGAATAGATAATGAAACGACGATAATTAAAGTCCAACGCATCCAACGCATATGCAATTTCTACCCTACACCTGTCAACCAAAAAGAATATGACTGATAGTTTAAATGCAAATAGCAATCATATTCAATAAGGTTTGTCATACAAAGTGAAAAATGTGAGTGTACGCTGTAATAACCTTACTCAATCCATTGGGTAAAAAGCAGGGAATGTCGACGATGGTAAATGTCAATTTTACGCATTGCATAGATGCGCATGTTCCGCCTTGAGTGCCCTTCTAACCAGCGTCTACGGCGACGTAGGGATTGTCTTAACATACGCCAACGCCCTACTTCATGCCTACTACGTCTCATTTAATTGTGTCCTTTTATCGTCTAAAAATTATTAGAAAAAAATATTATATTCCTTTGAAAAAAAGAACCAAGAGGAACTTTTTATGTCATTTCAGTGCACCACTTTTAATTTCATGATGATAAGATCAACTAATAAAACTATTTTTCCTAACAAATTACGCTATTTCACGAAGCTTTTACTGCAGAATTTTGCTAAATTCTATTAAGTTGATATTTTGCTAACAGTTTTTTAGCTAAACTATCTTTTTTTGAACCTTTTTCTTATCAGTGAGGCATCTGACCCGTTATGGCAACCGTCTATACACTTATGAGTTGGCTTCTGTTCTTCCTATATTGGCTAATTATTGCAGCAATTACAGTTCGCATTTTAGTCAAAAGAAGGCCTGTCACCTCAGCCATGACATGGCTCCTGATTATTTATATCCTGCCATTGGTCGGAATTATTGCATATGTCGCCTTCGGTGAGCTTCATCTTGGTAAACGTCGAGTCGATAAAGCTCATGACATGTGGCCATCTGTAGCCACATGGTTAGAAAATCTGCGAAATTCAAAACATATCTTTGCCACTGATAACAGCCCTGTTGCTGAACCATTATTTCAGTTAATTGAAAAACGCCAAGGTATCGCGGGGGTTAAAGGTAACAGAATTCAACTTCTGACCACATGTGAAGATTCATTAAAAGCAATTGTCAATGATATCAATAATGCTCAGCACTCAATTGAAATGGTATTCTATATTTGGCAGCCTGGTGGTTTAGTCGATGGAGTTACCGAAGCCTTACTAAATGCCGCTAAACGCGGTGTTAAGTGCCGAATTATGGTGGACTCTGCGGGAAGTTGGCATTTTTTCCGTAGCGATTACCCTGAAAAAATGCGTGCTGCCGGTATTGAATTTGTAGAGTCATTAAAAGTTAATTTGATGCGTTTCTTCTTGCGTCGTATGGATTTACGTCAACACCGTAAAATAGTCGTTATCGATAACTATATTTCATATACTGGTAGTATGAATATGGTTGACCCCCGTTATTTTAAGCAAGATTCAGGGGTTGGCGAATGGGTTGATATTTTAGTGCGTATGGAAGGCCCTGTGAGTACCACATTAGGCATTGTGTATGCTTTTGACTGGGAAATGGAAACTGGCCAACGCGTACTTCCACCACCGCCTGATAGTAATATTATGCCTTTTGAACAGGCTAATGGGCATACAACACAAATTATCGCCTCAGGCCCGGGTTTCCCTGATGAGTTGATTCAACAGTCGCTGATGACCGCGATGTTCTCTGCACGCAAACAACTGATCATGACTACCCCTTATTTTGTGCCTAGCGATGACCTATTGCATGCAATTTGTACAGCAGCAATGCGGGGTGTAGATGTCAGCATTATTATGCCAAGGCAGAATGACTCATTCCTTGTCCGCTGGGCAAGTCGTTCATTTTACAGTGAATTATTAGCTGCTGGCGTTAAGATTTACCAATTTGAAGATGGCTTATTGCACACCAAGAGCGTATTAGTGGATGGCGAGCTCAGCCTTGTCGGTTCAGTCAATCTTGACATGCGAAGTTTATGGCTCAATTTTGAAATCACCGTGGTCATTGATGATAAAAGTTTTGGTAGCGATCTCACGCTAGTTCAGTATGATTATATTGCACGTTCAACGCGTTTAGAAATCGAAGAGTGGGAACAACGCCCGTTCTGGAACCGTGTCGTTGAGCGCATTTGTTATTTCTTTAGTCCATTGTTATAAATTAAGTTTATTAGGAAAGGTCATGACCAAAATACAAAATACATCTTTAATCGATGAAGACGACATCATTGAAATGGCTTATGACCTTTTTCTTGACGGGGCAATGGAGAATCTAGAGCCCGCTGACCAATTAATTTTTGCTTTGCAGTTTGAAGAGCTAGGCGCCGCAGAAATTGTGCCTTTTAGTCATAACTGGCAAGATATTATTAATGATAACATTGAATTAGAGCAACTAAGTGAAGTCGTTATCGGCTTAGCTCAAAGCCCGGATGCCGAATTAGACGATATTTTTGCTCGCGTATTGATTAGCCGCCACCCTTCCAAACCGTTTCACCATATTTTGTGGAAGAAATAATCGATTAAAAGGGACATTTTGTCCCTTTTAGATTAATTAAAGTAAGAGCCCCCTTTTGACCATCATGAGAAAACCATTACAGTGGATCAATTTTCAAACAAGACACCGCATGTTTGAAACTCCCTTCTAATAATGGCCTTGTTTTTGCACACTCTTCGTCTGCTAATGGGCAACGGGTTCTAAATACGCAACCTGAAGGCGGGTTAATTGGCGATGGCAATTCACCTTCTAAAAGCTCTATCACCTTATTTTTTTCTTTATCGGGATCAGGAACTGGAACCGCAGACATCAATGCACGCGTATAAGGATGTAAGGGATTATTGTATACCTCATCATAGGTACCAAGCTCCACGGCATGCCCCAAATACATCACTAAGACACGGTCAGAAATATGCTTAACCACCGCCAAATCATGTGCGATAAATATCAGTGATAGCTTCATTTCACGTTGTAATTCTTGGAGTAAATTAACAACTTGCGCTTGAATTGACACGTCTAATGCAGAAACTGGCTCATCGCAAATCACAAGTTTTGGTTCTAAAATCAATGCTCTTGCGATACCAATGCGCTGGCATTGCCCTCCCGAAAACTCATGGGGGTAGCGGTTAATCAAGTTTGGTAATAACCCAACCCGCATCATCATTTTTTTCACTTTTTCTGTGATTTGTGATGGTGACATTTTAGGATGATAGGTTTTCAATGGCTCGGCAATAATATCGCCGATGGTCATTCGCGGGTTAAGTGAAGCCAAAGGATCTTGGAAAATCATTTGGATATCACTACGAATGCTACGCCATTCTTTGTCGGTTTTACCTAACAAGTTCTGCCCAAGCCAACTTACTGTGCCATCTGTCGCTTTGACTAACCCAATGAGTGCACGAGCAAAAGTGGATTTACCACACCCGGATTCCCCGACTACCCCTAATGTTTCGCCTTCATATAAACGCAGTGTTACGCCATCTACCGCTTTAAGACTTTTGTTTGGTTGCCAAAACCACTGTTTTTTATCTCGGATCTCAAAGTGGACTTTAAGGTCATTCACTTCGAGTAAAACTGGCCTATTTTCATGGGTACTCATACCAATTCCTCCAGTGGCTTAAAGCAGGCACGTAACCGCGTTTGACCAAATGTGGTTAATGCAGGTTCTTGGTCAACACATTGCTGAACTGCATATTGGCAACGAGGTGAAAATGGGCAGCCTTTGGGTAAACGTAATAAATTAGGTGGATTGCCTGGAATGGTTGCTAAACTCTCGTCATCACCATCAAGGCGTGGAACTGCAGCTAATAAGCCAAGTGAATATGGGTGAGATGGATGATAAAAGATATCCTTCGCAGTACCGTACTCCATCGTACGTCCTGCATACATCACTAGGACTTTATCACATACCCCTGCGACGACCCCAAGGTCGTGGGTGATCAAAATAATTGCAGTATCAAACTCTTGTTTTAACTCATTGAGCAACGTCATAATTTGCGCTTGTACTGTCACATCAAGTGCGGTTGTGGGTTCGTCAGCAATTAACAGCTTTGGTTGGCATAACAGTGCCATTGCAATCATGACTCGTTGTCTCATTCCTCCTGAAAATTCATGTGGATACATATTCATCCGCTTACGTGCTTCCGGCATTTTAACGGCATCTAACATCCGAACGGATTCTTCGAAAGCCTCCCTTTTACTCATACCTTTATGTAGCATGAGAACTTCCGACAATTGAGTACCAATTTTCAAATAAGGATTCAATGATGTCATTGGGTCTTGGAAAATCATGGAAATCTCTTCCGCCCGCATACGGTTTAATTCTTTTTCTCTTAGATTCAAAATCTCACGGTCATTAAACATGGCAGAGCCATTAATTTTGCCATTTTTGGCAAGCAAGCCCATTAGTGCGAAAGCGGTTTGTGATTTTCCTGAACCTGATTCGCCTACTATTCCAAGCGTTTCCCCCGCACTTAATTCAAAGTTCAATTTATTTACAGCGGTAACATCACCATCTTGGGTCGCGAATGTCACACTGAGATCTTTCACGGATAACAGAGGGCTTTTCATTGGGTTATTTAACATATTATTCCCTCTAGCGATCTTTCGGGTCGAGCGCATCACGCAGCCCGTCACCGATAAAGTTAAAACAAAATAGCGTGATGACTAAGAAACCAGCTGGGATCAGTAGTAACCAAGGCGTCACTTCCATTGAGTTCGCCCCATCACTTAATAACGCCCCCCAACTACTTAACGGTTCTTGTGTCCCTAAACCTAAAAAGCTTAAGAATGATTCAAACAAAATCATACTTGGAACTAATAATGAGGCGTAAACGACTACTACACCTAAAACGTTAGGAACAATATGTCGTAGAATAATCTGCCGTGTACTCACACCACAAACAAGCGCTGCTTCAATAAATTCTTTACGTTTTAATCCAAGTGTTTGCCCGCGAACAATACGCGCCATATCCAGCCATGACACCATTCCTATCGCCACAAAAATCAATAAGATATTGGTACCAAACAAGGTGACTAACAAGATCACAAAAAACATAAATGGAAAGGAGTTTAAAATTTCTAATATACGCATCATGATGGAATCCACTTTTCCACCTACGTAACCAGCTAATGAGCCGTACAGTGTGCCTACCACAACTGCGACTAACGCAGCGGCAACCCCCACCATTAAGGAAATTCGCCCACCGATCGCAACACGCACTAATAGATCTCGGCCTGAAGCATCTGTACCAAAATAATGTCCAGTTGCCATATCAGGTGGCATTGACATCATTTCCCAATCGGTATCGTCGTACAAAAAAGGCGACAACATGGGCGCAAAAATGACAAATAAAGTAATTAAGAACAACACACATAAGCTAAAAATTGCTGCACGGTTGTGCATAAAACGGCGCCTAGCATCTTGCCATAAACTGCGCCCTTCAATATCGAGCTGCTCTGAAAAGTTCGCCAGAGCTTCACTATTTTTTTGGTTCGATAGCATCGTGTTTCTCCGACTTAGTAACGAATTTTAGGGTCAATAACGGCATACAAAACATCGACAATCGCATTAAATGCAATTGTCAGTACCCCAACTAAAATTGTTAAGCTCAATACCAGCGAATAATCACGATTAAGTGCACCGTTAACAAAGAGTTGACCGATCCCCGGTAACCCAAAAATGGTTTCAATGACCATTGACCCAGTAATAATCCCTACAAAAGCAGGCCCCATATAGGAAAGCACAGGAAGCAACGCAGGTTTAAGGGCATGGCGTAAAATGATAGTTCTTAGTGGTAATCCTTTTGCACGGGCAGTACGAATGAAGTTTGAATGCATAATTTCAATCATCGAGCCACGTGTAATACGGGAAATACTCGCGATATACGCTAATGAAAGCGCAACCATGGGCAGAACCATATGTTTTAGGTTCCCGCCATCCCAGCCACCACCAGGGAACCATTTCAAGTGAATGGCAAAAATTAGCACCAATAACGGCGCTACAACAAAGCTTGGGATAACAACCCCCGTCATGGCAAACCCCATGACTGTAAAGTCCCATTTGGTATTTTGGTTGAGTGCGGCTATCACCCCTGCGGATACCCCAAATAACACAGCAACAATAAATGCAGTAGCCCCTAATTTTGCAGAGACAGGGAATGCTTTAGCCACTAAATCATTAACACTGTAGTCCTTGTATTTAAATGATGGGCCAAAGTCACCCTTGGAAAGCTGAATTAAATAATTAAAATACTGCTTATACATAGGGTCATTTAAATGATATTTCGCTTCAATATTTGCCATTACTTCCGGTGGCAATTTCCGCTCGCCAGTGAATGGGCTCCCTGGAGCTAATCGCATCATAAAAAATGAAATGGTAATCAGAACCAAAAGAGTCGGAATGGCTTCTAACAACCGACGAAAAATAAATTTCAACATCGCTCTTTCCTACTTCTATTGCCTAAATAGGCGAATATCTGGCTCCAATAAATGGAGCCAGAGCAACTATATTAGTGTTTAATAATATATAAATCTTTAGTATGCAGATTATCTAATGGGTCTTTGCCACTATAGCCACCCACATAAGGTTTCACTAAACGCGTATTAACATAGTAGTAAAGCGGAACAACCCCTGAGTCTTTATCGAGTAATTTTTCAGCTTGTTGATAGAGTTCTGCTCGTTCTTCATCTGTTTTGACTTGCAATGTTTTCTTCATCACCGCATCAAAATCTGTATTTTTATAGTGAACGGTATTATTACTGCTGTAGGAAAGTAACATATTGAGGAAGGATGAAGGCTCGTTATAGTCCGCACACCACCCCGCGCGTGCAACATCATAGTTGCCTTGATGTCGGCTATCTAAGAATGTTTTCCACTCTTGGTTTTCTAATTTCACTTCCGCACCAATATTTTTCTTCCACATAGAAGACGCTGCAATCGCGATACGCTTATGTAAGTCTGAGGTGTTATATAATAAATTGAATTTTAGAGGATTCCCTTTGTTATATCCCGCTTCTTCTAGCAACTGTTTCGCTTTTTCATTACGCTGCTCTTGGGTCATATTCGCGTACCAATCTGGTTTTTCTGTTTTCATTCCGCTGGTAAATGGTGGAGTGAAACCATACGCAGGAATATCCCCTTGAGCTTTAACTTTATACGTAATTGTGTCTCTATCCATAGATAGCTTTAACGCTTCACGTACGCGAGGGTCGTTAAATGGTGGTTTTTCATTATTAATCTCATAATAATAAGTACACAAATATGGACTTACCCGTAACTCGTTCGGCATATTTTTCTGCAAACTTTTGAACTGTTCGATAGGTAAGTTACTGTATGTCATATCAATTTCACCACTACGGTAGCGGTTAACATCTGTAACTTCTGAGGAAATCGGTAAAAAAGTCACTTGGTCAATAATGGTATTCGCATTATCCCAATAGCTTGGGCTTCGCTCTAATACAATGCGCTCATTAACTGTCCAATCCTTCAATTTATATGCCCCATTACCCACAAAATTCTGTGGCTGCGTCCACTTAGCACCATGTTGTTCAATAGTTTTTTTATTTACTGGGGACATAGATGAGTGAGCTAATAATTTAGGGATATAAGGAACAGCTTCACTCAGTGTAATAACTAGGGTTTTGTCATCGAGAGCTTTAATACCAAGTTCTTCAGGTTTTTTCTTTCCAGAGATAACATCGTCAATATTATTGATATGGGCATATTGTAAATAACTCGCATAAGGTGATGCAGTATCAGGATCAGCCAATCGTCGCCAGCTATACACAAAATCTTCGGCTGTGACAGGGTCACCATTAGACCATTTAGCACCTTCGCGAATTTTAAATGTCCATTCTGTAAAATCTTTATTTTCCCAGCTTGTTGCTGAACCAGGTAAAATTTCACCATCAGGCCCCACAATTGTGATCCCTTCAAAAAGGTCTCTCGCTAAAGCAGATTCCGGCACCCCTTCAATTTTATGTGGATCTAATGACTGAGGTTCTGAGCCATTATTACGAACCATTAACTGTTTTTCAGCCAGTTCAACACCTGCGGGAACCGTTGCTGCAAAACTTGTTGCTATAGAGCCCATTGCTAACCCAGCCGTTACGCTAAGCGCAATAATCGATTTATTGATTAATTTACTCATCTTATCGGTTACTCCCATACATAATTATTATGATTGTGTGTTGATATATGTTCACCCAGTAGATGAACACTTTTTATAATTATTTAGATATTATTAATTAGGTTCACTTATATATAACCGTTTAATATCCGTATAATCAAGGGGGTCATTACCTTTAAATCCGCGAACACTCGGTTTTATCATTCGAGCACTAACGCGATAATAAACAGGAACAATAGCCGAATCCTTGTCTAGCAAGGTTTCCGCTTGTTGATAAATTGCATGGCGAGATGAAGGATCTGGAGCTGTCAGCGCTTGCTCAAGCAAGGCATCAAAGTCCGAATTATTATAAAAAGCGGTATTATTACTATTTTGAGACAACATCATATTCAAAAATGCAGTTGGTTCATTGTAATCTGCACACCACGTTGCCCTAGCAACATCGTAATGACCTTCATGACGACTTTGTAATGATGTTTTCCATTCTTGGTTTTGCAACGTCACTTGCGCACCAATATTTTTCTGCCACATCGATGCTGCAACAATAGCTTGCTGTTTATTTTGATCTGAAGTGTTATACAATAAGTCAAATTTCAATGGGTTTTCTTTGTTATAACCCGCTTGTGAAAGTAAATCTTTAGCGCGCTGATAACGTTGTTCTGCCGATAAATTAGCCCATTCAGGTAATGCAAAGTCACCATTATTGATAAAGCTTGGCGTAAAACCATAAGCGACTTTTTGCCCTTGAGCGATAATTTTATTGGTAATTATTTCTCTATCTAAACCCAATTTTATTGCTTCACGTACTCTTGGGTCATTAAACGGCGCTTTTTGATTATTTATTTCATAATAGAACGTACACAAATATGGCCGAACATATAATTCATTGGGCCTTTCTTGCAGCATTTTTTTATATAAAACAGGTGGGATTGCAGAATTTGAAATATCAATTTCACCACTACGGTAACGGTTAATATCACTCACTTCGGAGCTAATCGCTAGAAAGGTCGCTTGCTCAATACGACTATTGGGATTATCCCAGTAAAATGGGTTTCGTTTGATAACAATACGTTCATTTACCACCCACTTATCCAATATGTATGCCCCATTTCCAATAAAATTTAGGGGTTGAGTCCATTTATCACCATTTCGTTGAATTGCAGACTTATTCACAGGCTTCATAGACGTATGAGAAAGCATATCGACAAAATAAGGTACCGGGTGGCTTAGCGTAACCTGTAGATGTTGCGGATCAAGTGCCTTCACCCCCAGCGCTGTTGCAGGCATTTTCCCTGCTAAAATCGCATCTGCATTTAAAATATACGCATTTTGTAGATAACTTGAGTAAGGAGAGCCTGTATTAGGGTCAGATAAACGTTGCCAACTATACACAAAATCTTCAGCGGTTACAGGTGAGCCATCACTCCACTTTGCATCTTCCCGCAAAGTAAAAACCCAAGAGGTGTAATTTTCATTGGTCCAATTTTTAGCAACGCCAGGAACTGCCTTACCGTCTATATCGGTATACACGAGGCCTTCTAATAAGTTTAATATCACATTGCTTTCTGGCACCCCTTCCACTTTATGGGGATCAAGAGATGTTACTTCTGAGCCATTATTAATTGTGATTACCTGTTTTACTTTTTCCGTGCCATTTGCTTGTAACGCAACAAATAATAACGAGAGCACACCATAACCAAGTGTTGATTTGAACATCCTATCCCTCACGATTCATTGATGGCGCTATAACCTCATTAGCAACCTTATTTACGCTGATATTTAAGCCCTAAGACTGTTATTTCCTTATGGGCAATCCACTTTATGACTCCAACATTCAAAACAATTAATTAACATTCGCTAGTTAAAAACTTTTGATAACTTTTAAAAATAACAGCCAAACATTATGTTTATCTTTAAATTACAATGCATTACAAAAGTATAATCATACAATACAAGATAGACCTCAAATTCGAATCCAAACATATCATTAACAAACGCCAATTAGAATAGTGAATAAATTTACGTAGCTCACAATTCCTTACTTTTTATCCCTGTTTTAGCAAAAAATGCCACATATAATTACAGGGAACATTTTTTTCATACGTGATTATTGATGACTAAAATTTTAATAAGCCAATTAAAACTACCTGAAGAGCAAAATTGATGTATGTAATACGATAGGAACTAACGATAGATATGGCTGCAAATAGGTTTAGTTTGCAGCCATAAAAAGAGAGGAAATTAGATTATAATAAGCCTGGGAATATGGCTTTAACCCCGGTCACAATAAACTCTATCCCCAGCGACATCAGTAATAGGCCCATGATACGCGTCACCACGTTGATCCCTGTTTGACCTAAGTAACGAACCAATAAAGACGCTGAACGAAATAATAACCAACAACAAAAAGCAAATGCGATACTCGTCAAGGCTAAACCTAAAAAGTTTTGCCAACCATGCCAACGAGATGACCAAACGATACAAGAACTGATTGCCCCAGGCCCTGCCATTAAGGGTAAAGCCAAAGGTACAACACCAATGCTATCCCTAACCGCAGTTTCTGTTTTTTCTTGCTTATTCTGTTTGTCTTCACCAATTTTACCGCTAATCATTGACATCGCTATTGTGACGATCAAGATCCCACCAGCAATACGGAAAGAATCAATTGAAATACCAAATAATTGCAGAATTGAGTCACCAATTAATAATGATGTACATAAAATGATAGCAACTGATGTATTTGCAATAGTATTGGTTTTATTTCTCCCGGCATTACTTTGATAGTTTGTCATACTAATAAACACAGGCAATATGCCAACTGGGTTCACAAGTGCAAACAAGCCAATAAAGAATTTTATATAACCCGATAAATCAAGTAATGCGCTACTCACCCATTCATTTCCTTAAGCAGTTCTCTTTAGAGATTCATTGATATCTTTTATGATTTTACCACCGATGTTATTAATTTCCTTGAGCAAAACAATATTTTCTTTAACTTGCTAAATTTGCTTAGCATTTAGTTAGGTATACATAAATTATCTGCACAAATTGTTTTGATAATATTAAATTAAGCAATAGATGAACAACATTTATTCAACTTGTGCATATATACACGTGCTGAAAGGAGTCAGCTTGGCGTTTTCGTGATATAGATCACTTTATTTAATTACCGTTTTGTTAATCTACTCTTAACTGATAGGCAGAGCTAATGAGGATATTAACTCAAAACTGAATAAGGTTTTTAAGCCAATAAGCGATCATGAGCAGCGTTATTATAGATAACATCTATACTTTCATCTTTAAGCATTTCCTAGTTCTATAGATGCATTTTGCTCATTGGCTTAAAAAGTTTAACATTTATCAGGAGTAATCTATATGTCCGTAACTAACGTTACCGAACTCAATGAACTCGTTGCTCGTGTCAAAAAAGCTCAACGCGAATTCGCAACTTTCTCCCAAGAGCAAGTTGATGAAATCTTTAGAGCCGCCGCCCTCGCTGCTGCTGACGCACGTATCCCCCTAGCAAAACTCGCTGTCGAAGAATCTGGAATGGGTATTATTGAAGATAAAGTGATCAAAAACCACTTTGCTTCAGAGTATATCTATAATGCGTATAAAGACGAAAAAACCTGCGGCACGCTATCTGAAGACCCAACATTTGGAACAATTACTATCGCTGAGCCGATTGGTATTATCTGTGGTATTGTTCCAACAACAAACCCAACTTCAACCGCGATTTTTAAATCACTGATTAGCTTAAAAACGCGCAACGCTATTATCTTTTCTCCGCACCCTCGCGCTAAAAATGCAACTAACCGCGCAGCACAAATCGTGCTTGATGCTGCCATTGCAGCGGGGGCACCGAAAGACATTATTGGCTGGATTGATTCCCCTTCTGTTGAGCTATCCAACGCTTTAATGCACCACCCTGATATTAACCTGATCCTAGCGACAGGTGGGCCAGGCATGGTCAAAGCAGCTTATAGCTCAGGTAAACCTGCTATTGGTGTTGGTGCTGGTAATACCCCTGTCGTTATTGATGAAACAGCGGACATTAAACGTGCCGTTGCGTCCATTTTGATGTCAAAAACATTCGACAACGGTGTTATTTGTGCTTCTGAACAATCCGTTGTGGTTGTGGATGAAATCTACAATCAAGTTCGCGAACGTTTTTCAAGCCATGGAGGCTACCTGCTACAAGGAAAAGAGCTTAAAGCGGTTCAGGATATCATCTTAAAAAATGGCAACCTAAACGCTGCTATTGTTGGTCAGCCTGCCTATAAAATTGCAGAAATGGCCGGCATTACCGTTCCAAAAACAACTAAAATCTTAATCGGTGAAGTCAAAACCATCGATGAGTCAGAACCGTTCGCACATGAAAAACTTTCACCATTATTAGCGATGTATCGTGGTAAGAATTTTGAAGATGCAGTTGCAAAAGCAGAACAATTAGTTGAAATGGGGGGGATTGGCCATACCTCTTGCTTATATACTGACCAAGATAACCAACATGATCGTGTTAACTATTTTGGCCAAAAAATGAAAACAGCGCGTATTTTAATCAATACGCCAGCGTCACAAGGTGGTATCGGTGACCTGTACAACTTTAAATTAGCCCCTTCTCTGACTCTAGGTTGTGGTTCTTGGGGTGGTAACTCCATCTCTGAAAACGTAGGTCCAAAACACCTAATCAATACCAAAACTGTGGCGAAGAGAGCTGAAAATATGTTGTGGCATAAACTTCCGAACTCAATCTACTTCCGCCGTGGTTGCCTCCCTATCGCCCTTGAAGAGATTGCAACTGACGGTGCTAAACGCGCTTTCATCGTAACTGATGGTTATCTATTCAATAATGGTTATGTTGATGAAGTGGTTAGCGTTCTCAAAAAACATCACATTGAAACAGACGTTTTCTTTGAAGTTGAGGCAGACCCAACATTAACGGTGGTTCGTAAAGGTGCAGCCCAAATGCAAGCATTCCAACCTGATGTGATCATTGCATTAGGTGGTGGTTCACCAATGGATGCGGCTAAAATCATGTGGGTTATGTACGAACACCCGGAAACTCATTTTGAAGAATTAGCATTACGTTTTATGGATATACGTAAACGTATCCACCGTTTCCCTAAAATGGGCGTTAAGGCTAAATTAGTTGCTATCACAACGACTTCGGGAACAGGTTCTGAAGTCACGCCATTTGCGGTAGTGACTGATGATAAAACAGGCCAAAAATATCCATTAGCAGACTATGCATTAACGCCAAATATGGCAATTGTTGATGCGAACTTAGTCATGAATATGCCTAAATCTTTAACGGCTTTTGGTGGTTTAGATGCGGTCACCCATGCGTTAGAAGCTTATGTTTCTGTTTTAGCTAACGAGTTTACTGATGGCCAAGCACTTAAGGCCCTGAGTCTATTAAAAGATTATTTACCAGCCAGTTACCATGAAGGGGCTAAAAACCCTGTAGCAAGAGAACGTGTCCATAACGGGGCGACACTTGCAGGTATTGCTTTTGCAAACGCATTCCTTGGTGTATGTCACTCTATGGCACATAAGCTTGGCTCAGAGTTCCACATCCCTCATGGGCTTGCTAATGCTTTGCTGATTTGTAACGTTATCCGTTTTAATGCGAATGATAACCCAACAAAACAAACTGCATTTAGCCAATACGACCGCCCTCATGCACGCCGCCAATACGCAGAAATTGCGGATCACTTAGGGCTCACTAAAGTCGGTGATCGTACTGCTGAGAAAATTGAAAAATTACTCGCATGGTTGGAGGAAATAAAAGCCGATTTAGGTATTCCTAAATCTATCCGTGAGACTGGTGTTACTGAAGCTGACTTCTTAGCTCGCGTGGATAAACTTTCTGAAGATGCATTTGATGACCAATGTACAGGTGCTAACCCTCGTTATCCTTTAATCTCTGAAATTAAACAATTATTATTGGATTCTTATTATGGTCGCGAGTTCGTTGAGCATCAAGACGTACCCGTGATTGAAAAAGAGGAAAAAAAAGCGCCTCAGAAAAAAACAGCCGTAAAAAAAGAAGCTGAAAAGAAAAGCACTAAGAAATAATGTATTAAACATTATTTAAAATAAAGGCACTGCAATTATTGCAGTGCCTTTTGTTTAGTTATTAAAAATGAGTTACTGTAAGAATACATAAAATCGATATTATATAAAACGATTCAACTCGCTGAGTTTATCTCACAGTTGGTCATAATAGGTTGATATCAGAGAGCTATTTTATTTCCTACACCAAACGATTTCCATTCATCTAAAGTGGAGTGCCTGTTTAGGTATAACACCCTCATTCATCAATTGAGCTTGTTTTATTGCTTCTGAATAGTGTTTACGACAAACAGAAATATACTTTTCATTGCCGCCTATATCGACTTGTAAGCCTTTATATACAGGTATCCCATCACTTCCTATACGTAAAACCTTACTTGCCTTACGGCCACAATAGCAGACTGTTTTTAGCTCGACTAATTTATCAGCCCAAGCAAGCAAATATTGGCTACCTTCAAATAATTGCCCCGCAAAATCAGTACGCAACCCATAACATAAAACTGGAATATCCTCGTTATCGACTATGTCACATAATTCTTCGACTTGTTTTTTTGTTAGGAACTGACACTCATCAATAAGAACACAATGCACTTTTTGTGTGCTATTTTCTTTTTTAATCAGCTCGGCCATATTTGTTGTCGCTGAGTAGAGTAACGCCTCTGCTGATAAACCGATGCGCGATGAGACTTTTCCTTGTTCAAAACGGTTATCTATCTCTGCAGTAAAAATAACCGTACGCATCCCCCTTTCATTATAGTTATACGATGATTGCAATAATGACGTTGATTTTCCCGCATTCATAGCTGAATAATAAAAGTAAAGCTGAGCCATTTGGCTGTTCCCTCAAAATTAATATACGTAATAATTTTACCATAAAACAGACTTTATGATTAACAATAATGGTCTGTATGTCCTTTACTTATTGAAAATTTAACTTTTTTTTCGACTATACTCGTTCCTTATTGCAAATATTGCTTAGCTTGTATGCAATAAAAACCAATTTGATATTAACTATAAACAGTTTCAATTAAAGCACATTCCGCTAAAAATCATCATCAAAAAAAGAAAATTTAAGGAATCCATCCCTTCAATTCATTCTGCGTAAAAGTAAAATGAGACTCTCCTCTTCTTTTTCGAATAATTTAATCACTACGATTTTAGCTTATTCCTATTTTTCGTTTAGTTCAGTTATTGATAATAGCTATATATATATCTACGAAAAGTTTATTTTTCTTTTGTAAAAAAATTGCAATCGCTAAAGATTACTTTTAAACTAAGGAAGTAATTTAGCTATTGCAGAATTTAAAATAGCATTCTATTATTACTGTACACATGCCAACTAATAATTTGAGACCAGGAAAATGAGCGAATCATTAAAAGCGTTAAATAACATCCGTACTCTTCGTGCTCAAGCTCGCGAAGTAACTTTAGAATCTTTAGAAGAAATGCTGGAAAAATTAACCGTCGTTGTTGAAGAACGTCGTGATGAAGAGAGCCAAGCTCGCGCGGAATTAGAAGAACGTAACCGTAAATTGGAAAAAGTTCGTGAAATGATCCTTGAGCAAGGCGTCGATTTAAATGACCTTCTGCAAACAATGGACTCAGGTAAAAGCACTAGCACCCGTGCTAAACGTGCTGCACGTCCAGCTAAATACAAATATGTTGATGAAAATGGCGAAACTAAAACTTGGACAGGCCAAGGCCGTACTCCAGCTGTAATCAAAGTTGCCATTGAAGAACAAGGCAAATCTTTAGATGATTTCTTAATCTAATCGCCTCAACATGTATTCTAAACACCCTTTTATAAGGGTGTTTTTATTTTAAAGCTTTATATATTATTTTATATTAACCTGTAATAAGAAAAGGTGCTTAGCTATTATAACTCTCCCCTTCAGCACGAAAGCCTCATAACTACTGCCCTCTGCTTCAATTAACTGCCCTGTTTAAGCTTTTGCGGCGTATTACGCTATCGACAAATAATCATGATAAATAAAAATATGTAGTAAAGATATGTAAGCTTAATTAGATAAATTTAAATATTGTTCAGTGATTTTATTTATGTAATGAGGTTGTTTGTTAATTTTTACACCCTATACTCTTATAGGATGTACAGGCTAAAACAGCCGAAATCAGAGCGATACCCCTTAATATTTGATATCTATTGTTAGTAATTATTTTTTCACGCATAAAAAAGCTAACAAATTAAGTTAGCCTTTAATAAAAATTCATTGTGGAATTTTATTTTGCTGAATTCAATGATACTGATAATTCTTTCAACCACTGGGTAAAATCATCTCCCAGCGCATCATGTTGCATTCCATATTCAACAAACGCTTTCATATAACCTAGCTTATTTCCGCAGTCATGACTTTTACCACATAAGTGGTAGGCTTCTACTGGTTCATTATTTTCCATCATTAATGCAATGGCATCAGTTAATTGTATTTCATCTCCAGCACCTGGTGCTGTTTTGGCTAATGCATCCCAAATCTTTTCAGATAAAACATAACGACCAACAATAGATAAATTAGATGGAGCCTCTTCACGTTTTGGTTTTTCAACCATACGGATAATTCTTTTACTATCCCCTGGCGCTAACATTTCACCATTACAATCCACAATACCATAGCTAGAGACATCTTCTTCTGGTACTGGCTCAACTAAAATCTGACTTGCTCCTGTAGACTCATATTGCTCTAGCATTTCACGCAAATTAAATTTGGTTAAGTCTGTACTGTAACGGTCTAAAATGACATCGGGTAAAATAACCGCAAAAGGTTCTTCACCGACTAACGGCTTAGCACACAAAATAGCATGCCCTAGCCCTTTCGCTATTCCTTGGCGTGTTTGCATAATCGTTACGTGGCTTGGACAAATAGATTGAACCTCATCCAATAGCTGGCGTTTAACACGCGCTTCCAAAATAGCTTCTAATTCAAAGCTTGTGTCAAAGTGGTTTTCAATGGAATTTTTCGATGAATGGGTCACTAAAACAATTTCATTGATCCCAGCCGCAATACATTCGTTAACAACATATTGAATCAGAGGCTTATCGACTATTGGCAACATTTCTTTTGGAATAGCTTTTGTTGCAGGAAGCATACGAGTTCCTAAACCTGCAACAGGGATTACCGCTTTACGCACCTTGCGCTGTGTCATTTTTATCACTCCAGATATCATCTTAGCCTCTCTAATTTCACTAAAGTACCAAGAGGCATTTTAAGTGCGCAGAAGTATATCAGGAAATATTCATGAATAAATAGCGACGAGTCCGAATAGGGGTATTTAGATTACAGGAGTATGCATTTTAGGCATTAATTATGTTTCGGGATTAAACATAAGTTTTATTTTCTGACTATTATTACGAATTAAACACTGCCAAGCATTTCCTTTTACCTCTAAGTGATTAGATTGATAAAATTTTAGCGTGCCTAAAGGAAGGCTTCTAGGTAACTTAACATGTGTATTTTCTGTCGTTATTTCCGCTTCTAAGCCCGCACTCGCCATAATAATCGATTTATTCTGTGTATTAAAATACCCTAATAATAGAGGAAATTGCCCACTAAACCCCGAATCCTCCAGTAAATAATTTATTTGATTAATGATCCTGTCAATATTCGGTAGTTTTTTTTCTGGGTAGCTTACCGCACTTTTTAAAAGGTCATTAAACACAACTCGAATCAAAAAAGCCGCCATAATACCTTCTTGGGGAGAACGTTCAGTGTCAATGCAGTAGAACCCTATTTGGCTATCTGAAATAGGCGCTAGGTCTAATAATAACCCAAATCGGCTAGCCTCATTAAGTTGACGATAGTTAATTCGATAATTATTTATAATTTGGTGTACTGGCGGTTGTAACTGTTTCAATACCGCTAACATATCTTGGGTATGATCTTGCATTAATGTAGAAATTTGATGAATTTCCTCGTCAATCAACTCTGTTAGGTTACTTTGCTCAGGGTACAGTGCTGAAAGGAGTGTCACTTTAACTTCATCTAAATTTTTTATTGGCTTTAATAAAGCATCCTTAGCCCCTAAACGAAACATTCTATCTAACTGAGTAAAATCTGTTGTTGCTGTGATCACAATGACTGGAATATCGATATTGCGAGAAACGAGCTCTCTCATAAATGCTTCACCATTCATGACCGGCATACTTAAGTCACATAGAATGATATCAGGGTTGATACGGTCTATTGTTAACATCTCTATTGCTAATTGACCATTATCTGCGGTATAGATCTCAATACCCAGTGTTTCTAGGTAGTTTTTTAAAATTGTACAGAAGGTGATTTCGTCTTCTATTATGAGTACTTTTCTATTTTTCATAAGATACCTACTGCAAAAGCCTGGTTTAATTAACAATACAATTATTCATACGATAAAATCATTTATTCACCATCATTTAAGTATAGTGATTTTTCAATCTTATACTTATTTTTATAGGGAGTGTTATGAAATCTCAAGCAGAAGATAAGTGTTACTGTGGTAACGAAGCACAATTTGAACAATGTTGTGCCCCTTTTTTGCAAGAAAAATCGATCCCACAGACGCCAGAGCAGCTTATGCGCTCAAGATATAGCGCTTATGTACAGCAAAATGCCGATTATCTGATTAAAACCTGGCACCCTGATTGCCATGCCCAAGAGTGGTATCAAGAAATTGTAAATAGTTTCTCGAAGACACAGTGGCTTGGCCTTCGTGTTATTAGTTCTTCTTATGCCAAAAATCCTAATGAAGCTTATGTCGAATTTTCGGCTTGCTTTATTGATGAAAAAGCTGATCATAAGCAGCTTATTCATGAACGTTCGCGTTTTATTAAGATGGATTCGTGTTGGTTTTATATAGACGGCATTACTCCCAAAGTTGGTCGTAATGATTTGTGTCCTTGTGGCTCTGGTCAAAAATATAAAAAGTGTGGGCATCCAAACTAATCACCCTTTATTTGATATCTGTCTAATAAGACACATGCAATACTCAATCCGTCATTTTCTTTTTTATATCGCTTTGTTAGTTAAGGATTAGGCTGTTTCATGCAACACAAAATTGTACAGAAGAAAATTCTCAGGACAATTTGCCCTGACGCGAAAGGATTAATCGCGAAAATCACCAATATTTGCTATAAGCACCAACTCAATATCGTACAAAATAATGAGTTTGTTGATCACCACACCGGCCGTTTCTTCATGAGAACTGAGCTAGAGGGTATTTTCAACGATGAGACATTATTAGCTGACCTTGATGATGCATTACCGGTTGGATCTCAACGCGAATTAAATACAGCAGGTCGACGTCGTATTGTCGTTATGGTGACAAAAGAAGCTCATTGTCTGGGCGATCTACTCATGAAAAGTGCTTATGATGGTTTGGATGTTGAAATTGCAGCGGTTATTGGAAACCACGACACCCTAAAAAACTTAGTCGAACAATTTGATATCCCATTCCACCATATTAGCCATGAAGGCCTAACTCGCGAACAACATGATGAAAAAATGACAGCGCAGATTGACCAATATCAGCCTGACTATGTTGTGTTAGCTAAATATATGCGCGTATTAACGCCTGCATTTGTGCAGCATTATCCAAACCAAATTATCAATATTCATCACTCATTTTTACCCGCGTTTATTGGTGCCCGCCCTTACCACCAAGCTTATGAGCGTGGCGTAAAAATTATTGGAGCGACCGCGCACTTTGTCAATGACAACCTCGATGAAGGACCAATCATTACGCAGAATGTAATTAATATAGACCATACATTCACAGCGGATGATATGATGCGTGCAGGGCGTGATGTCGAAAAAAATGTCCTCAGCCATGCACTCTATTGGGTTTTAGCTCAACGTGTATTTGTCTATGGTAATCGCACCATTATTTTATAAGCCAACGTAGTGGCTTATTTAACAACACTTTGTTGATTTAACACGCATTAAGAATAAAAAAACAGCAAACAACCATTTTATTGAAAATTAATGCTTTACAGCGGCGCGTCATTTGATATGATGCCGCCCGCTGTCAACGATTACAGCAATTCAAAATCTGGTGGGATACCCAAGCGGCCAAAGGGAGCAGACTGTAAATCTGCCGTCACAGACTTCGAAGGTTCGAATCCTTCTCCCACCACCATCTAATTGATTTCACCTCCTAGTTTGTCAACAACCCCCATAAAACGATTTAACACACTTGAGTGTGATTTTGATTTATAGATATAACACACACTTTTCCCCAGGATTTTGTTCAATGATATATAAATCAATGACTTATCAATCAACTCTTCTTCTGGATAATGGTCTATAATGCCAATAAAATCACCCTCTTGAATGAAACTTTGGCAACAGCCGATATTATCCATTTGTCTTACACTTGTT
The DNA here is from genome assembly GCF_028479545.1 of Providencia sp. PROV201. Classification (NCBI taxonomy): domain Bacteria; kingdom Pseudomonadati; phylum Pseudomonadota; class Gammaproteobacteria; order Enterobacterales; family Morganellaceae; genus Providencia; species Providencia sp. PROV201. The sequence continues at coordinate 67,761 of NZ_JAMPNW010000007.1, forward strand.
TTATTATCAACCGTTTCAATTTTTGCCAATAAATCACTCATCAATGAACTTTTATAAAATGCAGGATCACATAGCCATGTACTTTTTTGTAATAATGTAACCAGGTCATAATGAAATTTTTCATACAGTTCTTTTCTGCAATAAATACCTAATGGTGAGTTTTCTATTATTTTTTGTAATGAAAATCGCTCACTAACTACCTGTTCTGAACTAAGTATAAGAGTATTCCCATCATAATCGACAATTTCATCTACTTCGTCATAATTAAACCTTAATATATTTACTTGTACATTATTTTGATGTGCTGATTGATATAAATTAATTAAATGATTTTCCTTCCCCCAGTCATAATAAATATTAGCCTCATTGATTATATAACCTGAAAAATGTTTTTTTGTTATTTCCTTCTCCTGTAAATAAAGATCTCTTAGATCGTTATAAAGTTCTTGGCCATCCTTAGTTAATGTCATTCCAAATTTTTCTCGTTTAAAAAGCCGTTTACCTAGGCTTGTCTCAAAGTCTTTGATTGACTTTGCGATGGGAGGTGTCGTACGGTTCATCACTCTTGCAGCCTTACTTAACGAGCCATTCTCAACAACCGCCATAAACGCCTCTAATTTTCTTGAAAAGAACATATCTATGACCCCATTCCGTTTATTAAAATGTTAATCAACATACTTAGTTTTCTCATTAATAATTATATTGATCACCCCAGAAATTAACTCATAAAATGAAAAATCAAACTTGATTTTTTATTGAATGATTAACAATATTTCATAAAAGTATTTTTATAATTTCCATCATTACAAAGCAATATATTATACTGTTTAGATTGATTATTTTTTATGCCTCCACTATTAAATCACATTAAAATATAAATAACCAATTGACTTTAAATGAAATTAAAACTAGTTAATATTGAAATTATTAATTTAATTTCAATATTAAATTATACCCTAGCATTCATAATAAATTTAATTAACAATAATATTTTTTGATTAACTAAAATTATTATTATATTTATATTGAGCGCTGAATTTTGATATTGTTCTAAGAGTGAGTTATGCCATGACCGTTTTTATCATAGCCATTACTAACTATAAAACAACCTAATCATTGAAACATGCTACGCGGGGTTACAGTACAGCTACCATCTGGTAGAATAAGCATAATAATCATAAAACTAGGTGATAAAAAACCATGAAATTCATATCGTTCAATATCAATGGCCTTCGAGCTCGCCCTCACCAACTCGCTGCAATCATCGAAAAACATCAACCTGAGGTTATTGGCTTACAAGAAACAAAAGTCCATGATGATATGTTTCCCTATGAAGAAGTTAGTCAGCTCGGCTATCATGTTTTTTATCACGGCCAAAAAGCGCATTATGGTGTCGCTCTTTTAACTAAAAATGAGCCTCTTGCTGTCCGTAAAGGCTTTCCAACTGACGATGATGACGCACAGCGTCGTATTATCATGGCTGACATCCAAACGGAGCGTGGCCCATTAACTGTTGTGAATGGTTATTTTCCTCAAGGGGAAAGCCGTGACCACCCAACAAAATTTCCAGCAAAAGAAAAATTTTATCAAGATTTACAAAATTATATTACATCAACACAAACTGCTGAGTCCCAATTGCTCATTATGGGTGACATGAATATCAGCCCAACAGATCTTGATATCGGTATTGGCGAGGTAAATCGCAAACGTTGGTTAAAAACCGGAAAATGTTCTTTTTTACCCGAGGAGCGTGAATGGTTAGCCAAATTATTAGGCTGGGGCTTAGTTGATACATACCGTGCGAAAAAACCTGATGTTGCTGATTGCTACTCATGGTTTGACTACCGTTCTAAAGGTTTTGATGATAATAGAGGCTTACGTATCGACTTATTGCTTGCATCAAATAAGTTAGCAGAGCGCTGTATAGCAACGGGTATTGATTATGATATTAGAGGAATGGAAAAACCGTCAGACCACGCACCTGTATGGTCTGAATTTGACCTAACAAAATAATTTTTATCTCGGGTTCTAATGCAAAAAGGCGCTCTAAGCGCCTTTTATTGTTTTACCAGACTCAACTAGTCTTCTTTCTTTTTCGTTTTTTTACCCGTTTTTGTTGGTTTTTTCCCCGTTTTTACTGATGGGGCCGGCAGCTCTCGAAATGCCCTCAAATTTGTAAACTGGCGCGCATGGTGAATTAATTGCATCAAAGTTTGACTTAGTGGATGCATAAAATCATCATAACGTGATTGTTTCTCACTAATTTGAGTTAACACTGATTCCCAATGGGCAGTCATGTCCGGTAAAGTCGCCATGTCAGGTAGAACATGAATTAGAGCCCTTCCCGCAGGCGAGGAATGAATATAACGCCCTTTCTTATAGAGGAATTGGCGCTTAAATAGTAAATCAATGATGCCTGCCCTTGTCGCTTCGGTGCCAAGCCCATCCGTTTCTCGCAATACTTTTTTTAATGCTTTATCCTGCACAAAACGCGCGATCCCTGTCATTGCGGATAGCAACGTCGCATCCGTAAAAGGACGCGGGGGCTGTGTTTGCCGTTCAACCACTTCCCCTTTTTCACATAGCAACTCATCATTTTTATTCACAACGGGTAGCGGCATACCATCATTTTCAGCATCGCGCTCTTTATTACCCAAAACAACTCGCCAACCTACTTCAGCAAGAAATCGAGCTTTTGCAATAAATTTACCCTTTTCAATTTCGAGATCAATCGTACACTTACGGTAAACTGCATCAGGCATAAACTGGATAATATATTGACGTGCAATCAGTTGGTAAATTTTACTTTCATTCTCAGTTAGCTTTGCTGCTGCCGTTTTTGCTGTTGGAATTATTGCATGGTGGGCATCCACTTTTTTGTCGTCCCAACACCGGTTTTTTTTATCCAACTCTGTCAATTCAAATTCAGTAAGATCTGGTTGATGTACCGCAATTGCATTCAATACACTGTGCCGCCCTGCAAAATGTTCATCAGGCAAATAGCGGCTATCTGAACGCGGGTACGTAATTAACTTGTGCGTTTCATATAAACGTTGGCAAATGTCCAATACTTCTTGCGCACTCAACGCATACTTTTTAGCAGCTTCAATTTGCAAAGACGATAAAGAAAAAGGCAACGGTGCAATTTCAGATTCGCGTTTGTCTTGATATTGCGTCACTATGGCAGGTTTGCCCTCGATACGCGATACCACATGTTCTGCAAGCGGTCGGTGAAACAAACGCCCTTCTTCGTCTTGGTAATCAATACAGGAGTCACTTGGCTGCCATATCGCCACAAAACGCTCATCCTTTGGCGTAACAATATGGGCTTTAACCTCGAAATAGTCTTTAGGAACAAAGTTCTCTATTTCTTCGTCGCGCCTAACGACTAGCCCCAAAACTGGCGTTTGTACCCGCCCAACAGAAAGAACACCTTGATACCCACCCCGTTGTCCTAATAACGTATAAGCACGAGTCATATTGATGCCATACAACCAATCGGCTCGCGCTCTTGCTAAAGCAGAGACACAAAGAGGAATAAATTCGCGATTTTCTCTTAAACGGTCAATTGCCCGCTCAACCGCTTGAGGGTTAAGGTCATTAATTAGGCAACGCTTTACTTCTTTGCGTTTTTCAGGGTCGAGCTTTAAAAAATCAAGCACTTCGTCCACCAGCAATTGACCTTCTCTATCAGGGTCTCCTGCATGAACGACAATTGAGGCTTGCTTCAGCAATGTTTCAATAGTTTTTAATTGTTTAGTTACTGCGGGACGGGGCTTCAACTGCCACTTATCAGGGATAATTGGCAGATCCTGAAGATTCCAGCGTGCGTACCGAGGCTCATAGGCATCCGGCTCAGCCTGCTCTAAAAGGTGGCCAATACACCATGTTACGGTTTGGCCATCACCACATTGAATAAAACCATCACCTCGTTTATGAGGTTTGGGTAATACATCTGCAATGGCCCTTGCAAGGCTCGGTTTTTCCGCAATAAACAAACGCATAAATTAATCTATCACTTCAACTAAAGGAACATTATCCTGATGGGGTAATAATTTGCCGATAGACTGTAACAAAACACCTTGCTGCTGTGCAATCTCTTTAATTTTAGAGACTTCGGAAGGTTTTACTGCAATGAGTAGGCCACCAGAGGTTTGCGGGTCACACAGTAGCTGGCGCTGCATATCATTCATAGGGCCAATAAGATGACCATAACTGTCGAAGTTACGAGTTGTTCCACCGGGAACACAGCCTGCTTCAATATACTTTTCGACATCCGCTAATTTAGGAACTTTACTAAAGGAAATTTCAGCGCGAACGTTAGAGCCTTCACAAATCTCACTTAAATGACCTAATAAACCGAAACCGGTCACGTCAGTCATCGCCGTCACACCATCTAAAGGCGCAATAACCGCCCCTAGTTTATTCATTTGGCACATGGTTTCTGCCGCTAAATGTTGATGTTCAGGTGCAAGTACCCCTTTTTTCTCTGCCGTTGTCAAAACGCCAATACCGAGCGGTTTAGTTAAGAACAGTTCGCAACCCGCTGTTGCAGCACTATTTTTCTTCACATATGCCGTATTGACAACACCAGTAACCGCCAGCCCAAAAATAGGCTCAGGTGCATCAATAGAATGACCTCCTGCCAATGAAATACCTGCATCAGCACAAGCTGCACGGCCACCTTCAATCACTTCTCGAGCCACTTCAGGTGGTAGCTTAGCGATTGGCCAGCCTAAAATTGCGATTGCCATGATGGGCTTTCCGCCCATCGCAAAAATATCGCTAATCGCATTCGTCGCGGCAATACGGCCGAATTCAAACGGGGAGTCGACAATCGGCATGAAAAAGTCGGTTGTGCTGATGATGCCAATTCCATTACCTAAATCATAAACAGCGGCATCATCTTTCGTCTCATTACCAACTAACAAATGTGGATCATAGAATTTTGCTTGTTCTGTGTGTAAGATTTGCTCTAATACTTTCGGTGCAATTTTACAGCCACAGCCTGCGCCATGACTATATTGCGTTAATCTAATTTTCTCAGTCATTATTATTCTCTTTAGAAGTGAGACACAAAACCTGTCATGTCGGGCGCTTGTACTTTTGTTGGTGCTTTAAGCTCTGGTGTTCCTAAATAAAGAAATCCAACAATGCGGTCGTTATCTCCACAACCTAGTCCTGCACGAACCACGGCATCTTCTGTCCATGCCCCTGAGCGCCATATACCGCCAAAACCCTGAGCTACAGCGGCCATTTGCATCGCCTGCACAGTACAACTCGCAGCAACTAATTGCTCCCATTGTGGTACTTTCGGGTGGTCTTTTAATTTCGCAATCACAGTAATAATTAATGGGGCACGAAAAGGTGCATTGCGTGCTTTTTCTTCTACCTCAGCACCTAACTGTCCTTCAATTGCCGCTTTTTCTAATAACTGACTGAAGCGTTTAATCCCCTCATTTTGCATAACAACAAAATGCCACGGTTTTAACGCACCGTGATCAGGTGCTCTCATCCCTGCTGCAAGTATGTTATTAAGTTCTTCGCCTTGCGGTGCTGGTGTTGTGAGTCTAGAAGCTGAACGGCGGTTCAACAAAAGGGTTAGAGCATCCATAATTGTCTCCGTTTAAGAGTAAACTGATGTAATAATCATTCAATTAGATAATTATACCCACGTTATCTATTGTTTAAGCTTAAAGGAAAATCGCTTACACTAATACAACAATAACAATGATTCGCTAGGTAAAATTACGTTATAAATTCATTGAATTGTATCATTTGTCATATGTGAAAAATATCATTGAAACATTGTACCTTGCGTATCTTAATTTTGTTATGCATAAAAATAGCCCGCAATTGCAACTAATTGTATTGATATAACTTTAATATCAAACATTCGAAGTGATGATCGGGTAACAGATTTGCTTTTGAGCATATTATTGTTAATTCGTGCTACAGACGGAAATAGCCCAGCTGTAGAAAGAAATATTTATGTGATATCCAAAAATAGTTTGTACCAGAAGCCAACACCCGTGTGGTGCAAAATATACAGGATAGGAGAAAACATGCGTCAACTATGGGACATCATCGCTACCATCTTTAGAATTAGCTGGCGAGCACTCAACTTTATTAGGGAATTCGTTTTCAACGCCATTTTCTTAGTATTATTTTTTGTCGTTATTGGGTCGATTGCCCTTTACCAAACAGATACTCAACCTGAAAAAAATTATTTTGGTGCTTTATATGTTGATTTGCAGGGCGTTATTGTAGACCAAGTTTCTGCTCCAGACCCATTTGGTCGTATGAGCCGTGAACTACTCGGTACTTCAAATAGCCGTATGCAAGAGAATTCACTATTCGACATCGTTGACACCATTCGCACCGCCGCAAATGATGACCGCATTACAGGAATGGTATTACGCCTAGATGATTTAGTTGGCGCTGATCAACCCTCTTTAGCTTATATCGGTAAAGCAATCAACGAATTTAAAAGCTCAGGGAAACAGGTTTACGCCATCGGTAACAGTTATAACCAGTCACAATACTATCTTGCTAGTTACGCTGATGATATCTACCTCACTCCTCAAGGGGCTGTTGGGGTGTATGGTTTTGCAACTAATGGTCTGTATTACAAGACACTATTAGAAAAACTCAAAGTCAGTAGCCATATTTTCCGTGTCGGTACTTATAAATCTGCAGTTGAGCCGTTAATGCGTGATGATATGTCCCCAGAGGCTCGTTTAGCCAATAAACAGTGGTTAGATGCCCTTTGGAACAATTACCTCGCAGAAATCGCCAAAAACCGTAATACGACCAGTACACAAATTTTCCCTGGGGCTGATACTATTTTAGAACAATTACGATCAGTCAAAGGCGATAGCGCACAGTATGCTTTAAAACAAAAGTTGGTTGATAAACTTTATACAAACGAACAAGTTGAAGATTTACTCAGTAAACACTTTGGTTGGAATAAAGAAGATAAACAGTTTAATAATATTAGTATCTATGATTATTCTGCCAAAATAGCAGATATCAATACGGATCAAGGCGGCAATATCGCTGTGATTGTTGTTCAAGGTGCCATCATGGATGGCCCGCAAACAGCAGGAATTGCCGGGGGCGATACTATTGCAGCACAAATCCGCGATGCTCGCCTTGATGATAATATTAAAGCGATCGTCTTACGGGTTAACAGCCCGGGGGGAAGCGTCAGTGCTTCTGATTTGATCCGCAGTGAACTGGCTTCTGCCCATGCAGCGGGCAAACCTGTTGTGGTTTCTATGGGAGGCATGGCAGCATCGGGGGGTTATTGGGTATCAACTCCCGCGGACTATATTATTGCTAGTCCAAACACACTGACTGGCTCAATTGGTATATTTGGTGTGATCAATACCTTTGAAAAATCCTTAGATTCTATTGGGGTATATACTGATGGTGTATCAACATCACCATTAGCAGATATTTCTTTGACAAAAGGGATCAGCCCACAATTTGCTGACATGATGCAAATCACTATTGAAAATGGCTATGAAACATTTATTGGCTTAGTTGCTAAAGCTCGCCATAAAACGCCAGCAGAAATAGATAAAATTGCACAAGGCCGTGTGTGGATCGGGCAAGATGCACTTAAAAATGGCCTTGTCGACCAGCTAGGTGATTTTGATAATGCGGTAGATAAAGCCGCTGAGCTCGCTAAACTCACTGATGTTAAGTTAGATTGGATGAAGCCTGAGTTGACCTTTATGGATCAATTGCTACTTGAATTAACAACTAGCGTCCAAGCCGTAATGCCCGATGTACTACACGTATTTTTACCCCCAGCTGTCGCGACGGACATCCGCCAGCAAGCTCAATTTTTCTTAAAAATGAATGACCCGCAAAACCGTTATGCATTTTGCTTAAATTGCGCAGAAATTAACTGATTGCTAAATCCCCTTCAGAACCGGTGAAGGGGATTTCTCTCATAACCCCATCAATAACCTCATATCAATCTAATTATTCGTAAGTTAACGATAGTAATACGCTAACAAATACGTCAAAATCCTGATAATCACTCTCCTTCGATAAGTTGGATAAATTAGGTAATCAGATGCAGAAGAAATCAATTTATGTTGTCTACACGGGCGGAACAATCGGCATGCGCCATTCACCACAGGGATATGTGCCTGTTTCCGGTCACTTACAAGCTCAATTAGCTCAAATGCCTGAGTTTCACCGTCCTGAAATGCCTGAGTTTACGATCCGAGAGCATCAGCCGTTGATTGATTCATCTGATATTACCCCTGAAGATTGGCAGCTTATCGCTGATGACATTTGTGAAAACTACCCACTTTATGATGGGTTTGTCATCTTACATGGCACTGATACCATGGCTTTTACTGCTTCTGCGTTATCTTTCATGTTTGAAAACTTGAAAAAACCGGTAATAGTGACAGGGTCACAAATACCTTTAGAAGCATTGCGTTCTGATGGGCAGACGAATCTATTAAATGCATTATATTTAGCGGCAAACTACCCCGTTAATGAAGTCGGCCTATTTTTCAATAATAAATTATATCGCGGTAACCGCACCGTTAAAGCCCATGCTGATGGCTTTGATGCTTTTAGCTCGCCTAACTGCTCACCACTAATGGAAGCTGGCATCAATATTCGCACATTTAATACATGTCCTGCTCCTATTGGTATCGGTGAATTTAAAAGCCACCAAATTACACCTCAACCTATCGGTGTGGTTACACTTTACCCTGGGCTCTCAATTGAGATTGTTCGCAATATTCTTCAGCAACCTGTTAAGGCACTAATCTTACGCTCTTACGGTGTCGGTAATGCCCCTCAGCAACCTGAATTACTCCGTATACTTCGCGAAGCAACGAGCCGAGGAATTATTGTGGTGAACCTGACACAATGCATTTCTGGTCGTGTTAATATGGAAGGCTATGCCACGGGACACGCCCTTGCTGAAGCTGGTGTGATCAGTGGATATGACATGACTTTTGAAGCCGCCTTAAGTAAGTTGCACTACTTACTTAGCCAAAATTATACCCCTGCGTTGATCCGTGAATTAATGCAGAATAATTTACGCGGTGAGTTGAGCTATGCTGATGAATAACAGATAAAATACTGAGGACATAATGAAAACAGCTTTACTGTTAGTCGATTTACAAAACGATTTTTGCACTGGCGGGACATTGGCAGTAAATGAAAGCGAACATGTTATTGATGTTGCGAATAAAGCAATGGCTATTTGCCAACAAAAACGGATAGATATCATTGCAAGTCAAGATTGGCATCCCGCGACACACCTTAGCTTCGCTGCTAATTCAAACACTCAAATTGGTGAAGTCGGTGAATTAAACGGCATTACACAAGTTTGGTGGCCTATTCATTGCGTACAAGGTGAACACGGCGCTCAGTTACACTCGAATTTAAACCAATCGCTTATTCGTGAAACTTTCACCAAAGGGGAAAACCCTCAAGTTGATAGTTATAGTGCCTTTTTCGATAACGATAAAATTAGCCAAACTCGTTTGCACGCATGGTTACAAGAACAGCATATCTCACATTTAATTATTATGGGAATTGCGACAGATTATTGTGTCAAATTTACTGTATTAGATGCGTTAAAACTAGGCTATTCCGTGGATGTTCTCGCCGATGGGTGTAGAGGTGTTAACCTAGCGGCCAATGATAGCCAAGAAGCCTTAGCTGAAATGCAAAAGCAAGGCGCAAGGTTAATCACTTTAGCTGACCTTCATTAGCTCATACTTTGCTGACAAGTTTTCTCATATCAGTTGAGAAAACTTGTTTTAGTGACCCTGTCACCCTTTAGCATCATATTGAATAACCAAACTTTTTGTAAAGCAGCTGTTATTCATCATTGTTTTGTGGTTTTAAGGTCGCTAACATTTCACCTTGAAACAACATTTTCAGCTCTTGTTTGCTCTTCATCGTAATTTCACCGTTAGTCCCTACCGTCATATGTTCCGGGTCATGGTTATTCCGTGACTGCCACAATAGCACCATTTGTAAGCTATGTTCTTTCTGTTCCGGTGTTAACATCACCCCATCAGGCCATTTACCGAGTTCAACTGCTGTCACTAGGCGCTCATAAATTTCGGGGGTCATCACTGCCAACAATTGTTCAAGCTGCTCTGGATTAACTTCAACGCTCACGGTAAGGCTCCTTCAAATACACAATTAGCACATTATTTTATTTTTCTCGATCTCAGCCAAAAGCTGAATCGTTTTTGTTATTATCATAGAATAGCTTCAGCAACCTTCAGCTCTTTATCCACGTGTCTTTTCACCGCTATCATCATCAATAAAGCTTAATGATGCTGAATTAATGCAGTAACGCTGACCGGTAGGCTGAGGACCGTCTGGAAATACATGCCCTAAGTGCGCATTACAGTGTTGACAACGAACCTCAATACGATGCATTCCATGAGAGAAATCCTCAATGTATTTGATGGCCTCTTCATTAACCGGTTGATAAAAGCTTGGCCAACCACAACCTGCATCAAATTTGGTCTCAGACATAAATAAAGGTGTACCACAACATAAGCATTCGTACACACCGTCTTTACGGTTATGCAATAATTGACCACTAAAGGGTGGCTCTGTACCGGCTTGTTGTGTAACATAACGCTGCATCTCATTTAACTTTGAGATATCAATAGGTTGGTTATCTTTATTTGACATGTCATCCCTAAATATTTAAATGACTAAACGGTTTAATGGTTATCATACATCAATTTCAATCAACAAAAAATTAACAACATTTTCTGTAAAACTATTCTAAACTAAGATGCATCTTACTTTCCGTTTTGATTTGTGAACCGTATCACATATATCACTGATAGATGGTTTCATTATGCCGTACAATCCCGATAATACGTGCGGCTGTATTTGCCGCTGAAGTGGCTGACAAATAAGCAATTGGTGGTATCAGAATTGATTTTTTTCAATAATTGACACGATTCCGCTTGACGGCTGGCAAGGTTTTGGTAACTTTAACTACAACTTAATTCACGAATAAATAGCTGGTGGAAATACTATGACTATCAAAGTAGGTATTAATGGTTTTGGTCGTATTGGCCGTATCGTTTTCCGTGCTGCACAAGAGCGTTCTGACATCGAAATCGTTGCTATCAACGACCTGCTCGATGCAGAATATATGGCGTACATGCTGAAATACGACTCAACTCATGGTCGTTTCAACGGTACTGTTGAAGTTAAAGATGGTCACCTAGTTGTAAACGGCAAAAAAATCCGTGTAACAGCAGAAAAAGATCCTGCAAACCTGAAATGGAACGAAGTCGGTGTTGACGTCGTTGCTGAAGCAACAGGTATCTTCTTAACTGATGAAACTGCACGTAAACACATCCAAGCAGGCGCTAAGAAAGTTGTTCTGACTGGCCCTTCTAAAGATGATACTCCTATGTTCGTTATGGGCGTTAACCACAAAGCTTACGCAGGTCAAGAAATCGTTTCTAACGCATCTTGTACAACTAACTGCTTAGCTCCACTGGCTAAAGTTATCAACGACAAATTCGGTATCGTTGAAGGCTTAATGACAACTGTTCACGCAACAACTGCAACTCAAAAAACAGTTGATGGTCCTTCTCATAAAGACTGGCGTGGTGGTCGTGGTGCTGCTCAAAACATCATCCCTTCATCAACCGGTGCTGCTAAAGCTGTAGGTAAAGTTATCCCTGAACTGAATGGCAAACTGACTGGTATGTCTTTCCGTGTACCTACGCCTAACGTTTCTGTTGTTGACTTAACTGTTCGTTTAGAAAAACCAGCAACTTATACTCAAATCTGTGATGCTATCAAAGAAGCAGCAGCAGGCGAGCTGAAAGGCGTTCTGGGTTACACTGAAGATGACGTTGTATCAACTGACTTCAACGGTGAAAAACTGACTTCAGTATTTGATGCTAAAGCAGGTATCGCACTGAACGACAACTTTGTTAAATTAGTTTCTTGGTATGACAACGAAACAGGTTACTCTAACAAAGTATTAGACCTGATCGCTCACATCTCTAAATAAGAGCTGTCGTGTAATCTGTCTAACTGAGCCGCCAATTGGCGGCTCTTTTGTACCGTATCCAATAACAAATTAACACTTCATATTTTCTGCTATATCGCTTATGGTTGATCTCTCATTGGATACGCTATAAACACAACTTATTTTAGAATGAATACTATTCACTGCGGCTTTAAGTATGCCGGACAGATACTCTAAATAATTCAAGTGAATGAACACCGTCAACAATGCTGCAGTTTAATGTATGACGAGTATTCACTCTGTTTCATTAACACAGGCCTAATACCATGCACGATAAACTTTTTGCATTACCGGTCATCAAACAAGTCTCCGCTTACATCACTCAACGCCAACTTGGTGAGCTTCCACTCATTGTTATCTCGCATCCTAAGGTGCGTGGGGCCGTCAGTTTACAAGGCGCCCAACTTATTGATTGGCAACCTGCGGGGCAAAAACCTTGCTTGTGGCTAAGTTCAGAGAGTGCTTTTAAAGAAGGCGTTGCTATCCGCGGTGGTATTCCTATTTGTTGGCCTTGGTTTGGTCCTGTAGCTAGTCCTAGTCATGGTTTTGCACGAATTCTACCTTGGCAATTCACTGCACATAATGAACATGAAGATGGTGTTATTTTAACCTTCACATTAACAGATACAGAATATACCCGTAAATTATGGCCCCATGAGTTCACCCTGATCCTACGAATGAAACTAGGTGAAACATGTGAGCTTGAACTAGAAAGTTATGGGGACTTCGAAACGACTGCTGCATTACACAGTTATTTCAATATCAGCGATATTCAAAAAGCCACTGTATATGGATTAGGTGGCCACTATTTCGATAAAGTCGCAGATAAAGAAGCTTATGTAAATGAACCACTGAAATTTAATAAACATACCGACCGTATTTATTCAGAACCAGAGGAATACAGCCTCTTACGTGATGACGGATGGGCTCGTACAATAGAAATTCACCATTACCATAATAGTGATGTTGTCTGTTGGAACCCTTGGGCAGAATTATCATGCAGTATGGGCGATATGCCAAATAATGGGTACAAACAGATGGTTTGTGTAGAAACAGCAAGGATCAACGTCCCAATGAAAAGTGATGCGCAGCACCCTGCTCGCCTTTCATTAGTGATGGTCAGCCGTGATAATAAGCCGCAAGATTAATTATCCATTCTAAGCATATAAGATCTAGGCACATCAAATTTCTAGATAGATAAAATTAGCCCCTGATAATCATCATGATATCAGGGGCTAAATAATTTAATATTCTATAACAAACTTAGAATGTGTAAGTGACGCCCGTCCACATAATGGCAGAAACATCTTTATTTACCATTGGGCTATCTTTCACTTCACTTGGCAGGCGGTCAACACGGCCCATTGCGAATACCGTCCAATTTTCATCAAAGCGGTAATTCCCTGTCACCTCAACGTATGGTGTCCAACTTGAACCTGGGTTATAGCGTTTTAAACCGCTATTACGTGATTCTTTAGAAGACACGCCATATTCATAACGGTTTTGGTTCTTACTATCCCATTTAATACCCAGACCTGGAGTGATTGACCATTTGTCACCTTCAAAGCCATACAGGTAGGCAAACTCACCACGAATACCATTACTGATACCTAAAATATCACCAGAAATATTCGTTCTCAGTGTACCCCAATCAGCTTTATGACGATAAGTCAGCCCCGTCATCACCGTATCACGGCGGCGGTCTAACTCGCGCATCGCTTTATCATCATTGTCTTTAGGTTTAAAAAATTGTGGGTAATAATAAGCATCCAATGATAACTGGTCTTGTGTATCATTCCATAAATAATAACCCGCAGCTAATGTATGAAAATAGAAATTCTCACTGTCATAATTAACAATAGGCACTGGCGTGACATAATCACGGCTCTTAATTCCTTTATAAGGTGTTGACTGCGCTAATACCGAACCACCAACAGACCAAGTTCCTGCAAATGCGGCCCCAGATAACACACTCAGAGCCATCGCAAGTGTCGTTAATTTAATTGCTTTTGACATATTATATTTAACCTAAAAATAATGAGAAATAGATCACATTCTATATGTTATATCAATATAGTTGCAATCCAAACATTCTTAACCAAAATCACACGTAAAGCTAAATTTTTACTATTTTCAGTATGATTGGTTAATATTTATTCTACTTTATTTTCATAAGAAATAGGAACTCTTTTCGCAAGCGCACAAAGTAGCTCATAACCAATTGTCCCCGCTGCTTGTGCAACCTCATCAACCGGTAAATTTTGCCCCCATAACTCCACTCGCTCACCAAGTTTAACATCGTCACAATCACTAATATCAATAGTCAGCATATCCATCGAAACAGCCCCCAGTAGTGCACAGCGCTTTCCTTTGCACCATACCGGCGTTCCATTTGCAGCATGCCGAGGGTATCCATCTGCATAACCACAAGCGACTGTTGCAATACGCATAGGTTTAGTTGATGTAAACCGGCTACCATAACCAATTGATTGCCCAGCTGGGATTTCATGGATAGCAATCACTTCTGATTGCAATGTCATCGCTGCTTTCAAACCCAACCCAAATATATCTGCAGATTTTCCACTTGGGGAAGCGCCATACAACAAAATGCCAGTACGAACCCAATCATATTGGGTTTGTTTATGCCACAATGTCGCTCCTGAATTTGCAATACAGGTTTCTAACGATAAGTGTTCGAATTGTTGAATTTGTTGGAACGGTTCTACAACACCTGTTTTGGTATCTGAATTCGCAAAATGACTCATTAACGTTAAATGGCGTATATTCGGCATTTTAAATAACCGTTGTACTACACTTTCGTATTCGCTCGGTGAAAAACCTAAGCGATTCATTCCGCTATTTAGTTTGATATAGACTGAAATCGGTGATGATAATTGAGCATTCTCAATGGCAAATAATTGCCACTCACTATGCACGCTTGTCGTTAAATTATATTGGTCAATCAATTGCAAGTCTTGAGGCTGGAAAAAGCCTTCTAGCAATAGAATTGGCCCCTTCCACCCTTCTTTTCGTAACAAAATTGCTTCGTCAAAATCCAACACCCCAAAACCATCAGTTTCTTTCAGCGCTGACCAAATCTGCTTGATACCGTGACCATAACCGTCTGCTTTCATAACTGACCAAATTTTCGATTTTCCAACATGTTGCCGTACGATAGACAAATTGTGTTGTAAATTTTGTAGATGAATAACAGCACTTATTGGGCGCGGCATTTAAATTCCTTAATACATTTAATTAATTCTAAAATTACAATGATGCCAAAACATCAAATACTTAGCGTGCCGGCGTTAAATCACCATGCGTAACCAACTTGGTATTAAAACCATCAAGATATCTAAATACCGATAAATCATCAGACGCTATCTCTGGTGTATTCCCTGAAATTATATCTGCCAGTAGTTTCCCTGCACCACAAGCCATTGTCCAACCCAATGTCCCATGCCCTGTATTTAAATATAAATTACTGTATGCAGTCGGCCCAACTATCGGAGTACCATCCGGTGTCATTGGACGCAACCCTGTCCAAAATTGTGCTTGTTCGATGTCACCACCGCCTTGATACAAATCTTGTACCACCATTTTCAATGTTTCGCAGCGTTTTTTCAGTATATTCAAATTAAACCCAACAACTTCAGCCATTCCACCGACGCGAATACGCTCATCAAACCGCGTTACTGCAATTTTGTATGTCTCATCCAAAATGGTGGAGGTTGGCGAACGCTGCTCATCAATAATCGGCATGGTTAATGAATAGCCTTTCAGTGGATAGACTGGGATTTGAACCAAACTTTGTAGTATTGAAGTAGAGTAAGAGCCCATTGCAACAACATAGCGGTCCGCTTGCAAAATTTCACCATCAATTTTGACGCCACTCACCTTATTGCCTTCAGTTAAAATCTGCTCAACATGGCCACCAAATTTGAATTTAACGCCTGAGTTTTGTGCCATTTTGGCTAATTTTTTAGTAAATTGCTGGCAATCCCCCGTTTCATCATTCGGTAACCGCAGCCCACCGGTAAGCTTATGCTTAACAAATTCTAACGCAGGTTCGGCTTTAACTAGTTCATTTGATGTCAGTAATTCGTATGGAACACCTTCTTGCTGTAAGACCGCAATGTCATTGGCTGCATTATCAAACTGCTCAGCAGTACGGAAAATCTGTAAAGTACCACCTTGGCGGGCTTCATATTCAATACCTGTATCCGCTCTTAATTGACGAATACAATCACGGCTGTATTCTGCAATGCGCACCATACGGCTTTTATTCATTGCATAATGTTGAATATCGCAATTCTTTAACATCTGCCACATCCAGCGCAGCTGAAATAACGTGCCATCTGGACGTATCGCCAAGGGGGCGTGTTTTTCAAACATCCATTTCACCGCTTTAAGAGGGATCCCAGGTGCACCCCATGGGGTCGCATATCCAGGGGATACTTGCCCTGCATTGGCGGCACTTGTTTCTTCTGCCACATCATGTTGCCTATCCACCACCAGCACTTCGTGCCCTTCTTGTGCTAAATACCACGCGGTTGTCACACCGATAACGCCTGCGCCTAACACTAGAATTTTCATCGCTTCCCCACAAAATAAAAGTCTGCACCATTTCTTTTAGGATAATATTCTAGGAAATATTTGCCAATGTGGTGAATTAACACTTTTAACAATACAGTTAAAAAATTTAAATTTGGTCACATTTTCTTTACATGTCGATATTAAATTCCAGCTTAAAATTCAAACAAAAAATAAATTAACTTAAATTCAATAGGATAAAAAAAATGAATTCTTAGTTATTTCTTAATTTAGAATTTTCTATCGATTCACGTGAGGCGCCCAATAAAATCAATTTATTTTATTAAACTAAGAAGAGGACGTTTGATGGTATTAAATACCAATAAACAAATAAAGATTGGTTTTTCACTTCATTCAAGTGAACAATGGCTATTTGGCTAAAATCTGTCAATGATTAATGATAAAAAACCAGCATACTGATACAACACAACATGCTGGCCTTATGGGATTAATGTCAGTTAACTAGCGGCTTTGTGCTAAATCTGAAGGCATATTACTTTGCATACTATGCCAAATCATTCCGCTTTCTTTTCCATAAGTACGCACACAATCCATAATACGGTCATAGGCTTGCTCACGACAAAGATGGCTTAATTGTTGGTAGAAGTTCAACGCTAAGCGCCTCGCTTCAGGGTTCGAAAAATAATAGCGGCCAACACGGGTATACAGCCCTCTTAACCCGTTAATAATCAGACCATAAATTGGGTTACCAGATGCAAATGCAAGCCCACGGAAAATGTTATAATCCAAATCACTGAATGCATCTGAATTATCTTCCACTTTTTCCCGCCCAGCTAACACTTCTATTGATTTCTCTGGGTTATTCCGAAAGGCTGTGCGAATAAAGATTGCCGCAATATTGGTACGTACTGCCAATAAATTATCAATGAGTTGCGGCACTCTATCGTGATCAAGCCTAGCCAGTGTCTCCAAAATATTTAGACCTGACGTTTCCCAATAGTTATTCACTTTCGTTGGTTTACCATGCTGAATGGTTAACCAACCGTCACGAGCCAAACGCTGTAACACTTCTCGTAAGGTTGTTCTGGTCACACCAATTAATTCCGAAAGCTCACGCTCAGCGGGTAAAATTGAACCTGGTGGAAAGCGGTTGTTCCATATGCTCTCAATAATATACTCTTCCGCGAAACCGGCCGGACTTTGAGCTTTAATAACCATATTTTTATTATTCCAAACATTTAGACGGATATTGAGCAAATCATACCAGATTGTCATCACCTGATATAGTTAGACTAAAAATAAAGGGTGAAGCAAATCATATAATTTCCATATAATTCATACGCTCTCAATTAGCAAATATGCTTAAAATCTGTAAGAGATAAGAGTAGTATGTATAACACAGTACACGACATCCGCATAAAAGAGGATAACGAACCATAATGGATTTTAGTTTAAAAACAGCTTTTTTGAAAAATTTTCTGGGAAATTCGCCTGATTGGTACAAATTAGCAATTATTATATTCCTAATAATTAACCCTATTGTCTTTTTCTTTATCAGCCCCTTCGTTGCAGGCTGGCTATTAGTTGCTGAATTTATATTCACATTAGCAATGGCACTTAAATGTTACCCATTGCAGCCCGGCGGTCTTTTAGCCATAGAGGCCGTTCTCATTGGCATGACGACCCCTGCTCAAATTTCACATGAAATTAGCAATAACCTTGAAGTTATCTTGTTACTGATTTTTATGGTAGCGGGTATCTATTTCATGAAGCAATTGCTTTTGTTTGTTTTTACCAAGCTGTTGATAAATGTGCGTTCTAAACGAATTCTTTCCCTTGCTTTTTGTATAGCGAGTGCATTTTTATCTGCATTTTTAGATGCATTAACCGTTATTGCTGTGGTCATTAGCGTTTCAATTGGTTTTTATTCTATCTATCACCAGTATGCCTCTAACCAGTCCAGCAACACTGACCTACAAAACGATGGTTTCATTAACAATGCAGAGCAAAAACAAACCCTCGAGCAGTTTAGGGCTTTTTTACGAAGCTTGATGATGCATGCAGGTATTGGTACAGCGCTTGGTGGTGTCATGACCATGGTGGGTGAACCACAGAACCTTATCATTGCAAAACATGTCAATTGGGACTTCATTACCTTCTATATCCGTATGGCTCCTGTAACCATACCCGTTTTTGTTTGTGGCTTAGTCGTCTGTTTTGTCGTTGAAAAATTTAAACTATTTGGCTACGGTGCTGAGCTTCCAGACTCTGTACGCCAAATTTTAACTGAGCACGATAAAAAACAGACGGCTAAACGTACCAAAAGAGATCTTGCACAGTTAGTTGTTCAAGGATTAATTGGTATTTGGTTGATAGTCGCCCTTGCTTTCCATTTAGCTGAAGTTGGTCTGATTGGTCTATCCGTTATCGTACTTGCTACCGCATTTTGTGGCATCACAGAAGAGCATGCATTGGGTAAAGCCTTCGAGGAAGCGTTACCTTTTACCGCTTTATTAACTGTCTTCTTTAGTATTGTTGCTGTTATTATTGACCAGCAATTATTCACCCCATTTATTCAGTTTGTATTGCAATCCTCTGAATCATCGCAACTCTCCTTATTTTATCTCTTTAATGGCCTGCTTTCTGCTGTATCAGATAACGTTTTCGTAGGGACAGTTTATATTACTGAGGCTTTAAAAGCGGCAAATGACGGTTTGGTGTCAACGGAACAATACCAGTTTTTAGCCGTGGCAATTAATACAGGGACTAACTTGCCTTCAGTTGCAACACCTAATGGCCAAGCTGCCTTCTTGTTTTTATTAACATCCGCGTTATCACCGCTGATCCGCTTATCTTATGGCCGTATGGTTTGGATGGCGCTGCCATATACCATCGTAATGACAATTGTTGGGCTATTAGGGGTAGAGTTCTGGCTAGTACCAATCACGCATTGGATGGAAAGTATTGGGTTGATAACATTCGCTCAATAACCATACTTTAAAACAATTAGCCGTACACCAATACGGCTAATTGTAATATTAGGTAAAGCCCTATCTAAAATTGCATTATTTCACTTTAATTACTTTTTTTATCGGTCTGATAGAGGCAAAATGGGCGCATCACTCAATTAGGATACTAAGTATGTTCAGATTTTTTAACTACTGCTCACAAGGAAGAGGCGCTTGGCTACTTATGGCCTTTATTGCCTTTATACTCGAGTGTGCTGCTTTATATTTTCAGCATGTTATGAAGCTACAACCATGCGTTATGTGTATCTATGAACGCGTTGCATTACTTGGGATTATGGTTGCTGGCATAATTGGCGCAGTGGCACCGCGAAACATGGTGATACGCTGGGTTGCCATGCTTATTTGGGTTTACTCTGCTTGGCGCGGTTTAGATCTTGCATGGGAACATACCATGCTACAGCTTTATCCTTCCCCATTTGCCTCTTGTGATTTTTTCGTTAATTTCCCTGATTGGTTACCATTACAAGAATGGGTACCTGCAGTGTTTGAAGCGACAGGTGACTGTGCTGTTAGGCAGTGGGCATTCTTAGGGCTGGATATGCCACAATGGTTAATTGGCATCTTCGCGGCTTATCTCTTAGTTGCCATCATTGTTATCATCAGCCAGTTCTTCCCAGCCAAAAAATAATCTTTAAGACCCCAAATGTTACGTTCAACATTTGGGGTTTCTAAAACTTAAATCTGTTTATTGAATAACTCGTTCTAATTTCACGGGAATATTTTTATACGCAGGAATACCACATTGCGGGTCGAAATTATCTAACGAAATTAGATTATTAGCTTCAGGAAAATAAGTAGCAACGCTGCGGTCTGCCATATCATAAATCACGACAGTGAGGTTATCTAAACGGCGTTTTGTCGGTTTCTGCTCACGATCTAATGCAATGAGATTAACTTTATCCCCCGCCTCTAACTTCTGTTTTTGGGCTTCTGCACCACTGATGAAAACAACATCTCGCTGCCCAAACACACCACGGTATCGGTCATTTAACCCATAAATTGTTGTATTGTACTGATCATGGCTACGCAATGTCGCCAAAATCAATTCGCTATTTACCGCTGAATTCGGGTCTTCAATAACGCCCTCTGTCGGTACAAAGTTAGCTTTACCTGATTGCGTTAACCAACGACGCTCAGAAGCAGCGTTAGTCAGATGGAACCCTCCAGGTATTTTAATACGTGCGTTATAATCATCAAAACCAGGCAGTACCGCTTCCATCGCATCGCGGATCAAGTCGTAATTACCGATAAAATCATCCCATTCAACTTTACTCTGCGGTATTGCCGCTCTCGCTATCCCTGCAACAATCGCACACTCGGATTTAAGATAAGGGCTACAAGGTTTAAGTAAACCTTTTGATGCGTGAACCATCGACATGGAGTCTTCTACCGTAACGCATTGCACACCACTGCTTTGTCTGTCTATCTCACTACGCCCTAATACAGGTAATATGAATGTCTGCTTAGCGGTTAATAAATGAGAACGATTTAGTTTAGTTGCTGTATGGACGGCTAAATCAAGCTTTTTCATACCTGAAAAACAAGCGTCTCTATCTGGCATTGCAACTGCTAAGTTTCCACCCATACAAATTAACGCATTGGCTTTTCCTTCAGAAATTGCTTGCATACTAGCCACTGCTGCATGGCCAAATTCACTTGGTGGTTTAAAACCAAATCGTTGTTCAATTTTGTCTAAAAAGCTTTTTGACGGTTTCTCTGTAATGCCAACCGTTCTGTCACCCTGAACATTCGAATGGCCGCGCAATGGGCAAATACCCGCACCTTCGCGGCCAATATTACCTTTTAGTAGCAGTAAATTAACGAGTTGCTGCACATTTTGCGTACCATGTTCGTGCTGAGTGATCCCCATGCCATAACAAATAATAGTGCTTTTTGCCTCAATATAAAGGTCGGCAATCTCTTCAATAGACTCACGAGGTAAACCAGAAACCCTCAAGATATCTTTCCAGCTTGTTGTCTGTAAGTCATTTTTTAAAGCTTCATAACCCTGTGTATGAGTTGATATGAACTCAGTATCGAGAATAGGTTCTTTTCCTGCATCCACAGCGGCTTGGTGCTTTTCAATCAACAACTTCATGACACCTTTAAGTAAAGCTGTGTCTCCACCGATACGAACCTTATAATAGTGCCCTGCTAAAGGTGTAGACTCTAGCGTTAGCATTTCTACCACGTCTTGCGGGTAGGCAAAACGCTCAAGACCGCGTTCTCTCAAAGGATTTATTGCAATGATTTTTGCGCCGCGTTTAGAAACTTCGCGCAATGAACTCAACATCCTTGGATGGTTAGTCCCCGGGTTATGACCTATACAAATAACTAAGTCCGCTTTATCAAAATCGTCTAACAATACTGTCGCCTTACCAACACCAATGGAATCAGCAAGACCAACACTCGTTGGCTCATGGCACATATTTGAACAATCAGGGAAATTATTTGTTCCATATTCACGAGCCAGCAATTGATATAAGAATGCGGCTTCATTTGAAGTTCGACCGGAGGTATAAAATTCAACAGTATTTGGGTCTGAATAACTTTGTAAACGCGTACCTATTTGCTGAAAGGCCTCTTCCCATTCGATAGGTTCATATTTATCGGTTTGTGAATTATATTTCATCGGGTGAGTTAGACGGCCTTCATCTTCTAAATGGAAGTCATCCCACTCAAGTAATTCTGTAACGGTGTATTTAGAAAAAAATTCCGGGGTTGTTTTTTTAGATGTCGCTTCCCAAGCAATTGCCTTTGCCCCATTCTCACAAATATCAAATGACGCTGTGTGTACAGGATCAGGCCACGCGCAGCCAGGGCAGTCAAAACCGTCCACCTTATTCATTTCAAACATCGCAATGATATCGTGCCCGACTTTCATTTGGCCGCGTAACGCTTCTGCAACTGCTTTTACAGCCCCCCAACCTGCAGCGGGGCCATCATACTCTTCAATTTTCTTTTTCATTAGGCATTACTCTTTAATAAATGTAAACGTCTTTATATGTGCTTTTATAATTATCTAAAATATTCTTTATTATTTAATATTAGTAATTTCGTCATTAAATATCAATAATTAAAATAAACACCTAAATAGATGCTCATAATTAGACGGCCTATATATGATTAATAAAAAACATAATTAATAAAATGAAATATAGGAATATTAAAATAGAATAGATTAGAATGGGAATATAGCGTTAATTAACCTCTTATTAATAATTAATAGGAGGTTAATTAACTTCATAAAAAGAAGAGTTATATGCAAGAGCCCGATTGTATAATGTCAACAGCACAACGTTTACCATTCGCAAATTGACATACGGCAGTTTGTGAACCATTTAATTCTAATGTCAATGCAGGTAAGCCCCCCGCTGACACACAAGCTTCTTGCGCACCAGGCCCTAAATTGACCACTTGCTGGGCATACTGACTCGCGGAATGTTCCACAGACTTATCTACGTTTGAGCTACCACACGCAGATAGCATGACAGATATCACCCCAGCAAGTGACATTGCTATTACTGGTTTTAAAAATTGACTAACCCGATGCCTCATTTTTGTTTCCCCAATCATGCTGCCTGAATATCCTGCACCAACGGTTTAGTGCCCACCACTTTTTGAAAATAAATTGATGACTAAGACACCAATAATAATTAATAGCATACCAATAATTGCAGGTAAATCGAGTTTTTGGTTGTAAATATAAATTGCAGCGATGGAAACCAACACAATTCCCAAACCTGACCAAATTGCATAAGCAATACCTAATGGCATGGTTTTCACCACCTGTGAAAGCCCCCAAAAAGAGACTGCATAACCGATAATAACAATCAAAGACGGCCAAAAACGACTAAAACCATCAGATGCTTTTAATGTTGTCGTTGCAATGACTTCAGCAATAATAGACATCAATAAGAAACCTAGACCCTTCATTGTCTTTCCTTATTATTAGAATGAGTTACTCAGGTAACAACAAAAAAGCTCTGTTTATCATTAAAATAACACAGAGCTTTCATCTTTACGTCATAATGAAATGCGAGTTAGTGATTTGCAGCAGCGCCTATTCTATCGCTAAGGGTGTCACTATAGCGCCTGAATAAATAGACACATAATGCGAAAGCTATAAGACCAATCACACCACCAATGTAACCAATCTGAGTCATCCCCATATGGACAATAACTTGATTACCTAGCAGCGCCCCTGCACCAATACCGATGTTGAAAATTCCAGAGAAAATTGACATTGCCAAATCGGTGGCATCTGGAGATAAATCAATCACCTTAACTTGCATCCCTAAACCAATGCACATCATTGCCATTCCCCAGAACACGGATAACATCACCAAAGACCAAACATCTCTGCCTAATGGCATCAGCAATAATAAACAAATCGTCATAAATGCGATTGCTGCGGGTAAGAATGATAATGAAAACTTGCTGCTGTAGCGACTGAATATGACGCTGCCAACAATACCAGCTCCACCAAAAATCAGCAGGAGTAAAGTTGCAAAATTTTGGCTTTGTAATGCAACTTCTCGAACAAAAGGCTCAATATAACTGTAAGCCGTAAAATGTGCGGTTACTGCTAACACCGTTAATGCAAACATTCCAACGAGTGCCGGCCGTTGAAATAGCATAGGCACACTTTTTAACGAACCGGAATGTTCACTTGGTAACCGAGGTAAAAAACGGATCAAGACAACCATAGTAAACAATGCAATAACACCGATACCTAAGAATGTCGCTCGCCAACCTAAGAATTGCCCAACCACTCGGCCAAGGGGAAGACCTAATACTGTCGCTAATGCAGTCCCCGTCGCTAATAATCCAAGTGCTTGAGCTTTTTTACCTGCGGGGGCAACCCGAATAGCCAACGATGCCGTAATTGACCAAAATACAGCATGAGATAAAGCCACACCAATACGTCCTGCAATTAAAATATCAAAACTCCATGCAAAACCAGAAATAATATGGCTAATAATAAAGATAACAAATAAGAAGCCTAATAATTTACGGCGCTCTATTTTACTGGTTAATAACATTAAAGGTAGCGACATCAAAGCCACAACCCACGCATAGATTGTTATCATCAAACCAGTATGTGCGACCGTCATATCAAAGCTTTTTGCAATATCACTGAGTAATGCAACAGGTACAAACTCTGTTGTATTAAAAACAAATGCAGCAACCGCTAATGCTATTACACGGATCCAAGCTGTTTTTCTAGAAACTTGCGTCATATTTCTTTTAGCCTTCACTTTCCCACAAATAACAGATACCAACAGCTTAATTGGATGTAAAAATTGCTGCAAAAAGACATTGGTATTTAGTACAGGATTGAGTCGTTACTGAGCAACCTCTGTTGCCAATAACTCTTTTTGTGAATTGTATCACAATTTTTTATTGTTCATAAAGACTCCTTCCTACCTACTGGCAAGAAAAACAGCGGGCCTAGTAATTATTAGCGCCTCCTACATCCTATTTAATCGTTCGTTCAAATTTAACGCATTAATCTGAATATTTATAACATTCAGTTATCTGAAAACACATAGTATTACTTTCTATGCTACAATCTTGCTATTATTTTTTATGCTTAAAGGACCTTTTTAATGAAAAACCATTTTCCTACTGAACCTAACGTTAATACTTTAGCGGATGAAGTTACTTGTCTAAAAAATTTACTGACGCATATGTTAAAAGCTATCGGCCAAGCTGATGCAGGTAAAATTTTAATCAAGATGCAACGTGAAATTGCACAAATGGAAGACGAAAAACAGGCAGAAACCTATAAAAACACGTTAGAACAAATAAAAACAGGGTATCGCCAATAGATTATTTAGCGATAAATGCTATTTTAAGGATATATATACTATTGAGTGGTTTAAACTGCACAAATAACTAAGTTTTAATCATGAAAATCATCTATCTTTGTTCATGAATTAAACCATTCTTTATTCATTTAGCTCCCCCTTCAGAACCCTATGAAGGGGGCTTTTTTTTTCTACAACTTATGCATTATTCCGCTTATAAATATCTTGGCAATGCTGAATATATTCATCAACTGTCGTATCAGCGGTTTGTTTATCCCAGCTTTTCTGCTCTTCAAAAGCCCACACTTGAAATGTTTGCCCTAAGTTAGCCCCTGACATGCCAACTTGCTTATAGACTCGATGGTAAAAACCTTGCTCAGAATGATAGATCTCAAATTTAAATGGAACTAACCTAGCGGGGTTTGTCGTTGTCAAAAATTCATTACCAAACAATAACGTTTTCTCCAGAATATCCATTCTATCCCCTTGTTTAATTTATAAAATACGCATGGTTTACAACTTCTCTTCTAAGCATAGCGCATTTAACGCCATTCTGTAATTTTACCGATAAAAATAGATGATTTATATATTACCCATCGATAAGCTTTATGAATAAGAGGGGGATATTGAAGAAATAATAAGCTTCATCATTAAAATGAAGCTTATTATCAATCGATTATGATTTATTGTCGTACAACTGTTTTGCCATATCAATGCTATCTGCGTTCACATCTTTTATATGGTCTCGTGTTAACCGATAAACAACAGGGCTTAAAAGTAACAGAGCAATTAAATTAGGGATCGCCATCATAGCATTTAGTGTATCCGCTAATAACCAAACAAAATCAAGTGATTGCGTTGCACCAATAGGTAAAGCTATTAACCATAAAACTCGGTACGGTTTTATTGCTCGCAACCCGAATAAATATTGCACACATTTTTCGCCATAGAAACTCCAACCCAAAATGGTGGTGAATGCAAATATGGCTAATGCAATAGCAACAATGTAATTTCCACCTGGAATGGCTGTTTGGAATGATGATGCGGTTAGTGTCGCTCCGGTTTCACTGGTCAGCCAGCCACCAGTAATAATGATGGTTAATCCTGTAACAGAACACACAATGATAGTGTCAATGAATGTCCCTAACATCGCAATAAGCCCTTGGCGAATAGGATTTTGTGTTTTTGCAGCAGCGTGGGCGATAGGTGCACTTCCCAAACCCGCTTCATTGGAAAACACGCCTCGTGCAACCCCAAAACGTATTGCAGCCCATACCGCCGCACCTGCAAACCCACCTTGAGCAGCGACAGGGTTAAAAGCTGAGGTCACGACCAAAGAGAGCGCACCTGGGATCTCCTTAAAATAGATACCAAGCACAATGACACCTGCGCCAAAATAAGCCACAGTCATAAATGGGACAAGTTTTCCTGCAACATCAGAGATACGTCGTAATCCACCAATCAATACCGCACCGACTAATAAAACTAATACCCCCGCCGTCAACCATTTATGCACACCAAAGTTACTTTCTAGTACATCTGCAACAGAGTTAGCTTGTACCGTATTTCCGATACCAAAGCTAGCACATGCACCGAAAAAGGCAAACAGCGTTCCTAACCAAATCCATTTAGGGCCTAACCCATTTTTAATGTAGTACATTGGGCCACCAATATACTGACCATATTTATCCACTTCACGAAAACGAACTGCTAACACGGCTTCGGAGTACTTAGTTGCCATTCCGACCAAAGCCGTCATCCACATCCAAAATAACGCGCCAGGCCCTCCCATGACGACCGCAGTTGCGACCCCAGCTATATTCCCCGTGCCAATAGTGGCCGATAACGCTGTCATTAATGCGTTAAAAGGTGATATTTGCCCCTCACCTCGTGACTCATTCTTTTGAAACAATAGCTTAAAGCCTGTTCCAATTTTTCTTATCGGTAGGAATGCAAGCCGAATTTGCATATAAATGCCAACGCCTAAGATCCCAACAAGCATTGGTACTCCCCACACCACACCATTTAGTTCACTTAACCACGTCGTTATCAAATCCATCCTACCCCCAATTAATTCATATCAATTAACATATCAATAAAATTCATAACATTTCCTTATCAATCTAATAAAGATTAAAAGTAGAATAAAAGCGAACAAAATTTCTAAAATTCATCATTTAAAATAAAAGATTGTGAGTAAGCTCACTTGTGATTTATCAATTGCAGTTATAAATACAATTAATTGCGAGTCGTCATTAAAATTGAGTTAATTGAATATGGGTTGATATTTTTGAGGGGATATGTGTCACATACTGTTTCAATAAAAAAGCCCAGTAATTAAACAATTACTGGGCAGATACTAAAATTATTGTCTACTTAAAGCTAACTTTAGACGATTATTTAGGCTACTTTAAATATTCACCTGAACGTAATGCTTCGATACGTTTGTCTAATGGTGGGTGCGATAAAAATAATTCACTGAATGCTTTACCACGACCATTGATACAAAATGCCATCAAACGACCTTCTTCTTGTGGTTCATAGCTCGTTTTTAACCGTTGCAATGCCGCTATCATCTTTTCACGCCCCACTAATTTTGCCGAGCCAGCATCCGCGTGGAACTCACGGTAACGAGAGAACCACATAGTAATGATGCTCGCCAAAATACCAAAGACGATTTCAAGCACCATGGAAACCGCAAAATAGACCATTGGGTTACCATTGCTACTTTCACTTTCGTTATCACTGTTGGACATAAAACCTGCCGCAACCTGTGCAATAATACGTGAAATAAAGATAACGAACGTGTTCACCACACCTTGCAATAAGGTCATCGTTACCATGTCGCCATTTGCGATATGGCTAATTTCATGAGCAATTACAGCTTCAGCTTCATCACGGCTCATATTTTCTAATAACCCGGTACTCACCGCGACAAGCGAAGCATCACGTCGCGCGCCCGTAGCAAACGCATTGATATCTGGTGCATGATAAATAGCCACTTGTGGCATCTTAATACCAACTTGTTGTGCTTGGCGCTCAACGGTTGATACTAACCACTGTTCCATTTGGTTACGTGGCGTTTCGATAACCTCACCGCCCACTGATTTCAGAGCCATCCATTTGGACATTAATAGTGATATGAAAGCACCACCAAAACCAAACAGACCAGCCATGATCATAAGACCTTGGACACTACTCCCTCTGATCCCAGTTAAACTTAGGATTATCCCAAACACAAACATAACTGCTAAGTTTGTGAGTAAGAATAAAGCAATTCTCATCATTTTTTATGTATTCCTTGGTAAAAACAAATATACGTAGAATTTACTTTATAAATAAGGTTTTTTCACACTTTTTCAAGTGCATTAACGCGAAAACCCTAAAAAATAACATAACTTTACATAGCTACATGCAAAACTCATTGGTATCTGCTAATTAAATGATAACTTTTGATGGTGAAATTTTTAACCATTTGTTTTTTTAGGTTCATTTTATAACCATCTAAATTTAAAGTTATTTTTCATTGAAACGATAAAGCTAGTTTGTCAATCACCAAAAACAATTTAGTGTATTTATCTATCTTATCATCCACTTTGCTTGTCAAATGAATGAATATTCAATTTTACTTTTATTTTATTAAAAAATAATGCCACATTAAGTGGCACTATTATGTTTTATTGTAATTTGCAGTTTTATTTTCGAACTAATTAGTTTTCTCTTTAGTCGATTTTGTTGCTTTCTCTTTTACGGCTTTTGCCGATTCTTTGTCTGTCCCTTTACTAACTTTATCTTTTACGTCTTTAACTTCTTTATCCGCAGCTTTGCTGGCCTTCTCTTTTACTGTCTTAGCTGTGCCAGATGCTTTATCACTTGCCTTGTCTGCTTTATCAGAAACGGTTTTACTGGCTTTGTCACTACTGTTTTTTATTGAGTCAGAAACCGATGATTTACTTGATTGCTTGACAACGCCTGTGCCAATCACCGCTCCAGCCGCTTTCGCTTTACTGTTAATATCGTTTTTTAATTCTATCGTACACACTTGCTCTGAACGGCTTGTTGACCCGTCATTACAGATAAACTTCTCCCCGTCACAACGGTCAATTCCTCCTTTACTTCCAGAACAAGGGTAATTTCTTGCATTCGCTGTATTAATAGATGCAACCATCATCACACTAACAGCCATTAATCCTATAAATAATTTACGCATGGTAATGCCTCATTGATAAGGAAACTATACCAAAAGTTTAGGATAAATTAAGTAAAGGTAAAGAAACCTATAGTTAATTATTAATTTCAGTTAGTCATTTTAAAAAATAAAGTAAACAAAGCATAAAACTGCATTAATTTGGGGACTATTTACTAAAAATATCATATTAACAATACATTAATGTTTAGCTTATATTTTGCGATAGCTATTAAGATGGTACAGGAAAACTTAAAAAATTAAGCCAGCTTAGGCGCTGGCTTAATTTGACAAATAATAAGAGGAAATTATTTATTATTTGATAATAACTTAGTATGTTGATTCGCTAAATCGACCGCCATTTTAACCGTTTCATCGAGGTATGGATCTGGCCCTTCGTAATCTTTAGGTAAATCATCAATTGATTTCAATAATGGTTTACCTTCTCGAGTATTACGTTCATTTATACGTTTCAATTTTGTCGCTTCAATTTCTGAATCTTCTTTTTGTCGCTCAGCATAGTTGAGTGAAATACGATTCTTACTCTCTTTGTTAACTTTATAGCGCGCAATATCTTCATCAATATAGTTGAACTCAGGATCTTTGCTAATACGCGCCAAATGCTGCGTTTTTATTGGCGATAAATCAGAAGAAACATCACCAACAGGCGTATATTTTGCCGGTGGAATGCTATCCCATGGCAATGCGTTGTCCTCAAAACTTTCACCTGTTTCAGCTGGATCCTGGCCTGTAGGCATGACCACATCAGGAGTCACCCCTTCACGCTGTGTACTTCCACCATTAACTCGGTAAAATTTCTGAATGGTATACTGAACGGAACCTAATGAAGGCCATTCTGGTTTTAGCATTTGATCGTAAACACGACTTAAACCACGGTGTTGCTGAACGGTTCCCTTACCAAAAGTCGGTTCACCGACAATCATCGCCCTACCGTAATCTTGCATTGCCGCAGCAAAGATCTCTGATGCGGATGCACTAAAACGGTCGACTAAAACAACAAGAGGACCTTTATAGTAAACAACGTCATCATCATCGATATCTTGGCGAACTTGGCCGTTATTATCACGAACTTGCACAATTGGCCCTTTCGGAATGAACAAGCCAGATAAAGAAACCGCTTCGGTTAATGCACCACCACCATTACCGCGTAAATCGATAACCAATGCGGAAACATTATCTTTTGCCAAGTTTTGTAATTGGGTTTTAACATCATTTGTTAAGCCGACATAAAAACCAGGAATATCTAAAACAGCAACTTTATCTTTACCTTGCTGTTTGATTGTCAGCTTGACTGCTCGGTCTTCTAGCCGGATCTGCTCCCGAACTATGGTGACAATATGTGGCTTCGCCCCTTTAGTATCAGAAACGACTTCTAACCGAACTTTGCTTCCTTTCGGGCCTTTGATTAAAGCAACCACATCATCAAGACGCCAGCCAACCACATCAACAATCGGTTTACCCGTTTGGCCTACACCGATAATTTTATCACCAACTTTTAGCTCTTTACTTTTAGCCGCAGGGCCTCCAGCAACTAACGAGTTGATAACTGTATTTTCGTCATCTTGCTGTAATACCGCACCAATTCCTTCTAATGATAAACTCATTTCTGAATTGAATTGTTCTGTATTACGAGGCGATAAATAACTTGTGTGCGGGTCGATTTCACGAGCGAAAGAGTTAACGATCAATTGAAACACATCTTCACTTTGCGCTTGCGTTAAACGCCTCAACGCAAAGTTATAACGCTTTGTCAGTTTCTCTTTGATTTCTTTGTCATCTTTCCCTGATAGTTTTAAATTCAACCAGTCATAACGCACTTTTTGGTCCCAAAGACGATCAAGCTCTTGCTTGTCTTTGGGCCATGGTGATTTAGAACGGTCAACTTCAATTGAATCAGTCGCATTTAAATCGATGGGTTGCTCTAAACGAGCTAGTGCATATTTAAAACGCTCGAAACGTCTTTCCTGAGACAGGTTATACAGGTCATAAAACGGATCTAATTTGCCATCCTCAAGCCATTGACCGACTTTGCCTTTATCTTTGGCGTATTGGTCAATATCGGATTGAAGTAAAACATTATGACCGAAATCTAACATATTAAGATAACGGTCAAATATCTTCCCAGAAAACGCATTGTCTAAATCAAATTGACGATAATGTGAGCGAGTAAACCGAGATGTGACTCTTTCACTCACTGTACCGTGTTGTACATTCTGTTTTAAGACAGGTAACTGAGCCGCAGTGACCGGAGCCACTGCTTGAGTATTAGCGACTGCACTGCCGAAAGTCGCTAGACTAACCACCAGTGCAATTTTAAGAAGTTTGTTCATGACCTGATTGACCTCCGTATCAGAACTTTAAATGTTCCGCGCGTACAATCATTGCCAGCCCTGTTGGCAATTGAACCCTAACACCGTCTTTTGCAATTTCCAGCACAGAGGCGTCCATCACACTAGTGCCCACTTTCACTTTCAAAGTTTGGCCAATCTGTAGTGCGTTGATATCAGTCACTGATTTCAGTTTTTGCTCTGGAGCTGGTGTATTACGACGAGAGTTCTTAGATGATGTATTTTGCGGACGTTCTTTATTCTCTGTTGGACGGCGGCGAGGTGCTCTTTCTTTAGTTGCATCTTGAGTACGCGGTGTTTTTTCACCCGTTTTTTGTGCAACTGGGCGTTTCTGTGCTTTCTGTTCAGCACGTTGTGCTTGAACGCGAGCTTTAGCCTCAGATAATTGTTGGCGCGCATGAGCAATATGTTCTGCGTCTAATTCGCCACAATCTTCACCGTTTAGGTCAACGCGTTTAGCGCCCTCTTTAACACCGTAAAGATAACGCCAGCTAGAAGTATACATGCGTAATGCAGAACGCAGTTGCGTTTTGCTAATACCATCTTCTTCTTTTAAGCACCCTACGATGTCTTGAAAAATTCCGACTTTTAACGGACGTGCTTCGCCTTCAGCGATAAAACAGCGAGGAAAACGCTCTGCTAGAAATGCGATAACTTCTTTACTACTATTCAACTTAGGTTGATTTTCCATGAAATTTCCTGATAACAACGATTTTGCCAACCTCACGGGCATGAACAAGCCGACATTATAATCGTGTTGCTGACAATTGCCACGTTACTATTAATTTAACTGACCATTATTTAATGATATTTAGGCATAGAACACATTGCCAAGTGTTGACACAGCTGGCTTACAAGGTGTTGTAACCCTTTTTCGTCTTCCTGGTCGAACTGGCTAATATTTGGGCTATCGATATCTAAAACCCCTATAGTTTGCCCATTAACTACCAAAGGAAAGACAATTTCTGCGTTACTTGCTGCATCACAGGCAATATGACCTGGGAATGCATGTACATCTTCTATACGCTGAACTTGGTTATTGCTAAAGGCTGTTCCACAAACGCCTTTACCAAAAGGGATCCGAACACATGCAACTTTACCTTGGAAAGGACCCAACACTAATTCTTGCCCATTACTGAGATAAAAACCAGCCCAGTTAACACCTTCTAAACATTCATATAATAATGCGCTGGTATTTGCTAAGGTTGCAATTAAATCATACTCACCTGCAAGTAGAGCAGAGAGATTGTCTGAAAGTTCAAGATAATACTTCTTTTTATCCATAATTATTTCTTGTAATAATCAAGCAATTAATCAAATATTTGTAAGCATAGCCCTAAGATTACCAATTTGTCACTTTGAGGTAAATTCTTTTACACTAGATTACATCTAGGTAACCACCTAAAATGAGTCAATATGAGCCACACTAATCACACTGATTTGCTTTTTCAACGCTGTAATCATTGCAATCAGAAGCTACTAACGCCTCAATTCAGCATACGGCAAGTCGTTGTTTGCCCTCGCTGTTTTAGCCAACTTAATGATGGGCGATCTTGGTCACTTAATCGTTTATCAATACTGGCTATCACATTATTGATGCTTGCCCCCATTGCATTTTGGCAACCTCTCATTTCAATTCATTTATTAGGAAGCCAAATCAACGCAAATGTCATTGAAGGTATTCGCTTAATTAATCAACAAGGGGACCCATTTACCGCCAGTATAGTGGCTTTTTGTGCTATTGCCGCCCCCTTATTATTACCAATTTTAATTTTATTGTTACCTATTGGTCAGCGCATCAATTTGAATCTCCGGCCGATCCTTTTAGTGCTTGGACATATCAAAGAGTGGGTTATGTTAGATGTTTACCTGATAGCATTGGGTATTGCCGCCATTAAAATGCAAGATTACGCGAGTGTATTTATTGGCCATGGCTTAGTCGCTTTTATTACTATGTCTCTTCTCAGTTTATTAATTCTCATCCATATGAACCTAGATGAGTTATGGCACAAATTTTATCCCACTAATAATAAAGAAGCGCAAGATAGCACACTAGCCTGCACTGCCTGTCATTACACTGGGCCTGCGAATTGGAATGGGAAATGCAGACGATGCCATCGTCCTCTACATTTTCGGGAGCCTCATAGCTTACAAAAAACCTGGGCCGCACTAATTGCAGCCATGGTGTTATTATTTCCTGCTAATTTAATGCCAATTTCTATTTTTTATCTCAATGGACAGCGCTTAGAGGACACCATTTATTCTGGGGTCGTTTCTTTAATTGATACAGGCAACTGGCCAATAGCAATTATTGTATTCATCGCCAGTATACTAGTTCCATTTATTAAGATTATTATCATGATATTGCTACTGTTTTCTATCCATTTCAAAAGCAATACTGACCCTATTCTACGTATGAAATTACTTAAGTTTGTTTCATGGATTGGTCGTTGGTCCATGCTAGATTTATTTGTCATTGCTTTAATGATGACACTCGTTAATCGAGATCAGCTGATGTCTTTTACTATGGGGCCTGCTGCTCTGTATTTTGGTTCAGCCGTTATTTTAACTATTTTGGCTGTTGAGTGGTTAGATAGCCGTTTAATTTGGGATTCTTATGGAAAATCAAACCCCGCAAAATGAACCTTCTGAAGAAATATCAGAAGCCATATTACGTAAACGCAAGCAAATTTCGCCTTTCTGGCTGCTGCCTTTAGTCGCTATTTTCATTGCGGGCTGGCTTTTGTTTCAGCATTGGGTTGAACGAGGAACAGATATCACGATTGAGTTTACCTCTGCACCTGGTGTTGTCGCCAATCGAACGCCTATCCGATACCAAGGTGTTGAAGTTGGTTTAGTGCAATCTGTTGCTATCAGTAAAAATATGAAAACCATTATTGTGACCGCTAGTGTGAATAAAGACATGCGACCGGCTTTGAATTCGGGCACTAAATTTTGGTTAGTCACCCCCAAAGCATCATTGGCTGGCGTTTCTGGCCTTGATGCTCTGGTTGGTGGAAATTACATTGGCATGTTACCCAGCACAGGAACAGAGCAGTTCTCTTTTGTTGCACAAGATACGCCCCCACAACTCAATATTGATAAAGGTGAGTTACTTATTCACCTTACAGCTCCAGATCTAGGCTCATTGAATGAAAACTCCCCTATTTATTACCGGAAAGTGCCTGTTGGTTATATTTCGGACTACACTATTTTGCCTGATAACAAGGGTGTTTCCATTTCTGCGGTAGTAAAAAAGCCTTATGTTAACTTAGTCCGCAAAGAGAGCCAGTTTTGGAATGTATCAGGGCTTCAAGGCAATTTTGACCTTAAGTCTGGTGCCAGTCTAAAAATGGAAAGCCTTTCTGCAGTTATCAATGGCGCTATTGCCTTTGATTCACCGCAAAACAGCCCACAAGCAGAAGAAGGGCAACAATTTGTCCTACAAAGTAGCAAAAAGATAATCAAAACCGAAGAG
Source organism: Providencia sp. PROV201 (assembly GCF_028479545.1). Classification (NCBI taxonomy): domain Bacteria; kingdom Pseudomonadati; phylum Pseudomonadota; class Gammaproteobacteria; order Enterobacterales; family Morganellaceae; genus Providencia; species Providencia sp. PROV201. The sequence goes on from NZ_JAMPNW010000007.1 coordinate 103,260, forward strand.
GAAGACGGTAAATCCCCCCTTACGGTAGCACTTTGGGCACATGACACTTACGGTGTCGATAAAGGTCAACCGATTGTTTATAAAGGCATTCAAATTGGCGAGGTGTTACAGCGTCACTTGGCTACTGAGAAAGTCAATTTTAGTATCTTGATATATGATGAGTTCAAACACCTTGTGCGTGAAGATAGTAAATTTGTTGCTAATAGCCGGGTGGATATCCAATTAGGTCTTAATGGGGTGCAATTCCAAGGTGCTACTCCTCAAGAATGGCTAGATGGCGGCATCCATCTAATTGCAGGACAAAGTAAAGAGAAACTCCCCGAAACGTTTCCTTTATATCGTAGTGATGATAATGCAAAAGCGGGTATTTTAGGGGCTTTACCTCCCACCACTATCACCCTCAACACGACTACATTACCAGACATTCAAGCTGGCTCTGTTGTTCTTTATCGCCAATTTGCCGTCGGCAAAATCATTGCAATTAAACCGACCAAAGTCGGGTTTGCGATCAATGTAAATATCTCAAATGAATATCTTCATTTACTCACTGAGAACAGTGTGTTTTGGGCTGAAGGTGGCGCAAAAGTTCAACTTAATAGTAACGGTTTAACCGTTCAAGCGGCCCCTCTGAGCCGAGCCATTAGCGGTGCAATTAGCTTTGATAACCTTGATGGTAGCGTCGCCAATACTGCTCGACAGCATACACTTTATCCAAATGAGACCTCTGCGAAAGCAATAGGAAGCATCATTACTCTGACAACATTTGATGCATCAAAACTCTCCGAAGGTATGCCAATCCGTTACTTAGGTATAAATATTGGCCAAATTGAATCATTAAAATTGTCATCTGATAAACGTGAAGTGCAAGCAAAGGCGATCCTATACCCTGAATATGTCAGTACTTTTACTAAACTAGGAAGTCGCTTCGCTGTTGTAACCCCTGAACTATCTCCCGCTGGTTTAAATAATTTAGATAGTATATTGCAACCATATATTAGCGCAGAACCGGGACGGAATAATAAAACCCGTTATCAGTTTGAATTACAAACCGCCAATATTACAGACTCGCGCTATCTCGACGGTTTAACTATTTACCTTGATGCTAGTGATGTCGGGGCCATTCAGGTTGGCACGCCTATTTTGTTTAGAGGATTAGAAGTCGGTGTCGTTACAGGTCTATATTTGGGAGAGCTTTCCGATCGCGTATATGTTGCAACACGTATTGGGAAGGAATACCAATATCTTATTCGCAGCAATACCGAGTTTTGGCAATCCTCCGGTTTTAATTTTTCCTTTGGCTTAACGGGTGGCGTTGCCAAAAGCGGAACGTTCAAACAGTTTGTGCGTGGTGGTATCTCCCTTGCAACACCGCCATCAGTGCCTTTAGCCCCACAAGCTAAACCTGAACAGCATTTCATCCTAAAATTAGAACCCCCTAAAGATTACATGGCGTGGGGAACGTCTATCCCTAAAAAATAACCACTATTAGGGTGCATATTAACCACATATTGCACCCTTTCCTAACACACACCATAAAAATTATTTTGGAAATTAATTCCATTTATACTATGCTTAACTTCGTTGGGCTGATTATATATGGTTAAAATGGATAAAGTGAGGTGCAGTTATGTGTATTGTGAAATTGAAAATATCTTCCTATGAAATTAATGATGCGATTATGGCTTCCCACAAAAGCGATACCGTCAGTATTCCATGTGATTCTGATACTGACTTCTGCATGCAACTTGATGGGTGGGACGAACATACAAGTATTCCGGCAACTTTAGATGAGAAACCAGTCTTACTCTACCGTGATCGCTATGACAAAGAAAATCATCATTGGGTGATGAAACTGGCTTAATCGTTTTGTTACTATGCTTAGGTGAGTGACTAAAACTTAGGCGAGTGGCTAAGCATATAAATGAGCAGGAACTAATAAGCTGATATGAAATGAGAACGAACAAAATAATAGGCAAAAAAAGAGGCCTGGTAGATTCCGATTACCGGGCCTTGGGAAATGGCTCTGGCAGAGCCGTGCGCTAAAATTGCCATTGAGACGTAACAAAGTACACTCTAATACTAGCTTTCAATGCACGTTCTTACCATGTTTATTATCAATAATTTCACATATTATTAACACAATTTATTTCTTAATTTTCTAAAGTTGAACTATTTGTTTAATAGGTTGAACCTATGCATGCAATAACTCAAACCTTTCAATCAATCAACATATTGAATAATATTGATAATTTTCTAATTCCCCACTTTCCTATAGGCTGATAATTTTAATTGGCAATACACTTAATTGACCACACACAATTTTTCAGCGGCTTCTTTTATAGGCAAGATTCTTTCCTCTACTGACTTGGCGCTATCAATAGGCTTAAGTAGTACATCAATAGGCTGCGCTTTTATCTCTTTCTTATTCATCAGTTCAGTCGCTATTTCATTGAGTGGATATTGCATTAATGTGGCCGGGTTAATGACGACCAAAGCCCCATTATGGCGGCACTCTAACATGACCTCCTCACGAGTAAATGGCCAATCAGCACCAAATTGTTTTTTACTCACGGATGTTAACGGTGCAGAAAAAGCTGTACTCACAGTTCCACCCAATAATAGAGAGCAAATAATGAGTTTAAGTTTCATGGTAGTGACCTTATTAAACATTGAAGATATCGTTGCATATTATCAATTAAATATAAAAGTTTAGCTAGATTGGTTGGTAGCTTGCAAAAATCGCCACAGAAAGGATCGCCATAGTGCCTAACAGTAACTCAACCCAACTGTTAATGATTAGGTAATTTACCCGCCCTTTTTGCCTAATGATCGGAACAATGTAGTAGCGATTGATAATAGCTAACAAAAGCATTCCCCCCACTAAAATGATCTTAAACCAAAGTAGTGATTGGTATTCTGACCCAGAGTAGTTTAATGGCCAGCCTGGCAAGAGAGTTACTGCGCTGATGATCCCCGTTATAATAACCAGTGCAACGGCGATATGGCCAAAACGCGAAAAACGCATCATGGTATTCACAATTTGTTTATCCATCCCTTCAGCCATCTCTTTTTTATTGCGTAAAAATTGAATGCAAATTAAAAAAGGCCACAAACCACCAAACCAATAGGCAGAACTAATAAGATGAACAAACTGATTAATACGATGAAGCATTCCGATTGCGCCATCATGCATCGCCGCGTGCCCAATAAAAGCATGCAGACCGAGTAGGATTAGCGAAAAGAGCAATATTAACTTTAATCGTAATTTGATAGGTTTTACAAATAAAACCAAAAGTAATGAAACGGATGACAAAAGTTCCCAACGCCATATTTGACCAAATGACGTCCCTAATACCCCTTGCCATATCTCCCAGTCGATACTATCTTCCCAACCATCACCCATCAAACCTGCTTGCGCAAGCATCCAGCTAAAGGCCGTTAACACTGTAACGATGGCGCAGAAGAAAATGCCTTTATTCAGATAGCGGCTTAGTAAATAATTAAATGACCCGCGACTAAGCACCACTGCAAATATTGACATTCCGCACATCAATATTGCAGCGATAAAATGAACAAAGCGAATAAGTGTGTAAAAAGCTTCTAGTGACATATTATTTCACTGTAAAGCTATACGTTCCTTTTGTTTTGTGTCCATCGACAGAAACAACGCTCCAATTAACATCATATTTCCCAGCAATGAGCTTGTCTTCAACAGGAACGATCACTTTTGTATCGTTACTTGGGTCTAATATTGCTTTACCCGTTTTCACAATTTTATTTTCAGGCCCAATAATACTGACTTTAGTGAAATTAACTTCGATACCTTCAGAAAAGCTTAATGAGATAGACTCTGGCGCTTGTTCTACTGCTGTACCTTCAGCAGGAAGCTGGTCTTTTAAATGCGCATGTGCAAATGCTTGCTGGAAAGACATTCCTAAAAAAAGAACGGCAACTGCGCTGAGTTTGCGCCATGAAGATTTAATAGGGTTAATTGGCATAGTAACCTCTTAATTTGCAGGTGAATTTAGAATAATTGCCAATCATTATACGGAAAACAAACCATTTTACCGCTTAAAAATGGGTTTTATCGCCCTATCCTGTGAGTTTTCACACAAAATGAAAAGAAAAAGACTTATGAACATTGAATTACCGTATTCATGTCCATAAGTCTAGGGAGCTTTATATCAAGTTGAAATAAAAACGATGTTTCTATTTACTGGTGTTTCGATTAAACATGTGTTGCTGCTGACAGGTTTTTTAAGTCTTTATCTAGCAAGAAGAGTGCTTTACCAGACTCACCCACCATATCCAGTTTATCCAGAACTGATTTAAATAATTTCTCTTCTTCATGTTGCTCTGCAACATACCATTGTAAGAAGTTAAATGTAGAATAATCTTGTGTTGTCATTGCTAAATGAGCCAATTTATTAATTTCACGGGTGATTAATTGCTCATGTTCGTACGTTTGGTTGAATACATCGCTAATTGATTTGAAATCAACTGGTGGCGCTGCAATTTGCCCTAACAGTGGCAATGCACCTGTGTCACTAAGATAATCAAATAAACGCTGCATATGTTCCATTTCTTCTTGAGAGTGTGCTTTTAAGAACGCAGCAGCGCCTTCATAGCCTTTGTCACTACACCAAGCACTCATTTGCAAATAAAGGTTTGCAGAGTAAAATTCAAGGTTTAATTGCTCGTTTAATTTTTTGACCATATCTGTAGTTAACATATTTATGCCTTATCGGTTAATCATTGATGAGTATATTATGCACAGTATTACAATAATTAAAACCCTAAAACAATCTTAAAACAAAAAAATCCAATTTACTGATAATTAATAACTTTTGTTAAAAACAATAATAATCAATCTCATTATCTTTTCCTGTTTTTTCTTAATAACTAAATATATAAATGGATAAATTTAACCCTTATTTTTCATTATTCCAATTAATGTATTGAGATTTTTTCTCATTATCCAGTTACAATAATAAGGGATGAATTTAACCGTAGAGATCAAATATGAGTCACAATCTTGCTTTATTGCCTAAAGATGAAATGGATAAGGTCAATGTCGACCTTTTGGCTTCCGGTGTTGCATTTAAAGAGCGCTATAATATTGCCATCATCGCTGAAGCTGTTGAGCGAGAACAACCTGAACATTTAAGAGAATACTTCAGGGAGCGACTAGTATACTACCGCCAGCTATCACAGAATTTTGCACGTATGCCTTATGAGCCGCGAAATCGCTAGCCCCAAGAACACACAAAAAATGATGCAAAAAAGGGATAACCTGAATGGTTACCCCTTGATTCTCAAGATTAAAAAATTTATTTCGTCGTATTATATGTCACGGTGTTATTTTGGCAGTCTACCGCAATTGAATAATGTAAGTCAGATTTTGCACCACGAACAACTAGCGGTACCCTGTAACCTGTTTCGGTTTTAGTGACTTCACTATCATTGACCCATGCAACCGCTTTCTTGCCTAAAGCCGCTTTTTCATCCGTCCAGCGAGGTAAACGATTATGCATAAAATCGCTTTTCACTTGTGCTGCAATTTGTGGCTCAGTTAACGTACCACAACTGACGAAAGGTGCAGCTTTACCTTCTTCACTATTTGCGCTTAACGCAAAAGAGCTAAAAACCAGCGCACAAGCACCTAAAACTACAGCAATTTTTTGATTCGCTTCCATACCATCCTCCGATACCTATTAATAGGTAAAGACTTTTGATTAGTTTAGCGGCTTATTTCAGCCTATTAGATACCAGTTATCTTCTGGTTATTACCTAGTCTTCATTGATAAATAGAATGACTTAACTAATATTAATCTATCAGGTTTATGTATGGATGTTAATAGTATGTTTACGGATTATTAATTTTCATCATCAAAACGAACATGGATCTGCTCTTTACCTTGGTGCTTTTCTCTAATTTCTTGAGCGACTAATGCAATTGCCTCACCACTACTCATCCCTTCCGCCATCAATTGATGAATTTTTTCAACTGCTTCTTGCTGTTCTTGGTGATTAAGTGCTGGCATACCAGAAAACATGGTTTAAACCTCATGTATAAAAGACTAAAATCAATGATTAAGATTTTAACATCTCTTCGACTATTAAGATAAGAATATATGTTAATCTGTATTGATTCACTTGCGGAAATTTAGACTCATCATTATGGTTATCAAAAAAATCCAATTACCTTATAGCCCAAACACAGCCATTGATTATTTTACCCCTCTGGCACACCAGCCATGGGCGATGTTACTGCATTCAGGTAATGCAAAACACGCCCATAATAGGTATGACATTATTGTTGCTGACCCCATTGCAACACTGACGACTTATCAGCTTGAAACAACCATCTCAGAGCCAAATCAGGCTCCTATCGTTTCTGAATCAGATCCTTTTGAACTTCTTCAAGGATTGCTTGATAAATACCAACCGAAACATCAGGAAGAGACTGAATGTCCCTTCAATGGCGGAGCCCTCGGTCTTTGGAGTTACGATTTAGGTCGACGCATTGAAAAATTACCTGAAATTGCAACAACAGAATTGCAATTTCCAGATATGGCAGTTGGCATCTACTTGTGGGCACTCATTGTTGACCATCATAATAAAACCACCACACTCATTAGTTATGATGATGTTGAAGCTCGGCTTGCTTGGCTACAAGCCCAAAAGAAGCCCCGTAAAAACAAATTCCAATTAACGACCTCATGGCAATCAAATATGTCAGAAGAGGCATATCATCATAATATTGCCCGTATCCATGACTATTTACATAATGGTGATTGCTATCAAATCAACTTAGCGCAAAGATTCAAGGCCAAATATAAGGGCGATGAATGGAATGCATTTTTAGCGCTACTTGAGCGTAATGGAGCTCCTTTTTCTTCATTTATACGCCTCCCAGAAAATGCAATTATCAGTATTTCGCCTGAGCGTTTTATCAGTTTACAAGATGGGAATATTCAAACCCGCCCAATAAAAGGTACGCTACCTCGCCTAGATAATGAACAAGATGACCTTGCACAAGCAGAAAAACTGGCGAACTCAGTAAAAGACCGCGCAGAAAACTTGATGATTGTCGACCTACTACGTAATGATATTGGCCGCGTTGCAAAACCAGGCACGGTCAGTGTTCCTGAATTATTCGCTGTTGAAGCTTTTCCTGCAGTGCATCACTTAGTCAGTACCGTCACGGCAAAACTCGAGAGCCCATACCGTGCAACTGATTTGTTACGTGCATGCTTTCCTGGCGGTTCAATAACCGGAGCACCTAAAGTGCGCGCAATGGAAATTATCGAAGAGTTAGAACCCCATCGTCGACATGGCTATTGTGGCGCAATCGGCTATATTAGTTTCAGTGGTAATATGGATAGCAATATCACTATCCGTACTTTACTGACGTATAAAAAGCAGGTTTATTGCTGGGCTGGCGGCGGTATCGTTGCAGATAGCCAAGCAGACAAAGAGTATCAAGAAACTTTTGATAAATTAAGCCTGATCTTACCGTTATTAGGAGCGCTCAATACCGATGACTGAACTGAATAACTTTATCAGTCGTTTTCAGTTTACTTTACCGGCTACCCGCCAGTCTGAACGCAAGGCGGGTAAATCGGCGGCTGTTCTTTTACCTATTATCAATAAACCAAATCCGACGCTACTTCTCACACAACGCTCTCCTTTTTTACGCTCCCATGCAGGCCAAGTCGCCTTTCCGGGAGGCGCTAGTGACCCAGAAGATGGCACGCTCGTCAATACCGCCTTGCGTGAAGCTTATGAAGAAGTGGCCATCCCCCCTGAAAAAGTCACAGTACTGGGTCAGTTAAGCCCCTTACAAAGTTACGGTGGCTATGAAGTCACGCCAATCGTTGGCTTAGTGCCAAATAACATTCAATACCAAGCCAACCCGAGTGAAGTCGCCGCTATCTTTGAAGTTCCCTTATTTGATGCGCTTTCATTACAACGTCATAAGTATGTCGATATTAAGCGTTCAGGGCGACATAATCGCATCTTTTTCTATTGGTATAATGGCCATTTAGTGTGGGGACTAACCGCCTCTATTATTCACCAACTTGCGTTGCAATTGGATTAACGCTTAACACAACTTTTCACCATACGATGCCAGTATTGCAGTAAAATCTATTTAAGATAACAAGATATGACGTCATATATGACAAAATATACCTCTACCACCTGTTGCTTTTTTGAGCACATCACAGACATTTTGTGCTATTTACAATCAATTACCCTTCAGCAACTACCTTATTTCAAAAAATACTTTAAACTTACTGGTTAACACTACTAAATAACAGTAAAGTAGCGCCTTTTAAAATAATGCACTACATTTTCATCTTTTTTTTAAGGAGTCCTGCGTGATAAGCGTTTTCGACATGTTTAAAGTGGGCATAGGCCCTTCAAGCTCTCATACCGTTGGTCCAATGAAGGCTGGGAAAGAATTTGTCGATGATTTAGTAAGCAAAAATCTATTACCTAATGTCACTCGTATTTCAGTGGATGTTTATGGGTCATTATCGCTTACTGGAAAAGGGCACCATACTGATATTGCCATTATTATGGGGCTAGCAGGTAATTTACCTGCCACTGTCGACATTGAATCCATCCCAACTTTTATCAAAAATGTAGAAGAAACAGAAAAGTTATCATTAGCGAATGGTCTTCAGGTCGTAGACTTCCCTAATGAAGGTGGTATGAATTTTCGTCAAGACAACCTGCCATTGCATGAAAATGGCATGACAATCCATGCTTTTGCAGGTAATGATGAAATTTACACCAAAACCTATTATTCCATTGGTGGTGGTTTCATTGTAGATGCAGAGCATTTTGGCGAGTCAGCGCTTGATAGTAAACCGGTCTCTTATCCATTTAACTCTGCGGAAGAGCTGCTACTAAATTGTAAAAAATCAGGTCTTTCAATTTCTAGCTTAATGATGAAAAATGAGTTAGACCTTCATACCAAAGAAGAGATTGAAGCCTATTTCGCTGATGTATGGCAGACGATGCAAGCCTGTATTGAACGCGGTTTAAACACCGAAGGTGTTTTACCGGGCCCATTGCGTGTGCCCCGTCGTGCGCCGGCACTTAATCGAATGGTCACTTCATCAAGTAAGCTATCTAATGACCCGATGAATGTGGTTGATCTGATCAATATGTATGCCTTAGCCGTGAATGAGGAAAATGCAGCTGGCGGCCGTGTCGTAACTGCCCCAACTAACGGTGCCTGCGGCATCGTACCAGCGGTATTAGCTTATTATAATCATTGCATTGAACCTGTAACGCCAGAGTTATATATGCGCTATTTCTTAGCTTCAGGCGCTATTGGTATTTTATACAAAATGAATGCGTCCATTTCAGGTGCTGAAGTAGGCTGCCAAGGTGAAGTCGGTGTGGCATGTTCTATGGCCGCAGCTGGTCTGGCCGAATTATTTGGTGGCAGCCCTGAGCAAGTGTGTATTGCTGCAGAAATCGGTATGGAGCACAATTTAGGTTTAACTTGTGACCCTGTCGCAGGCCAAGTGCAAGTTCCGTGTATTGAGCGTAATGCCATCGCATCCGTTAAAGCGGTGAATGCCACACGTATGGCCCTACGCAGAACAAGTGAGCCGCGGGTTTCACTCGATAAAGTCATTGAAACTATGTACGAAACAGGGAAAGACATGAATGCGAAATATCGTGAGACATCCCGAGGCGGGTTAGCCATCAAAGTACAATGTGACTAATTTTATTCTCAATTAATTTAAGCCTTAAGCACCCTTTTCTATTCTGTTATCACTTTAAACAGTATTTTGAGGGTGCTTTTTTAATATGCATTAAAAAGTTTTTGTTATTCTTTAGTCACCTTTATCTTCCTAAATGATCCAATTCACCTAATCAATTACCCATAATTTTTCCATTGAATTAACTCAGTTTTCTTATATTCAACAAGTTACATCAAAACGAAATTAATACTATTTTGTGCTAAAGATTGTTTTGAGCTGAACAAGAGATAGCTAATCACTACTGAAATTTGGTTGTTTTTTGCTCTAAAAATCAATATCGCACTATTTTATTTGCTTTTTTTGTTACCGATAACACAGCAAGAAACTAACAAAAACAAAATACTCAGATTATTAATTTTATTGAATTGAAATAAACAGCAGCAAAATGCAATTCAATATCAATTTTTAGGTATATTCTTATTTTTCTGACGCGAAACAAGTTTTTAGGATAATGCAAGATGATATGCTAATAATGTAATTGATACTAACAACACCATGAGCTAGTTAATGAATATTATGAGATGTTTGTAATTATTCAGCTAAAATTATTATACAGGGGAAACTGATAAAAAGGCGCCTAACTTAAGTGTCCATTTTATCGACAGATAATGTTTTGTTTTATCTATCTATGAGGGAAAAATAGTGAGTATAGCTATTATGATTGGTACACACGGAGTCGCTGCAGAGCAGCTTCTTCGAACAACCGAAATGTTAATAGGCGAACAAGATAATGTGTCGTTTATTGACTTTATCCCTGGGGAAAACGCAGACACCCTATTTGATAAGTACACCCAAAAGCTAACTGATTTAGATACATCAAAGGGTGTCTTATTCCTTGTTGATACATGGGGAGGCAGTCCATTTAACGCGGCTAGTCGCATTGTTAATGAGCATGATAATTATGACATTATCACTGGTGTGAATGTTCCAATGTTAGTTGAAACCTTCATGTGCCGTGATGATGACCCATCATTGAATGAACTTATCTCTGTTGCACTCGAAACGGGTCGCGGTGGTGTTCGTTCATTTAAATTCAAAGAAGCTGAAACAGAAGTAGAACCGACTCCTGTCGCATCAAGCACCCCCGCCCCAGCACCAGTGAAAGCCGGCCCCGGTGGACATATGGTGATCGCACTTGCTCGTGTTGATGACCGCTTAATTCACGGACAAGTCGCAACACGCTGGACGAAAGAAACCCAAGTTAAGCGCATTATCGTAGTCAGTGATGACGTAGCTAAAGACCAAGTTCGTTCAACATTGCTGAAGCAAGTCGCACCACCCGGTGTCACCGCGCATGTTGTCGATGTGGCTAAATGTATTCGCGTCTACAATAACCCGAAATACGCTGGTGAGCGCGTTATGTTGCTTTTCACTAATCCAACTGATGTTAAACGTATCGTCGAAGAAGGTGTTGATATTAAGTCCGTTAATATTGGTGGTATGGCATACCATGATGGCAAAACCATGGTCACAAATGCCGTATCTATCAACCAAGAAGACATTGATGCATTTAATTATTTGAACGACAAAAATATTGAACTTGAAGTTAGGAAAGTCTCATCAGATAGCAAAGTTTATATGATGGACTTGATCAATAAGCTCAAAAAATAATTTTTATATTAATTTTAATCCATTACTCAAAACAGATTTTAAAACTTTTGGTTACAGGAGATTAAACAATGGAACTTACCGTTGTTCAAATAGTAATGGTCTTCATCGTCGCGTGTATCGCGGGGATGGGATCAATCCTTGATGAATTCCAATTTCACCGTCCTCTCATTGCCTGTACGCTTATAGGTATCGTTCTGGGAGATATGAAAACAGGTATCATCATCGGTGGTACATTAGAAATGATCGCACTTGGGTGGATGAATATCGGTGCTGCCGTTGCACCAGATGCCGCTTTAGCATCCATCATTTCAACGATCCTCGTTATTGCTGGTGGGCAAAGCATTGGTGCAGGTATTGCCATCGCCATCCCACTCGCAGCAGCAGGACAGGTATTAACCATTATTGTTCGTACTGTAACGGTTGCATTCCAACATGCTGCTGATAAAGCCGCCCTCAATGGTAATCTAACTGCTATTGGCTTTATCCATATTTCAGCTTTATTACTGCAAGCGATGCGTATCGCAATACCTGCGTTAATTGTCGCCATTTCTGTTGGTACATCAGAAGTACAACAAATGTTGGATTCTATCCCACAAGTTGTTACCGACGGCCTTAATATTGCGGGTGGTATGATTGTCGTTGTCGGTTATGCGATGGTCATCAATATGATGCGTGCAGGCTACTTAATGCCATTCTTCTACTTAGGCTTTGTTACCGCAGCATTTACTGACTTCAACCTAGTTGCACTTGGGGTGATCGGTACTGTTATGGCTATTTTGTATATCCAACTCAGTCCAAAATACAATAAATCACAAACTGTTGTTACCCAAGGGAATAGTAGTAATAACAACCTTGATAATGAGTTAGACTAGGAGGAACGTATAATGGTAGATATCACAAAACCGACAGCTAAAAAGCTTACACAAAGCGATATTCGCGGCGTATTCTTACGGTCTAACCTGTTGCAAGGTTCTTGGAACTTTGAACGTATGCAAGCCCTAGGCTTCTGCTACTCAATGGTTCCAGTTATTCGTCGTCTTTACCCAGAAAATAATGATGATAGAAAACAAGCCATTAAGCGCCATCTTGAATTCTTCAATACTCACCCGTATGTTGCAGCGCCTGTTCTGGGTGTCACAATGGCAATGGAAGAGCAGCGTGCCAATGGTGCTGACATTGATGACGGTGCAATAAATGGTATCAAAGTTGGTCTAATGGGGCCATTAGCCGGTGTGGGTGACCCAATTTTCTGGGGAACTGTTCGCCCTGTATTTGCGGCTCTCGGTGCAGGTATCGCAATGACAGGTAGCTTACTTGGCCCTCTCCTGTTCTTTGTTTTGTTTAACCTTGTACGTTTATTAACCCTTTACTATGGTGTGTCATACGGCTACAAAAAAGGGATTGATATTGTTCAAGACATTGGTGGTGGTTTCCTACAAAAACTAACCGAAGGAGCATCAATCCTTGGTTTATTTGTTATGGGGGCTTTGGTAAACAAATGGACACATGTCAATATTCCACTTGAAGTGTCACGGATCAAAAACCCTACAACGGGTACTGAAGATATTACCACCGTTCAAATGATCCTTGATCAACTCATGCCAGGCTTAGTGCCTCTATTGCTGACTTTCGCCTGTATGTGGTTGTTACGTCGTAAAGTTAACGCGTTGTGGATTATTATCGGCTTCTTTGGCTTGGGTATCCTAGGTGCTTGGCTGAACTTCTTAGCGCCATAATTTTCCATCATTATTTGAATTGGGAGGTTGCAGCCTCCCTTTTTTAATTTTAAGCTCTGCATTATGTCTACTTATCCAAGGGCTCACAAATGACCTTCAATGATGCCATTCTTGCTATAATCATTTTGATCATGCTTGTTTATGCAATTTATGATGAATTCATTCAGCATTTGCTAAAGGGTAAAACCTTATTAAAAATTAATCTAAAAAGAAAACATCGAGCTGATGCTATTATTTTTATTGTTCTAATTTGTATCGTTATTTATACAAATATTGTACGTCATGGTAATTTATTAACCACTTACTTATTATTGATTACTATTTTTATGTCAATCTATTTGGCATTTATAAGAACACCTAAGCTATTCTTCAAACAAACTGGTTTTTATTTTGCTAATGCATTTATTTTGTATGACAGAATAAAAACAATGAATTTATCCGAAGACGGTGTATTAATAATAGGTTTAGAAAAAAAGAAAATTAATATCCAAGTATCACATCTTGATGATTTACAACGAATTTATGAATTCCTCATTAATCATAAGTAAGCGCTTTTTATATTGGCATTAAAAATAGGGTTAATTATCAATTTAATTAACCCTATTTTTACCAATAACCTTGTTGATAATAATTCTCACTAACATTTAATATCCACAATTAATTAAGTGTTGCCTTTAATATAAAATATGGTATCTTTCTTTCCACGTCATTGGGGAGTAGCCTGTTCTGGTTTTATATATAATACCAGAAAGTCCGTATCAACATACTCGTTTGGTTTCAAACGTGGTGCGGACACCAAAGTTCGGTTGGCAAGACCATAGACACATAAATAAGCCTTTTGGTTGGGGGTAATTTATGTGTATATGGAATCACCCAACCGAGGTTCTATTATGAGTTTCTATGCTACCCTTATCTTAGCCCTTGCCCTGTCAATGGATGCCTTCGCTGTCGCTATTTGTAAAGGTGCAGTACTTCATAAACCCCGCTTTAGAGAAATCCTCCGTACCGGTTTTATTTTTGGTTTTATTGAAGCCATAACCCCCATTATTGGTTGGGGGATCGGGATCTTAGCTAGTCAATATGTTATCCGCTGGGATCACTGGATTGCATTTGGTTTATTGTTTGTTTTAGGTGCTAGAATGATCTGGCAGAGCATTAAAACAAAAGATGAAGAATGCTGTTCTAAACCCACTAGTCATAGCTCAACAAACCTTATTTTTTCTGCGATAGCCACCAGCCTTGATGCAATGGCTATTGGTCTCGGTTTAGCTTTCTTACAAGTAGATATTGTTCATACTGCCATGACTATCGGCTTAATGACGATGATTATGGCAACTATCGGTATGATGATTGGCCGCTATGTTGGCCCATTACTCGGAAAAAAAGCAGAAATTATTGGTGGGTTGGTACTAATAGGTATTGGTTTTAATATTTTATTTGAGCATCTTGAGTTATTTATGTACGCCCATTAGTTTTTGTGCCCCCTTATATGGGGGCAATAACCTTACTCTGCATCAGATTGATAAACACGAATTAAAAAATCAGCCGTATACTCTTTCACTTCAGCTTGTTGCAAATTCTCTTTGACCTGTTCTGATGCACGCCAAGCAAATGGGGTCATCATCAACAATTCATAAGCTTCTTGCCCTGTCAATGCCATTTTATAATTTAATTGGCAACTATCTATTAGCGAAAGATTGGGTAAATCTTCGTCTTTGGTTGGATGTAACTTAACCTCATCGTAAATTAACGCTTTTAATTCTTGCAGATGCTCTGCCGCAGGCGTAACGGTAATTAACATACCTTTAGAAACTAATACACGACTTAATTCTTGTGCTTTGCAGGGCGCGTAAATTCGGACAACTCCACCTAAGCTGTTATTTGAGAATGGCAAGCGATGACTTGTACCGACGCAAAAACGAACGGATTTATACCGCTTCGCCGCATAACGAATCGCTGCTTTCGAAACATCTAGGCCTAAAACTGTATATTTTTCAAAATATTTTTCTAGTTCTCGAGAGAAATAGTCTGTGTAATACCCTTCCCCACACCCTATGTCTAACAAACTAGTATTAGATGATGGAATAAACTGAATAATTTTTTCTGCCACCTTTTCACGCATCGGGTGGTAATGCCCTGCATCGAGAAATTGCCTACGCGCTTGCATCATTTCAGCATTATCACCGGGATCTTTAGATCGTTTATGTTGCACCGGCAACAAATTAACGTAACCTTCTTTCGCACAATCGAATTGGTGGTTTTCTGCGCAGCGATAGCTGTTATGCATCAAGTTTAGCGGTGTAAAGCAAAGGGGGCATTGATAATTCATAAAAGTCACTGATTTAAAAATAAGGGTGAGTATACCATATTCAAATTAGTTTTCTTTCTGTTATATATCTTGCTTTTTAACTGTATTTTTTGTTCTATAAAAGTAATCAAAAAAACATTAGCGATGTGTCTCATGATGAAAATTAGGTTAGCAACAGCCGATGAAGCAGAACATCTTTGGTCTATACGTAACCAAGCCATTCGACATGGATGCACAACGAGTTTTGATGCAAAAACGATCAGTGCCTGGACACCTGATGAAATGCCAGTAAGTTATATATGTATTGTGAAGAATAACCCATTCTTTGTCGCGGTAAATAAGAATGATGACCCCATTGCAACTGGCTATCTTAATTTAGAGGCTGACAGTGTTGAAGCAATATTTACTCTACCACAATACACTGGCTGCGGAGCTGCTGGCTTAATATTAGATGCCATTAAAGCTGAAGCCAAAAAGAGAAACATTAAAAAATTAGTATTAGATTCATCACCGAATGCGGAACGCTTTTATCAGAAACATGGATTTATTTCGATTAAAAATGGTAGCTATTACTCTTCTCTTGCACAAGCCGAGTTAAATTGTATTCGAATGGAAATTGAATTATAACTTTCAGTATAGCTGGAGATAAAAGCCACTAACCTATTTAGTGGCTTTATTTCTATTCAAGACTGACTATATTTGTGATCAACAGTACCTGTGACTACAGTTTTATATAACAGTTAAAAATCAGCAAATTCAGGGATAGGCTTACGTCCATGGGACTCTAAAAAGTCCAATACACGGCGAGGGGAAACATTTAAAATTTGCGATTGCGGAAAATCAATTGATTCCAACATTTCAACCACGCGATCAAAACGGCCGAGATACCCCGCAAAATGGGAGTCTGAACCTAATGCTACCCACCCGCCAGCCTCTTTAACTGCCTTAGCAATTTCTAAGCAATTTTTTTGGCTGCCCGCTCTTGAATGCAAAAATGAGGAATTATTCATTTCCAAAGCAACATTACACTCTTTAGCGGCTTGTGCTACTGCTTTGATATCAATAGGGTATTTAGGGTTACCTGGGTGAGTAATTATTTGTACTTTGCCGCTTCGGATCGTGGCAATCATGGCCTCTGTATTATCAGCTAAACTTTGAGGCTCAAGAACTGGTTCATGGAAACCCGCTAAAATAATATCTAAATGGCGAGAGATCTTTTCATTGCAGTCTGTCTCACCCAACTTGTTCTTTATATTCGCCTCAATACCGTACAATAAACCGACACCATCCACAATTCTGGGTAAGATAGGCATATTACCAAAATGCCACTCATGTGGAGCATCTTGCATTTCAGGCCCGTGGTCGGTAATTGCAAAGAGTTTGACACCACGACTAGCTGCTTCAGCAAAATATTCATTAACAGTGCTATATGCATGGGTGCTGGCAATGGTATGAGCATGTAAATCAACTTGATACATAAATGATATCCTTCTAATTCTTTTATTTCCCTTCTGAGTCAATCCGCTCAAAAAAGACTCTATCAACCTAACATATCAGCCTAAAAGTTTCGATAGTCATTGAGCTAAACAGCATTTTATCAACATATTGCGATATATTGGATAAAATCCGAAGAGGCTTTTAGGATAAAAAAACCCGCGTTCATTGCGGGTTAAAACATACTGAGTTAAAAATCAGTTTAGTCAACTAAGATACGTTTATTGGTCGCTCCCCATAAGATCGACATTTCAGTAAATAATGCACCACTGATATCTTCAACCTCTTCGGCAGTAATTTCAGCATTGCCTTGTTTACCAAAAAATACAACCTCATCTCCTGGGCTAACGTTTTTTAAATCAGTAACATCAACCATAACCGTATTCATTGATGTTTTTCCTAGAACAGGAACTGTCTGACCATTAATCAATGCATGTCCTGCATTGCTAAATACACGGCGATAGCCATCCGCATAACCGACAGGAATATTTGCCAATACTGAGTCACGCTTTAAGATATAGGTTCTGTCATAACCTACCGTATTACCTTTCGGGTAATGATTGACAGAAGCAATACTCGATTTCAGCGTCATTACACGTTTATAATCATTAGTCGCAACTGTATCACCATAGAAAATGCCGCCTACACGTACCATATCCAACCATGATTCTGGTACAGTAATGGTTGCATAAGTATTCGCCACATGTAATGTAATGTCTTCACGTTTTAACCCTGTAACATCCAATACTTGTTGAGACTCTTTTTTGAATTTCGCAAGGTCTTTACGGATCTGAGCTTCATCCTCTTCTGGATAATGAGACATAATGCCCACAATTTTTAATTGTGATAACGCCGCAATCTGTTTTGCTTCATCTAAGCCAGAGACATTACTAACGTCTAGCCCATTACGGGACATACCTGCCGAGTTCAGTGCTAGATGGATAGGGATCACTTTATGTTGCTTTTTCGCAATCGCATTCAAGCGCTGCGCCATTTCTAAATTACCGATTAACTCTTCCGTCTCATATTGTGTTGCTTGAGCCATTTCTTGCTCTGTCGCACTTCTCACTCGCATTAAGCGACCTTTAAAGCCTAAGTCTCTCACAGTTTTAAGCTCTTGATTATTTGTTACCCCAATACATTGCACGTTATTTTCAATCATTATTGGTGTAACTAAAGAAAGGTCATGCCCATATGCATCCCCTTTCAAAACTGCGCACAGAGAAGAGTTATCCCCTAATAGGTTTTGTACTTTTTTGATATTAAAATCCAATGCACCGCGAGATATTTCAATCCATGCGTTATTAACCACCGCAGGTTGGCTTTGTGATGCATAGGTTTCTACTGGTGTTTTAATATTATTTGGTTGCTGGCAAGCTGTCGCAGCAACGAATAAAGGGAGTAATGCCAGATACTTCAAACGAAAAGCCACGTGTCATTCCTTATTTCTAATGATTTTTACCAAAATCATTTTGATGTTTCTGAGTTATATAAAAAAAAATATATATCGGTATTCAAATAATACCAACCTTAGCACTTCAAACAAGTAATAATTCATATTTTATGCATAAAAAACCACTTAAGTATAAACATAGCTCTTACATCATATTGATTTTAATTTTCTAAAAATAAAACATTTGGTTGAAATCACCATAAATTAAATTATTTTTATTATTTAATAAGTTAGCCATAATATTTCACTAATATTTAATTTTGTTACATTTTTTATTTGGCGAATTAAAATGCTTAAATGATAATAACTATCAATTAGGACCGGTTGCTAAATATCACTCAATCCATAAGGCTATATTATGAAGTACAAATTACTCGCACTCATTATTCCAACACTACTTACTACTAATGTTGCTAACTCCGCTGAAATGTACAATAAAGATGGTAATAAGCTTGATGTGTATGGGCAAATCGATGTTCGCCATCATATTGCTAAAAGCCGTAGTGGCGAAGATGGTGATGACTCACGTGTCAGATTGGGGCTAAAAGGTGACACACAAATCACCGACCAGCTCATTGGCTTTGGGCGTTTTGAATGGGAAACTAAAACTAACCAATCAGAATCAACTGAAGAAAATAGCAATCGTTTAGCTTATGCAGGCTTAAAATTTGCAGATTACGGCTCCCTTGATTATGGCCGCAATTATGGAGTTATCTATGATACCAATGCTTGGACAGACGTATTACCTCTCTGGGGAGCGGATACGATGGATCAAGAAGATAACTACATGCTAAGCCGTAACCGCAATTTACTCACTTATCGCAATAATAATGCCTTTGGTTACATTGATGGTTTAAGCTTTGCACTACAATATCAGGGTAAAAATGGCGAACAAAACCTGTCATCCGGTGATGAATTAACCGATAACGGAGATGGTTTTGGTTTATCTACAGCTTATGAATTAGGTTATGGTATTTCCCTTGGCGGTGGTTATTCCTCATCTTCCCGTACACCAAAACAAAAAGATACCACAACTAGCAGTGCGACTGGTAAACGCGCTGAAGCTTGGAACGTCGGGGGAAAATTTGAATACGAAGACCTGTATCTCGCAGTCATGTATGGCCAAACGCTTAATATGAGCCGTTTTGGTAATGATAATATGGAGTCAGTAGCAAATAAAACTCAGAACCTTGAAGTGGTTGCTTTGTATTCTTTTGACTTCGGTTTAACCCCATCAATTGGCTATAACTATTCCAAAGGTAAAAACTTGGGCAGCTTTGGTGATAAAGAACTAGTAAATTATATCGCTGTCGGATCTGCATATGATTTCAATAAAAATCTAAGTGCTGTCATCGACTATAAAATCAATTTATTAAATGATAATGATTTTACCGACCATTACAAAGTCAATACCGATAATGTCCTTGGCTTAGGGTTAGTGTATCAGTTCTAATTTTAGAATTGAGTGAAAAGCAAAAGCGTCTGTAAATTACAGGCGCTTTTTTACGGGTGAGCTTTGACAATAAAAATATCTCTCATCATCTTCATGGCTTATTCCCTCAGAACGGGAAGTTTTGTTGCTTTACCCTCGATAAAACAGTTGCAAGATACAAAAGTATCTAATCCCATACATAGAGGCCCCCTTTTCCTAAATAAATTCCTATAATGGTATACCTATTTTTTCTAACGTCTTTGGTACTAATAAAAAAGGCACCAGTAAGAAACTGAAGGGCTTGCCGGCTCACTAATAGTACGATGTCAGCACAATTTAGCGCAGTCCAAGCGGGTATTGGCATGGCTATTTTGCCGCATTTTACTGCCCAAAAGATGGGACTGAGTTGGTTGCAAAGGAACATGAGAGGCTGTTGATGCCATAAGCTCCCTCCACTTTGACACGGGCTGATATCATTATTTAGCCAGCGAATGTTTATAGCGGGATTAAAATAAAGAGCTAATATTTCAATCAATGGGAGGACAGCCAGTATGTTGTTTTTACCTTTAGAATTTGCCAATATAACCGGCTCAAGATTTCAGGCCTACCACACAATCAGCGGCTATATTGGCTTATGTCGATTGGCTCTACTCTAAGGATCCTACTATGGCCCCCTTTCATCAATTAGCAGCGACGAGTCTCGGCGGGCAACTTATCTCTATGAAAGACTACGCTGGTAAGGTTGTTCTCGTCGTTAATACCGCCAGTCATTGTGGTTTTACACCACAATACAACGGTTTAGAATCACTCTACAAGAAATATGCTCCTCAGGGCTTTGTGGTGCTGGGTTTCCCCTGTAATCAGTTTGGCAAACAAGAACCCGGTGGGGCTGAGGAAATCGCGCAGACCTGCTTTATTAACTACGAAGTGAGCTTTCCAATGTTCGAAAAAGTCGACGTTAATGGAAGCTCAGCTCACCCAATATTCCGTTACCTGAAAAACGAGCTACCAGGTCTAATGGGTGGGCGAGTCAAGTGGAACTTTACTAAATTCTTGATCGGGCGTGATGGTAAACCGCTCAAACGCTTCGCACCATTCACTACCCCTGAAAAAATGGAAGCAATAATCCTTTCGGCACTTCAAATTTAAGTGTTCACTAATTTGCTTAATTAAATCGAATGCTATTAAAGACTAAAAAAACAAAAAAGCCCAATTTTACATGGGCTTAAGTCGTTATTTTGCCAGTCACTGCTAGCTAATTCTTATTGCGGGATTATTCCCACTCAATGGTCGCAGGCGGTTTGCCGCTGATATCATATACAACCCTTGAAATGCCCTCGACCTCATTAATGATGCGGTTTGAAACGCGGCCTAGGAAGTCATAAGGTAAATGAGCCCAATGCGCGGTCATAAAGTCGATGGTTTCAACTGCACGTAATGAAACAACCCAGTCGTATTTACGGCCATCACCCATAACACCGACAGAGCGGACAGGTAAAAATACAGTAAATGCTTGGCTAACTTTATGATATAAATCCGCTTTGTGCAGTTCTTCGATAAAGATAGCGTCTGCGCGGCGTAGTAAGTCACAGTACTCTTTCTTCACTTCACCTAGCACGCGAACCCCTAAGCCTGGGCCTGGGAATGGGTGGCGATATAACATATCGTACGGCAGACCTAACTCTAAACCAATCTTACGCACTTCATCTTTAAACAGCTCTTTTAATGGCTCAACTAAACCAAGCTTCATGTCATCCGGTAAGCCACCTACGTTATGGTGAGACTTGATAACATGCGCTTTGCCAGTTGCTGATGCTGCTGATTCGATAACGTCTGGGTAAATCGTCCCTTGAGCCAACCATTTGATATTAGGCAGCTTAGATGACTCTTCATCAAATACTTCGATAAACACATGGCCAATTTTCTTACGTTTAGCTTCTGGATCGCTGATCCCCGCTAATGCATTTAAGAAGCGATCTTCGGCTTTTGCATGGATGATGTTTAGGTCAAATTTACCTGCGAACATTTCCATTACTTGGTCTGCTTCGTTTAAACGCAATAAACCGTTATCAACGAACACACAGGTTAAACGTTTACCAATTGCGCGGTTTAATAGCAATGCCGTAACCGATGAATCAACACCACCCGATAATGCAAGCAGTACGTGGTCATCACCAATTTGCTCTTTTAAACGCGCTACTGTGTCTTCGATAATTGCAGCTGGTGTCCACAGGGCTTCACATTGGCAAATATCTTTCACAAAACGCGTTAAAATATTTAGGCCTTGGTGAGTGTGAGTCACTTCTGGGTGGAATTGAACACCGTAGAATTTTTTCTCTTCATTTGCCATGATGGCATATGGGCAGCTTGGTGTGCTGGCAATGGTTTTAAAGTCTGCTGGAATTGCAGTCACTTTATCACCATGGCTCATCCAGACATCAAGTACTGGTTTGCCCGCTTCGTTCAGAGAGTCATGAATATCATGGAATAATTCACATTGCTCAGTGATTTCAACATTAGCATAACCGAATTCACGTTCACCAGAGACTTCAACTGCACCACCCAACTGCATTGACATGGTTTGCATGCCATAACAAATACCTAATACAGGAACGCCTGCATTAAATACGTAATCAGGGGCACGTGGGCTATCTGATTCAGTCGTACTTTCTGGTCCACCAGAAAGAATAATACCGTTTGGATTAAATCCTCGAATTTGTTCTTCTGTAACGTCCCACGCCCAGAGTTCACAGTAAACGCCAATTTCACGGATGCGACGAGCGATCAGCTGTGTATATTGCGAGCCGAAATCAAGAATAAGAATGCGATGTTTATGGATATTTGTTGTCATTTGAGGAGAATTCCAAAAATTCAAGTCAAAAATAAGAATCGGTGACGCAAACAAACGCATGCGCCACCCTGAGAAACTTTATCGATTATTGCCCCAAACGGTAGTTTGGAGACTCTTTCGTGATAGTAACATCATGGACGTGGCTTTCTTGGATACCCGCACCACTAATGCGAACAAATTCTGCTTTTGTTCTTAATGCATCAATAGTACCACAGCCGGTCAGCCCCATACAGGAGCGTAAACCACCCATTTGTTGATGAATAATTTCTTTTAAACGGCCTTTATACGCGACACGGCCTTCAATCCCTTCTGGCACTAATTTGTCTGCTGCATTATCCGATTGGAAGTAGCGGTCTGACGAACCTTTAGACATCGCACCAAGTGAACCCATACCACGGTATGCTTTGTAAGTACGGCCTTGGAATAAAATGGTTTCTCCCGGAGACTCTTCAGTTCCTGCGAACATTGAGCCGACCATCACACAGGCTGCGCCTGCCGCGATAGCTTTAGAAATGTCGCCTGAGAAACGAATACCACCATCCGCAATAACAGGAATACCAGTACCTTCAAGCGCTTCTGCCGCTTCTGCAATCGCTGTGATTTGTGGTACACCAACGCCTGTCACGATACGTGTGGTACAAATAGAACCCGGACCAATACCCACTTTAACTGCGCTAACACCGGCATCTGCTAAGGCTTTAGCCCCTTCAGCTGTTGCAACGTTACCACCAATAATTTGCAAATCAGGGTATTTTTGGCGAGTTTCACGGATACGTTGTAGTACACCTTCGGAATGACCATGTGATGAGTCAATTAATAAAACATCAACGCCAGCGGCCACCAGCGCATCAACACGTTCTTCATTTCCTGCGCCAGCACCAACTGCAGCGCCAACACGTAAACGGCCTTGCTCGTCTTTACACGCGTTTGGTTTACGTTCTGCTTTTTGGAAATCTTTAACGGTGATCATCCCTAACAAATGAAAGTTATCATCGATCACTAAGGCTTTTTCTACACGTTTTTCATGCATTTTTTGCAAAACGACTTCGCGTGCTTCGCCTTCTTTTACGGTCACTAAACGCTCTTTTGGCGTCATCACTGCGGTAACAGGTTGGTCTAAATCTGTCACGAAACGGACGTCACGGCCTGTAATGATACCGACTAGTGAATTGTCTTTAGCAACAACAGGATAACCCGCGAACCCATTACGCTCAGCCATTTCTTGTACTTCACGAATGGTCGTATCTGGCGTTACGGTGACAGGATCAGTAACCACACCACTTTCATGCTTTTTCACGCGGCGAACTTCTTCCGCTTGGCGCTCAATAGTCATGTTTTTATGGATGAAGCCAATGCCACCTTCTTGTGCTAATGCGATAGCAAGGTCAGATTCAGTGACAGTATCCATGGCTGCAGAAAGCATAGGAATGTTCAGGCGGATGTTTGCAGTCAGTTGAGTTGATAAATCTGCAGTATTTGGTAATACCGTTGAGTGTGCAGGAACGAGTAAAACGTCGTCGAAAGTTAGTGCTTCTTTTTTAATGCGTAACATAGGCAATATCCCACCAGGCAGCGTTATGGAAAGGTATAAAATATTGCCGCGGCATTATACACACCGAAAACGGTTGCTTCCAGCGTTTTTTTGAAAAAAAACTTGATAACTCTTATGGCTAGGTTAGTATCTAACGATTAAGTCATTGTTTTAAAATTTGATCTGGCTCACATGTCGACATCACAAAATAGCGCAATTTACTCTGTTAGCAAGCTTAACCAGACGGTTCGAGAACTTCTTGATAACCAAATGGGTCGTATTTGGTTAACCGCAGAAATTTCTAATTTTTCGCAGCCCAGCTCCGGTCATTGGTATCTAACCTTAAAAGATGATCGGGCTCAGGTTCGTGCGGCAATGTTCCGTGGGCAAAATGCGCGTGTCACTTTCCGCCCCCAGAATGGTCAACAGGTGTTAGTCAGAGCGACAGTCACCTTGTATGAGCCACGAGGCGACTATCAATTAATCCTTGAAAGCATGCAGCCCGCCGGTGAAGGGTTACTGCAACAGCGTTTTGAGCTATTAAAGCAAACGCTAAGCGCACAAGGCTTATTTGATATTATTCATAAAAAACCGCTCCCTAGCCCTGCTAAGTCTGTCGGTATCATTACCTCGGCAACGGGTGCAGCCCTACATGATATTTTAAATATTTTACGTCGTCGTGACCCTTCCCTGCCTATCATCATCTACCCAACGGCCGTTCAAGGTGAGATGGCGCCAGCACAAATTGCTCGAATGATTGAGCTAGCAAACTTACGTCAAGAATGCGATGTGTTGATCGTCGGTCGCGGAGGCGGTTCACTTGAGGATTTATGGGCATTTAATGAAGAAATCGTTGCTAGAGCTATTTTTACGAGCCAACTACCTATAATCAGCGCTGTTGGCCATGAAACCGATGTGACAATTGCCGACTATGTGGCGGACGTAAGAGCGCCAACCCCGTCAGCCGCCGCTGAGCTTGTTAGCCGTAATCAATTGGAAATGCTCCGCCAGCTAAAATCAGCACAGCAACACCTTGAAATAGCGATGGATTATTACGTGGCAGGTCAACAACAAAGATTCGCACGCTTGCATCACCGCCTACAGCAGCAGCACCCGCAATTGCGGTTGGCAAGGCAACATAACCAGCTCAATTTATTGCAGCAAAAGTTGGCGCAGTCGATGACGCGGCAACTACAAAGTTCAACGGCTAAATTCGAGAAAGTTAATCGTCGTTTACTGCAAAATGATTTGCGCCCACATCTGCAAAAACAACAACGCCAGCTGCAACAGACGCAATATCATTTGCAAAATATGGTTACCCATTTGGTCAATAGCTATCGCCAGCGATTCGCAGTGGCTTGTTCGAAAATGGAAGCGGTTAGCCCATTAGCCACCCTAGCTCGCGGGTTTAGTATCAGTGAAACCGCTAAAGGCACTGTGTTGAAAAAAACCAGCCAAGTGAAAGTCGGCCAACCGTTGAAAACACGCCTTAATGATGGCTGGGTTGAAAGCCAAGTCACCCACATTGAGAAGGTTAACGTCAAAAGAGTATCGAAATAATTATTTTATCCACTTATCTCGATAAAAATAACGAGATAAGTGGTGTTAAATTTATATGTTGATTAGAAACGCACCTGCCCACCTATCATATAGGTACGCCCTCTACCCGTTTCGTTATTTCGCCCTCGTTCTTCCATAATTGCACCCGAATTTGCGCGATTTAATGCATCGGTATAGTTTTTATTTGTCACATTGTTAATGGTCATCATCAACTTAACGTTTTTATTAATTTCATAATCTGCATATACATCAATAATGGTTGGCTGTTTTTCGTATTTTTCCGTCATAGCGTCACCATTTTGGTCGGCATCAAGAACTGGGCTAATTCGCTTAGACGGCCCTGTCCATGTTATCGTTGACCCCAGTGTCAGCTTTTCATCCAGCAAACGCACACCTGAATCTAATGTTAGGTAATAGTCGGGTAATTGCGTAAAGTCCCCAGCACTAAATGCAGAGGTACTATTAATAGAAACCGGTTGTTTCCCTGACTCTTTGGTATAGGAAATCATTGAGTAAAATACACCTGCATCATAATTGGCTTGCAGTTCATACCCTCGTAGATTCACATCTCGGTGGTCATTCACATACATTTCTGCTCGCTGAAACATGGGTGGATTCTCTTTATCCCATACATCATCATTGACTAAACACCAATCAAATTCATCCCGTGGATTGGAACGACAAAGAATGAAAGCTTTACTCGTGATGTAGTCTTTAACCTGAGTATGAAACCACAATGCTTTCAGGTTAAATTGGTCACCCTCCACCACTAAATCAGGTTTTAAGCTATTAAAGCCAACCTGCCAAGTTTTCGATTTTTCCCCCTTAAGAAATGGATTCATAGTCTGGCCACCATTTGAGGAGAAAAAAGCTTCTTGTGAATTTGGTGCTCGCATTGAATGAGCATAGCTAACAAAGGGTTGGAATTCAGGAATGAGTTGTGCGGATAATAATATTCCAGGGTTAATTCCGCTATCTTTAATATTCAGATTACTGGCTTCTTGAGGAAAACATTTCTCTGTTGCATCACACTCAGGTTTATAGCCTTTCACACTATAATTGAGGTAATTAAGGTCAAATATCGCTGTGTAGATATCGTATTTCGCTTCAAACTGAGTATATACACTGGCAATATCTTGTGTTCCGCTTGGTGCAAATGGATTATTTTTCTGGGTGTTTGGGTCTTCAACAGATTGAGCTTCCTTACTGTACTTGGTTTTCATTAATTTCGAACCAACTTGCCATTTATAATCCACGTCGCCATAAGAAAAATGGCTAGTATTGGATAAATTTATACTATCTGATTTATTTTTAGATATGGCATCTCTGTACGCGCCACCAACGGGATCACCTTGGAGTTTCTGCTGATTATTTCCATGACTTGCCAATATTTCCACATCAATTAATTCATTTAATGGGGTGTATTTATATTTAAGGTAATAGTCATCACTATTAATCTTTCTGCTAGTTAATTTATTTTGTAAGAAACGGCCACTAAATTCTAATTCATGACTGTCATTAGGTTTATATTTCAGTTTGGCTAATTGGGATTGTGGTTTTTGTTTAAATGATGGGTCTGTGGCAAATTCATCACTATCAAACCCATCACCATTCTTATAACTACCAGGAATATTATGGCCGCTAACCGCAATTAAACCGCCAAAATAGCCATCATCTTGTAATAATGTCTTTCCTGCAACTGCAACCATGCCATTATAACCGAGACCATTATCTCCCCAACTGGCCTTACTACGTAGGCCATATAAGTTGTTATTGAAAATGACATCATCAATACCGATAGTGCGGAAATTTGCACTCCCCGCTAAGGCGTTGACACTATTACTGCCATTTAGCTGTCCTTTTTCTACTTCTACCGACACTATAAAGTTAGGATCTATTAATGAGCCAAAATCATTACTTGGCTGCATCCCGTGTGTGTACTTACTTGGGGAATTACCATAATAACTTTGAGTGATACCATCAACCATCATATTCACGCGACCAAAACCACTTAACCCGCGAATATTCACGTTAACCGTTCCTTGGCTAGCATCCATTTGCGTATAAGTCCCTGGCATGGTGCGGATTATTTTATCCATCGACTGCAATTTATTTTCTGTCCCCACCGCACTGTAAGCCCCCGGTTTTTCCAATGCCTTGACTAATGGTGTTTGTTTTTGTGCACCTGAAACTTTTAATTGGCTAAAATTAACCACACCCTCTTTCTGCTTATTTTGCTGCTGTGTATTTTCAGCCAAAGCAATCCCTTGGTAGCCAGTGGCAATAAAGCCAGCTACCATAATTATTGTTTTATTATTCATTAAACCATTCCTGTAAACGTACTGTGTGTCATACGCTCACACTGCTAACACAGGGCAAATAAAGCCTGTGAAAAGGCTCAGCAACAATGTCATTAATATTGTTGCTGACCTGAAATAACCTCAATTTTATAGGCTAATTATTATTTTAAATAAGGAAAATATTTATCTTTATTTTCAAGCATAAGAATAAAACTATATTCTTGAGCAATATCATCTAACGCATTAAAGCGGCCCGATTTACCACCATGCCCTGCATTCATATTCGTTTCTAATAATAATAATGAATTGCCTTGTTTAATATCTCGCAATTTAGCCACCCATTTTGCAGGTTCCCAATATTGAACTTGTGAGTCATGTAGCCCTGTCGTCACTAATATGTGCGGATAATGCTGTGCTTTGATATTGTCATAAGGGCTATACGCTTTAATTCGCCAGTAGTCCTCTTCATTCTCAGGATTACCCCATTCATCATACTCCCCAGTGGTCAATGGGATTGACGGGTCTAACATTGTGGTCACCACATCAACAAATGGAACAGCGGAAACAACACCCTCGTATAAATCAGGTGCCATGTTCACTACAGCGCCCATTAATAGCCCACCAGCACTTCCGCCCATGGCATACACATGCCCTGCTTTACCATAACCTTCTGATAATAACCCTTTGGTTGCATCAATAAAGTCAGTAAAAGTATTCATCTTGTGGACTGTTTTGCCTTGTATGTACCAATTTTTACCTAAGTCACCACCACCACGAATATGAGCAATCGCGTAAACAAAGCCACGATCCAGTAAAGACAAACGAGATGAGCTAAATGAAGGGTCAATACCATATCCATAAGCGCCATAACCATAGACTAACAATGGATTTTGGCCATGTTTGAAGAGATCTTTACGATAAACCAAGGAAACCGGAACTTTTACTCCATCTTGTGCGGTAACCCAAATACGCTCACTTTGGTAGTTTTGCTTATTAAAGTCTTTAACTTCTTCTTGTTTTAAAAGCTGCTTTTCTTGAGTCAGCATATTAATTTCATATACTGAAGACGGTGTGGTCATTGATGAATAGCCGTAGCGTAATATGTCTGTATCAGGCTCAGGGTTATTACTAATCCATGCCATATACGTTGGGTCATCAAAGCTTACTTGATTTTCTTTATGCGTTAACCAGCTGATTTGGCGAATATTTACTAAGCCATTTTGGCGCTCTTCTATCACTAGCCAATTATTAAATAAAGCAAAACCTTCAAGGTCAACCCCATCACGTGCTGCTATAAAACTTGCCCACGGAGCTGAAATATTGTCTGCAATATATAAACCAAATAATGGGTGCTGGTGATTAGAACGAATATAGAATTTACCGTTGAAATGATCAGGATAGTACTCAACACCTGTTTGACGAGGTTTTAAGATTTTAGCGTCATTTTGTGGCTTGTTTGCATCAATTAACCGATATTCAGAGGTTTCAGTACTCGTGATACCAATTAAAATAAAATCTTTTGAAGTTGATTTCGATAAACTAACGTAAAAAGTATCATCCTTTTCTTCGTACACCAGTTTGTCTTGAGTTTGCTGTGTGCCATATTGGTGCCTAACGACTTGATAAGGAAGCAATGTTTGCTTGTCCTTATTCACATAGAATAGCGTTTGGTTGTCATTGGCCCAAACAATATTACCTGATGTATTGGTTAACACATTTTCTTGCCACTCGCTCTCATCAATTTTGCGAAATGACACGACAAATTCATTACGCCCTTGGCGATCTTCAGCGATGGCAAGCGTGGTATTATCTGGCGAAATCGCTAATGCGCCCATACGATAATATTCAGTGCCTTCTGCACGTTCATTACCATCAACTAATACAGCCCATTCACCCTGGCTATTTACCGGGCGTCTTTCATATATAGAGTAGTTTTTACCTGCAACCACTCGTGAGCGGTAAGTATAACCATTATAATTATAAGGAACTGATTCATCATCCTGCTTCATACGCGAAAATAGTTCATCGTAAATTTCTTTTTTTAACGGCTCACCTTTTTCAAGTTGTTGCTGCGTATAATTATTTTCTTGCGTTAAATATTCGATAACTTCGGGAGACTCACGCTGGTCATCTCTTAACCAGTAATAGTTGTCAACACGGACATCTCCGTGAGTGGTAATGGTATGAGGTTGCTTTTGTGCTATTGGTGCTGACATTCTTTCCTCCGCAGCACTAGTGGCTGCATATAAACCAAGTAATGTAATAAGACAAAACTCAGTGAGTTTATTACGCATAATTAATCCAATCTATTTTTCATTAAGAGTAAAATCAATAGGGATCCTGACTGTTACCCGCCCATTAATTAAAATTTCGGCTGGTGGTTCAGGTAACGGTGCCGCCCTTGAGAGCACCTGCAACGCTTCTCTGTCCAAAGATCGCGTTCCAGATGAACTCACCAAGTCGCTACCAAGTAAAAAACCTTGTGGGTCAACCGTGAATGTCACGGTTGATTGACCAACTCGCCCTCGCCTTACGGCATCTTCAGGGAACCGCTTGTATTTATTTAGTTTTCCCAATACTTGAGCTTCCCACAGCCTTTTCGCGTTCTCTATCGATTGTGACTGGCTATTAAATTCTGCCGCAATTTTCTGCGTCTGTAATGGTGCTGCTGCATCACTGGTGACAGGAGCATCATTGGCTTTTGAATCAGTCGCTTGTTTTTGTTCAACCACCTGCTTTTCATGTTTTTGTTTTTTGACTTCAACTGTTCGCTGTTTACTCACCGCCTTAGCCACTTGCACTTCTGCCTGCTCATTGACTGCTAGGGGTGGGATAATTTTATCTTCAGACGGTGCCTCATGAACTTCACTCGCCACAGACAACTCTTGTAACTGACCAATGTTAGCTTCTGTCAATTGCACCGCTTGCGACTCAATCGAAATTTCCATGACCACGGATGGCGGTGGAAATAACTCTTCCCATTGTTGATTGTGAGTTACCCATAAATACACGCCAACAACCACAACATGAAGAGCGATTGCCAATGCGAGCCAACCACTCATCTTTGTCGTTCGCTTTAAATACTCATTTTCAAATGTTGTTATACTCATTTTTATCTTTCATACTTACGTATTCTCACATAAACGCAAATGATAATTAATAACAAATGAAAATGGAAATCATTTCTTAATGAAAATAAAGATTACTTCACAAAATTAACTTTTTTGAAATCATTAGGTTGCTATTATTTAGTCATCATTTAGGTGTGTACCACACAAAATCCGCATGTAAGTGGTCTATTTCTTCCCCTCTTTCCGAAATAATTAACACTTTCATTGGTTCATCAGGGGCGAGATCTTGCACATGCAAGGGGACACCAATAGCTCTTGTTGCATGGTAGCCACCTGCGAACAGAAGCGCTGGTGTAGGCGCATTTAATAACGACTCTGCCATACGACGGTCACGCAGCTGCTGTACGAACGTCATTTTTATAACTTGTTCCGCTGTAAGCTCCCCACCATGAGAACTTTCAATCGTTTTGCTGATAAGTTCTTGAACAATAGGCTGAGTAGAATACTGCCCCGCTATCGATGACGGGTTAGCATAGGCGGCAAGCACCTCTTCTTTGTCTAAATTTGCAGACAATAGTGGATAAGGTGAGCTCAGCAAATGGCGGATTAAAGACCCATATTGTTCCCAAGGCCAGCCGCTATTCCAATTTAAGGCAGACTGTAACTTTTCGTCACGAATATAGGGGTTACTTTGCATCTGTGCCTGTACACGGCTCACGCCCTTTTGCTGTGAAGGTGTCAGCATTTCGAGTAGAACCGCGCCTTGAGGACGTATTTTTGGCATTTCTTGTACAAGCCACTGCTCAATTTGGTGGTGATAGTGGTTATCATGCTTTTCTCCCACGATCACACGTGGAGATTGAGCAAGCTGCTCAATTAATTGTTGAGGAGTTAAAGACTTACCTGTTGCTAAGTCAATAATTTGGTTACTAACTGTTAGTTGGTTATCTAATTGTACGGTTGTCGGTTCAACTTTTTGTGTACAACCAATAAGAAAGAATAACCCAACTATCAAAGTGGCTATTCGAGAGGTCAATCTAATTGAAATCATTATGCTTTCCGTCTTGTGTAGTCAAACCCACAAGATACAGATAATGAGAATCATTTTCAATAAAAAAGGCCACTATGAAACCATAGAAGCCTTTAAAAGGGATTAACTAATATTAACCGTTAGAGAGGATTTGTTTGAGCCTCAACAACCGCTAAAGCAACCATATTCACGATACGGCGTACCGACGCAATTGGTGTCAAAATATGCACAGGTTTCGCAACCCCCATCAACACCGGCCCGACAGTCACACCATCAGAGCTAGTCACACGCAGTAAGTTATAACTAATACGTGCCGCTTCCATATTTGGCATTATTAATAAATTTGCTGAACCTTTTAATGGGCTATCTGGCATCACATCTTTACGGATAGACTCAATTAATGCGGCATCCGCATGCATTTCGCCGTCAATTTCAAGATGTGGGTCACGTGCTTTGATCATCGATAACGTATCACGCATTTTTTGTGCTGATGAGCAATCTGAAGAGCCAAAGCTAGAACGCGATAACAGCGCGACTTTCGGTTCAATACCAAAGCGTCTTACCGTATCCGCTGCCATTAACGTGATTTCAGTTAGCTCTTCCGGTGAAGGGTCTTCATTGACATAAGTGTCTGCAATGAATGTATTCCCCGTTGGCAGTAATAATGCGTTCATTGCACCAGCGGTGTGAACACCTTCGCGGAAACCAAACAGTTCTTTAACCACTTCGTAGTGTTCGCCATAACTTCCGACAGTACCACAAATCATCCCGTCAGCTTCACCACGTAACACCATGATCCCACCAATTAAGGTTGGGTTATTAATCACTGCACGGCGTGCCATTTCTTGGGAAACACCACGACGTTTCATGATTTGGTAATATTCTTGCCAATACTCTTTATAACGCGGGTCATTTTCATTATTGACCACTTCAAAATCTTTACCTAACTCAATATGTAGGCCAAGTTTTTGAATACGCATTTCAATCACACTTGGACGCCCAACTAAAACTGGGAAAGCTAAACCTAAAGAAACCAGCTCTTGAGTGGCATGTAATACACGTTCTTCTTCCCCTTCGGCTAAAACAATGCGTTTTTTCGCAGTCTTCGCTTGGGAGAAAATAGGCTTCATAAATAAGTTTGTTTTATAAACAAATTGGTTCAATTTTTCGATATAAGCATCGAAATCTTCAATTGGACGTGTTGCTACCCCTGAGTCCATTGCCGCTTTTGCCACAGCCGGTGCAATTTTAACAATCAAACGTGGGTCAAATGGTTTCGGAATAATATACTCAGGGCCAAAGAATAGATCTTGATTGCCATACGCTGAAGCCACTTCTTCGCTTTGTTCTGCCAATGCCAAATCTGCAATGGCGTACACACAAGCCAGTTTCATCTCTTCATTTATCGTTGTTGCACCGACATCTAACGCACCACGGAAAATGAATGGGAAACATAACACGTTATTAACCTGATTTGGGTAATCAGAGCGACCGGTACAAATGATGGCATCAGGACGAACTTCTTTCGCTAACGGTGGCAATATTTCAGGTTCAGGGTTAGCCAATGCTAAGATCAGTGGATCTTTTGCCATGGTTTTCACCATTTCTGGCGTTAAAAGGCGAGGACCTGAACAACCTAAGAAAATATCTGCATTAGGAATAGCATCCGCTAAAGTACGTTGACCGTTATCTTCAATTGCATACGCGGCTTTAGTCACATCCATGCGCTCGTCACGGCCTTTATAAATCACCCCTTTGGAATCACAGACGGTGATATGTTCGCGTTTCAACCCTAACGCGACTAATAGATTCATACAAGCGATTGATGCTGCCCCTGCGCCAGAAACGACTAGGCGAACATCACCAATCTCTTTTTTAACAATCCGTAACCCATTAATGACAGCGGCAGTACAGATGATCGCCGTTCCGTGTTGGTCATCATGGAATACAGGGATTTTCATCCGCTCACGGAGTTTTTGTTCAATATAAAAGCATTCTGGTGCTTTGATATCTTCTAAGTTAATACCGCCAAAAGTCGGCTCAAGAGATGCTATGATATCCACGAGCTTGTCTGGATCGGTTTCATCAACTTCAATATCAAAGACATCAACACCAGAAAACTTTTTAAATAGTACACCTTTCCCTTCCATGACGGGCTTACCAGCCAAAGCACCGATATTACCTAACCCAAGAACAGCAGTACCATTAGACACCACCC
This sequence comes from Providencia sp. PROV201, assembly GCF_028479545.1. Classification (NCBI taxonomy): domain Bacteria; kingdom Pseudomonadati; phylum Pseudomonadota; class Gammaproteobacteria; order Enterobacterales; family Morganellaceae; genus Providencia; species Providencia sp. PROV201. Next base: position 137,643 of record NZ_JAMPNW010000007.1, read on the forward strand.
CGACAAGGTTACCTTTAGCCGTGTAACGATAAGCTTTAAGTGGGTCATCTGCAATTTCAAGACATGGCACTGCAACACCTGGTGAGTATGCTAATGCGAGATCTCTCTGGGTTGTTAGGGGTTTAGTTGGGGTAACCGTAATTTTCCCAGGATGTGGAAACTCATGAAAATCAAGAGCACTTTGTTTTAATTTATCATCCATCGTCAAGTCCTTTCAAAATAAGTAAGGTAAGAGCGATAACAGTATAAACACATCTCACTAGCAAATCATGATCATACCTGCAATTTCCAGAAAAATCTTTCAGTTACAGCCTTTCAGTGACAATAGAGTTAGGCCACTATTAGAGTAAAACGTAATCGCTTTGATTATATCGCAATACCGTTTTAATTATTAAAAATAAAACTAAAATAATTTATAGTTAATTTCATGATGGTAATATATATAAATAATTAATTACCTAACAACACTGTGTAATTCCGTTTCAAAACCACTTATTTTTAATTTTAATTTAAATATTAGATATGAATTTTCTGATTTTAATGTATTATCGATAAACACCTTATTTTATTAGCATAGCTATTCAAATTAATTAAAGAAGTAACATTAATAATATACCAAACTAGTTTTATAATTATTAATATACTTATTAAATATAATAAACATATTGAAATCAGATTGTCTATTTTATGGGGAATACTTAACTAGACTTTGACGTTTGAGACATAAAAAAGGAACCCTCTATGTCTAAATATACAGTAATGATTATTGATGAGCACCCTATTATACGCTTGGGATTGCGTCAGCTCATAAATACAGATACACACTTTAGTGTCACAGCAGAGTGCTCTTGTTGTTACGAAGCCTTAAGTATCGCAAGGCACCTACAGCCTAATCTCATTATCATCGATACCAATATTCAAGGTATTAAAACATTTGAAACCATGCGATTACTTCGTAAACACTGCAATGACAGTTACTTACTAGTGTTATCTGCATCAACAATTAAAACAGATATATATGGTGCTATTGATGCAGGTGCACAAGGTTATTTATTGAAAAGCAGTGAACTTGACATGCTATTTTATAGCATGAAGAAGGCCTCTAGAGGGCAATTGGTTTTTAGTGAAAAAATATATCAACATCTTATTTCACGTCATAATTATAATGATCCGCTATCAGCACTGACGAAACGAGAATCTGAAATTTTACATGAACTGGCTGTCGGCTTGAAAAATCGTGAAATATCTAATTTGCTTTTTATTTCTGAGGAGACTGTTAAAGTTCACATTCGAAATATTCTTAAAAAGTTACGCGTTCGCTCTCGTCTAGAAGCTAGTTTAATTTATATGCGCTCAAGATAATTTTTTTTAATATATTAATTGTCGAGGCTAAGTCACATAGTTTTTAATTATAAGGTTATTATATATTTCTCAAGTTTGGGCTAGATCCCAAGTGATTTTTGCCTCATTATGTAAGGATTATCGCTAGTTTTTTTGAGGAAAATCATATGCCAAATACATCTAACTCTCCTTATATCATGTACGGAATTAAAAACTGTGACACCATTAAAAAAGCACGCCGTTACTTAGAAGATAATGGCGTTAACTATCAGTTTCATGATTATCGTGTTGATGGTATTAGCGATGAATTACTTTCTACCTTTATGGAACATATTGATTGGGAAGTGTTAGTCAATAAACGGGGAACAACGTGGCGTAAACTGACTGACGATGAAAAGAATGCAGTTGTTGACGCAGACAGTGCAAAAAAAGTACTACTTGCAGAGCCTGCCATGATCAAAAGGCCCGTACTTGTTTCTCCAGATAACCAATACTTAGTTGGGTTTAACGCTAATGACTACCAAAACTTCATTCGATAATCAGGTGGATATAATGGATTGCCCCGTTATTCAGCTTGCCAAAGAATTAATTACTCGCCCTTCTATCAGCCCCGATGACCAAGGCTGCCAAGCAATACTTACCGAGCGCTTAAACCAACTTGGTTTTACTGTTGAACCCATGCATTTTGGTGACACATTGAATTTTTGGGCACATCGAGGTACTCAGGGGCCAACCCTTGCATTCGCAGGTCATACCGATGTTGTACCGGCAGGCAATAGCGAAAATTGGCAGACTCCGCCGTTTAACCCAACAATTATAAATCAACATCTATATGGCCGTGGTGCTGCTGATATGAAAGGTTCAGTCGCAGCAATGGTTGTCGCAGCAGAGCGTTTTGTCAAAAAACACCCTCATCATCCGGGACGCTTGGCCTTTTTAATCACATCTGATGAAGAAGCTGCTGCGCTGGATGGCACGGTTAAAGTTGTTGAAACATTAATAGCACGTAATGAGCGCGTTGATTACTGTTTAGTCGGTGAGCCGTCAAGCCAATCACAATTAGGCGACATCATAAAGAATGGACGTAGAGGCTCTATTACAGCGAACTTAACTATTTTGGGTACACAGGGACACGTTGCCTATCCCCATTTAGCGGACAACCCGGTGCACCGCTCAACCGCTTTTTTGCAAGAGCTCACCTCAACTATCTGGGATAACGGCAATGAGTTCTTCCCTGCCACTACCATGCAAATTGCCAATATCCATGCAGGTACTGGGGCAAGTAATGTGATCCCCGGAGAGTTATTTATTCAATTTAATTTTCGTTTCAGCACAGAATTGACCGACACACAAATACGTGACAGGGTCACTAGTATGTTAGATCGCCATGGCCTTACATACAAAATTGAATGGTCATTATCTGGGCAGCCATTTTTGACTGAAAAACAAGAACTTGTCACTGCAACTCTGCAAGCAATTCATGAACTGACAGGTCTTAACGCAGAGTTATCGACAAGTGGTGGAACATCGGATGGTCGTTTTATCGCCCAAATGGGAACTCAAGTGATTGAGCTCGGCCCATTGAATGCCACCATACATAAAGTTGATGAATGCGTGAGTGTCAAAGACTTGCAACAATTGGCCTTAATTTATGAGCGAGTCATGGAGCTATTGTTATTATGATCACCATCGCAATGCTAACAGGCCGTTCCACGGACCATCTAGTGACACTTGGCGGCTCTCATCGGCTACAGTTTAATGCCACCAAAGCATTTTTAGCCATGCAACAAGCAGCGGTAAAAGCAGGCTTCAAGTTACAATCAGCAAGTGCATTTCGTGATTTTTCACGTCAACAGTTAATTTGGAATGAAAAATTCACCGGCCTTCGCCCTGTTCTTGATGCACAGAGCCAACCTCTAGATATTACAGCCCTTTCTGAAGGTGAGCTTTGTGAGGCGATTTTGCATTGGTCTGCATTACCCGGTGCAAGCCGTCATCATTGGGGAACCGAAATAGACGTGTATGACCCATTACGTATCCCAGCTGGGCAAACATTGCAGTTAGAACCTTGGGAGTATGAAACTGGCGGCTACCTTGCTGAACTAAATCACTGGCTCACGGATAATATGGCGACATTTGATTTTTATCGCCCTTTTACTGCCAAAAATGCAGGGGTTGCCTATGAACCTTGGCATATTAGCTACTGGCCGTTATCCCATGAAGCTGAACAGCTATTGACGCCAGAAGTGATTAAGCAAGTTCTAGAACAAGAGGATATTTGCGGGAAAAACTGGTTAAACAGTAACTTAGATTATGTATTCGAACGCTATATTAGAGCTCCTGAATAACCCCTAAGTTAGCAAAGCAACTTCTATCACGCCTCATAAATTACATTACATAATTTATGAGGCTTTTTTATTTTTCGTGGAAATTTGTTCATCAACAACTGGAAGTCGATACATAAAAATAAGCAGCCAACACAACAGTGCCAATAAGCCAATTTTCAACCATACATAACTAACAACCCAGATTGATAATGAAAAAGTGAGTATTATCAATATAATTGCTTTGGGTTTTGCCCCTTTAGGTAGCCCTCTGTGCTTTTGCCAATGACGGATATACCCCCCAAACCAAGAGCGATATAATAACCAATGATGAAAGCGTGGAGATGAACGAGAAAAGCACCATGCCGCCAGCAATAAGAAAGGCGTAGTCGGCAAAACAGGAAGAACGACGCCAGCAAAAGCCAGCGCAACAGCTAACCATCCAATAACAATGAGGAACAATTTTTTCAAAATTACTCCTCCTCTCTAATAAATAAATTAAATGGTAAAAACCGCATAAATTTTGTGGTAACTCATAATAATATCAATGGTATACTCTAATGGTAAACAAGCTTAATGAAAAGTCGCTTTTGCCTGTTGGAATGATTATTACTAGCAGTGACTAGGGTAACTGAGCGATATCAACGCACAAACAGCTCAAAGAATGGCTCTCTCAACCCATTCTAAATTATTTGAGTTGTATGAAGGCGATGAGTGAAGGCATCCCTAGGAGCATACAAAAGTATGTGACTAGGGTAACTGAGCGATATCAACGCACAGACAGCTCAAAGAATGACGAATGGAAGGTAATGTATGCAATGGTTAGCAGACTACTGGTGGATAATCATACTATTGTTAGTGGGGCTTATCTGGAATTCAGTCAAAGAAATGATGAAATTGGACCCCAAAAAGTTTTTAGATGACAAGCCAGAAATTCCCCCACATCAAGATAATAACCACCTTTGGGATGATGAAGACGATTGGCCTAAAGACAAGAAGAAATAACCTTTTGCTTTATCTCCGCTAACAGCGTGGGTTGGTATTGTTTTACCTGTATACCAACCTCTTCTCTTACTCGTTGTAGCCATTGCTTTTGCCCTGTTATACCAACATCTGCGCAAATCTGTGCGATGGGTTCACATGACACCAAATGCCGTCTGAGAAGCGAAAGCCCGTTTTTTTCTTCCTTCAATAAACGCAGAATCGCACTTTCACTCGCAGAAATGGGCCGTTTAAACTCACTAAACCCGATGAGTTCAACCCAATCATCTGTCGTTAATTGCTGTTGTGAGTCTGTTGTGAAAGCAAACTCTTGTAAATCACTGCGCCAATATAGGTCACGTTTTAGCCGTAACTCCCCCTGTTCACAGAGTTGGTATGCACGGTTTGATATCGGTAGAATAGCCATTGCGGTAAAACAGCCACTGCTTGCTTCTTTATGAGTGCCAATGCGTATCAGCCTAAAACCGGCTTTTTGCCAAAAAGCCGTTAAATCAGGTGTTAGCCCAAAACTAACAGATAAAAAATCCAACCCTTGCTCTGTAGCAACTGTTTTTTGTTTTTCTAACAGCGTTAAACCAATTTGGCGCCTACGGTGGTGCGCATCAACCGCAATACGCATTACACGGCGAGATTGCCACTGTGCCGCATTAGGAAAAGCACTGTGAGCAGCCAATGACTGGACAACCAAATTCCCTCTAGGTCGACGAAGACCAGCCCATATTTGCCAACTCAATGATTCGGTTAATTGTCCTTCATCCACCATCCATAATGCACCTAAATAAGCACAATCATGAGACTCGGTTTTTGCCACCATAAAATGTTGTTGCTGAGCATCCAATAGTCGTCGTAAATCTAATGGTGACGTTCGATAGTGTGCGCTCATCAATAGGCCATAAAATGCGCTTAGTTTTTCATTATTTTCTACTAATGACGCCTGAGTTAACGCTTTATATTCAACAGTTTCAGTAATAACCGTTTGATAGGTGGGCTCTTGCAGTAATAGAGCGCTATTAACCCATGATTCTAAGGCGTCATTAGCCGCATAGCGCATAGGGCTATCAAGTTGCAATAACCTGAAATGCGTTAGGCTTGCGCAAAATTTCAACATGAAACCACGCCCTGTTCCCTCATAGCCATCGACGGTTGTGGTCAATAAAACACGGGGAAAATACTCAACCAGCTCTCGTAAAATATAATTAGGAATAGCGGAAGCTTCATCGATGATCAGCCAATCTGCTGTTATTTTTTCATTGCTGCGGCAGTAGGCTAATAAGTTATCAGGTGACCAAAAGTTAATCGGTTGGCCTGCATGTCGGCTTAATACTTCCGTCGCCACTTTGGCGGGTGCACAGCACCAACACTCTCCCCCAAATTGTTGTATTAACATGCCTGCTATTGCCGATTTTCCGCGCCCTCTTGGCGCTATTAAGCCCCAAATTCCATGTTCTGCGCTTAATAATTGGCTAATTATTTGTTGCTGTTGTTTTGTTGGCTGGCCTGTAGGTGCTTGCCATAACGGTTTGTTTTTTAGCAATGGAAAATCAGGTTTATCCCCTTGTTTATAAAATAAAATATCAGAGGATGCTTCAAAAGTCCGTTGCAGATGGTGAACAAAATTCGGTGTCGAAATAACCCCAGATTGTTCATTCCAACGAAGGCTGTCGATATCATTATTTGTCGCCCACTCAGATTGCGGTGCGGTGCATAATATTAACAAGCTCCCTGCTTTTAACGTGCCAGCAAGCATGGCTAGCGCTTCGCTATGAAAGCCTTCACGCACATCAAAGATGCCATGCAAAAATTCACGGCCCAATAATAGATGGGCATTTTCAGGGGAAACACCGTGAGGCAAGTTTGATGAAATCGTTAACCAGTCGCCATCAATAGTTGTTAGAATTTCGTTGAGTTGCTGTTCCACCCACACATTGTCGCCAGAAAGAACCATAAGACGACGCATGCCAACCAGATGCAGCTGCTCGATAATAACAGGAAGTAATTTCAACATCGTAATGCTATGATTTACCAATTAATAATGACAATATCCCTGCCGCGATTAAAGGCCCCACAGGCACACCACGGAATAAGGCTACACCAATCACGGTTCCAACAAGTAAGCCTGCAACAGTAGACGGTTGATGGGTCATTAATGTGACGCCTCGGCTACCCAGCCAAGAAACGGCGATCCCAATAACAATTGCCAGAATCGATTTCCAATTCAAAAATGAGCCCAATACCTCACTAGCGGTTATTTTGCCGCTCGCAATTGGTGTCATAACGCCGATAGTTAAGATAAGTATGCCAATGGTTAAACCATATTTTTCAATCCATGGAAAATAATTATTCAATGGTGTTATTCTGACTACCAATAAAAATAGCATCGCAAGGGTGACTGTCATATTATGACTGATAATACCTAACCCAGCTAATACCAAGAGAATGATTAGTGTTGGATCAACATGACTCATAGATTTGTCCCTGTAAAACGCACAATTATAATTTATTTGCAGTCAATCGACTGACTTAAAAACATGTTATTGGCTCATCATCAAAGAAGCAAATATTAACGCCAACTCTTTTTATTTTTATAACGATATTTTTAATTAATAATAAGCCACTATCTCTGCACAGTTAATTAACCAAAATGTGACATTTGAGCTATTTTTTATTCGCTATTTAATGCTTCTAGAAAAATAGTCACTCAGAATATCTGACGGCGCCTCCCTTAATTGAACAAAAATTAACATGGTAATACGGATAATCCTGACCATCGATAAAACTTAAGCTAAATATTCGGAATATTCATCACTGTTTATTTTTTTACTTCTCGCTTTTTTTTATATTTATCATTATAAAAACCAACTTATGGTGCCTTTTGCTGAAGATAGACCGAAATACCTTTACCGCCAGACAATCCATCTCAATTGCGTATAATAATCACGACCAATTAATACTGAAAAATCATAACTTCACATTATTTATAATTTTAGTGATTTCAATGGTTGTGCGACGCTCAGCGCAAGCACAATTATTAGGATTAATAATATGAATCAACTTTTATCACCCTATTCAAACGCTCGTTTTATTGCCATCCGCTTAGTCCCTGGCGAAGATGTGATCTTAACATTAAGACAAAAAATTGAGCAGCATGGCCTAAAAGCTGCATTTATTGTCAGTAGTGTCGGCAGCTTAACTGACGTTGCACTGCGTTTTGCAGGCCAAGAGAATACCTTTCAAACAACCGGAAAGTTTGAAATTGTTTCATTCATTGGCACGTTAGATGCCCAAGGTGAACACCTGCATTTGTCTGTCTCTGATGAATACGGAAAAGTTCTTGGTGGTCATATGATGCCGGGTTGTACTGTTAGAACCACATTAGAGCTGGTTATTGGGGAACTTGAGAAAGTTAATTTTACTCGTGAACCTTGCCCGTTGTCTGGTTATGAAGAGCTGATTATCACGTCTCGTTAATTTTATTATTTTATTACTGTAAGGAATGACTTTGTCATGGGTAAAACGTCGATTATCTCTAGTCGCACTCTGACTTTAATTGTGTTTTCTATTGCCATTAATATGGTCATTGGCCAATTAAGTTCGATGCTAAAATTGCCTATATTTTTAGATTCTATCGGAACGCTAATTTGTGCATTATTAGCTGGCCCTTGGGTTGCATTATTGAGTGGCTTATTAACGAATTTATTATGGGGTTTACTCAGTGGCCCAATTGCAGCGGCTTTTGCCCCTGTAGCAATGATGATTGGCCTGAGTGCTGGGTTATTAGCCCGTGCAGGTGGTTTTCGCACCTTACCAAGAGTGATCTTATCCGGTGTTGTGATTACTTTTGCGTTAATGATCGTTGCTGTTCCCATTCGCACTTACTTATTTGCAGGAACAACTGGTAGTGGAGCTGACTTTTTTGTCGCGTATTTTCATGCAGTTGGCGATAACTTATTAGAATCAGTAGCAATTACGGTATTAGGCGCCAATATTGCAGATAAAGTTGCATCAGCCATTATTGCTTGGTTACTGGTTCGACAGTTACCAGAACGCGTTCAACGTAATTACCCAAATATGGCTAAGGTCCGTTAGATGCATCCATTTACCTCGCTGACAATTTGGTTTTGGCTCAGTATAACTTCGCTTTTTTTACCATTGGGTTGGCCATTAATTCTGCTAGGTTGCAGCACTTTCGCTGCTTTAATATTTTGGCGGCCAGCCCGCCACCGTTGGAAGATTGTTGCATGGATTATGCTTCCCATGGCTGCAGGGCTTTGGTTAATTCATGGTGGATGGCTAGCTCAGCTATTAACTGGAGCCACTTTAAAAAATAGCCGCCCTGAATTTGCGTTGGCATTGTGGTTTAAGTTATTAACGATTATTAGTGCTTCTCAACTTTGGCTGCAATATGTACCGACTGAACGCTTTATTCGGGCTTTATTTGCTAGCCGTTTACCTGCGAGTTTCGCTTACCTACTCGCTGGCCCATTGTTACTTGCCGAACAACTTCGTCAACAATTAGGCACCATCCGTGAAGCACAAATAGCCAGAGGCGTTCCTCTTGATGGTCGCTTTTGGCAACGTATTACATCGTTACCTGCCCTATTGTTTCCACTTGCCAGTAATACCTTGAGTGAACTGAGTATTCGTGGCGCTGCATTAGATATGCGTGGCTTTCGCTATTGTACTAAACGCACGACATTGAACCCACCGGTGGATAGCACCCACCAAGCCTTGCTCAGGTATGGGTTAGTTTTGTTAATTGTTATTGAAGGCGGTCTTTCTCTGTGGTGGTGAATTTACAACAAATGCGCTTCATTCCACAAGGCGCGGAACAGTCCCTATTAGGGCCAATTGACCTTCCGCTTAAAGCAGGCCAATGGCTATGTGTATTAGGTGGTAACGGCAGTGGAAAAAGCACGTTAGCACAAATAATTGCAGGTTGGCACAATGAGCTTATCCAGGGAAAAATTGAAGGAACCGCAGAGGTATTGCAAGCGCCTTTAGCTGATAACGTGGTGGTTCAGGTGTCTATTTCACGCCAACTTGTTCAGCAATCCCCCCAATTACAACTCTCAGGCTGCGCGTTTACCGTTGAACAGGAAATTGCATTCGGCCCCGAGAACCTCGGTTTAACACCCGAAGAAATTAGTGAGCGAGTTGAACTAGCCATTGAACTCACATTTTGTGAGGCACTGCGAACGCGTCATCCTGCCACCTTATCCGGCGGTGAAGCACAGCGCGTTGTGTTAGCCAGTGCATTAGCGATGCAGCCTAAACTCCTTTTACTCGATGAAGCGTTTAGTCGACTAACCCCAAGTGCAACACAACGCATTTTAGCCCAATTACAACGCTATACAGAACAAACGGGCTGCAGCATTATTTTTTTTGAACGTAACTTACTACCGGCCATCCGTTTCTGTGACTCATTCCTTTTGCTAAGTACAGGCCAAGCCTTTCAAGAAGCTGGGAAAATGGTCGCAACAGGCAGTTTAAATGATGTTTTTCTTGATACTATTGAAACAATCAATATGCCAGATGCATGGCGGGCGGTAGGTGAGCTGGTCAAATTAGGGCATTGGCAAGGAAATATTCCCCACGATGAAGCGCGATTGCTACAGATGTTTAAGGAGCAATATGTTACAGCTTAACAATCTGAGTTATCGTTGGCCAAATTCAACCATTGATAATATACAATCTTTATCTCTGTCTATTCACCCTGGTGAATGGGTTGCTTTGGTTGGGGATAATGGTGCAGGAAAATCAACATTGTTGCGCCTTTTAGCGGGGTTATTACACCCCACACAAGGCGACATTCGGCTTGATAGCCAGCCGCTTAACCTTCTCTCTTCACCACAAAGAGCCAACCATATCGGCATTTTATTCCAAGAAGCTGAGAAACAAATTTTTCATAGTCGTGTGCGTGATGAAATTGCGTTTGGCTTAAAACGCCAGAAATATCATAAACGTGATATTCAAGACCGAGTACATCAGGCACTTGAAATTTGCCACCTATCCGACGTGGCGGGTAAACACCCTTTAGATTTGCACGCAGGCCAACGTAGGATGGTTGCTGTTGCTTGTTTAGAGGCTGTTTCCCCTAAGCTATTGCTACTTGACGAACCAAGCCGTGACTTTGATGCCTTTTGGATGCGAAAATTTGAAGATTGGCTAACATTACAACGAAAAAAAGGGGTAACTGTCGTTTCGATTAGCCACGACCTTGATTTTGTTGCCCGCCATTTTCAGCGTGTATTGCATCTATCAAAGGGTAATCTAATTGCTGATGGTCAACCACTGGAAGTATTAGGTCATCCTGAGTTACAAGTTGAAAGCCCACTTCCTGCACCGACATTGATGTCACTTAGTCAGCAACTAAAAATGAGTACCACGGATACCGCTCTCGCTTCATGGATCACTCATTTGATCCGCCAATAGCCGTCTTGAGTTTATAGCTAAAAAAATAGCCTGCAATGCAGGCTAAAATTTCATTCAAATTATAGGAAATCGATTAATCTAATTGTACGCCAATACGACGAGCGACTTCTTCGTAAGCCTCAATTAAGCCGCCAAGGCTCTGACGAAAACGGTCTTTATCCATTTTATTTAGCGTTTCTTTGTCCCATAAACGGCTACCGTCTGGGGAAAATTCATCGCCTAATACCACTTGGCCTTTATACAAGCCAAACTCCAGTTTAAAATCGACTAAGATTAACCCTGCATCAGCAAAAATTTTACTGAGCACTTCATTGGCTTTGTAGCTTAGCTCACGCATTTTTGCCAAGTTTTCTTTACTCACCCAGCCAAATGTCTCACAGTACGATTCATTCACCATCGGGTCGTGCTTGGCATCGTCCTTTAAGAATAAATCAAATAAAGGCGGGTTTAACTCCATGCCTTCTTCAACACCTAAGCGTTTTACCAGTGAACCTGCTGCACGGTTGCGGATCACACACTCAACAGGCACCATATCTAACTTTTTCACCAGAGCTTCTGTGTCAGACAATAATGCTTCCATTTGTGTTGGAATACCGGCGGCTTCTAATTTGCTCATAATGAAATGGTTAAATTTGTTATTTACCATACCTTTACGGTCAAACTGCTCGATACGTTCACCATCGAGTGCTGATGTATCATTACGGAACTCCAGAACCAGTAGATCAGGATCCTCTGTGGTATAGACTGTTTTTGCCTTACCACGATACAACTCAGCTTTCTTTTGCATCTTACACACTCCAGAGATGTGATTAAACTAAACAAAATCAACCTGCACAGCAGATTCAGATAAGTAACAGAAGAACAAAAACCCACCAAATGGCCTATTCATTGTTAATTTTCTGCTCTGTTTCAGTTAGTTACTGAAATTCACCATGCGAAACGCTAACTAGCTGATATTCAATATTTTATAATTCACTGCTAATCATGATAATAAAATTCCCGGGCAGACGCAAACGATTACTTAACCATAAACACTGATTTTTTGTCCATTTGTTTTAGGTGAAAATATGAAAAATAAAATTAGCGTTGCAGAGAGGAAAAAATTAAAACTAACGAAAGGCCAATTAATAATTAGCTAAGCATATAAATTACGATAGAAATAACATGAACCAAATACAGAGAATAAATCATTAGAGAGGTTATTCTATTTAGATTAAGGGCGTTTTACTGATGGCCACCAACCTATGTGTATGAATATCAATATCTTTCCCCCAATACAACTCCATCCAATTTAAGTAAAAATCATCCATATCTTTAATCGGGATCAATAGGCGGTTTTCTTCTTCACCATTTGAGGCATAAACATAATATTTTTTATCAAATGCCCAATTGATCATGGTTTCCCAAAAACGTTGACCTGCATCTGTTTGCTCTTCATCGGTTACCATAATGCAATATGTATTAAGAAGGTAAGCAAAAAACTGACGAGGTAAATCTTTGATAATTTTAATATATTGATGAGCAGTGCTTCGCCAAACTTTAATTTGTGTGCACGTTATCTTCCCGATCACAATGTCTTTGCGAAATTTTAGTTCAACGAGATAAAGAGTTTCCGGCTTTTCCCCATTAGCAATCAAGCGATATTGTTGTTTCCTGAGTGATTTTACGAGTCGGTAACCTTCCGGTATATCAAACCCCTGCAAACTAAAGTCTATTACCCCTTTAGTTAGAAAACACTGTGTATTTTCTATATTACTGGCTGTTATTCTCAATTTTTGGTTAAACTCAGCCCCTGATATTTTCCTTGGCATACAATCACGACTATTTTTGATGGGTTTCATCGCGTGATTATCCATCCCTCTTCTCCTTGATGTTAGCGATTTTCGTTGAAGTATATCCGAAAATAGTGGGATGACAAATCCATCAAACTTAATTTAGCCCTATCAATAATTGATGTTTATAACGCCACTACGCGATTAAAATTACTCATAAATAAAAAAACCGCAGCTTGTATTTAAGCTACGGTTTAATTAACAATCTCAAAATGTTGAATTATGACTTTTTAGCGGGTGCTTTACTAAACGCTGCTTTCAGCGCGGCAACCATTTCATCATTTTGTTTTTGTGTTAAAGGCACACCTTTAGTGGTGATAAATTGCAGTGTACTACGGTTATTTAAGTCACCGACCTGCACTTTATAGTCTGCTTCTGGCACAGTTGGGTCATCAATGCCCAAAGCCTGCCATTCTGAGCTGCTTAAACCTTTGTAAGTCACCATTACAGAACCACTTGAACGTGTACGGTCACCCACTTTCATACCAACACTTTCTAAGGTGTGAGGTAAACGCTCCCATACTGCGTCAAATGGTGCACGAACGACAATTAAAGGTAAGCCAGTATCATCACTACCCGTTTGAACATCTATAATGCCATACGCGTTTTGAATGCTACCTTTGTTTGAGGTATCACGTAACGTATATAAGTTATCGGTTAATTCATTCAATAACAGCTTGTTATATCGTTGAGTTTCGACAACATCGGTAATTGTCTCTCCACCTTGACGTAAACCTAAGCTTGTTACCGTCAATGCCATCATACCGTTTTCGGGTTGTACCGTGACTTTATGGCGGCTTTCAATTGGAACGTTTTCATCTGCACGGTCCCATTTCACCCAATCGGTTTCAATTGAGCGAGAACCATCATCTTTAGAGGACACTGGAATATTTCTTTGCTCTAAGATCATTGTAACTTGTGACCAAAGCGCACTATTTTCAGGTGTATTTTCTAGCAACAAACGGCTTGCTTGAGCGCTATCCTCTGTACGAGAACCCGCTAATTGCGAAATTGTCAGTACTGGTGGACGAATGTCTAACGCTTTTCCTATTGCCCCTGTTGATGTGGCTTTAGGGATATCATACTCACCATTTTGTTCTGGTAATGTCAGCCCTTGTGGCACATTCAACACTTTCAATGGCGCAGCATTGAGATATTCCTCATCACCACTGACCTGACGTTTATAGCGCTGATCGCTGGAGCAGGCTGCCAGTAACACGACAAGTGACAGGCCAGCAACCTTCATAACCTTCGATTTTTGCAATAATGTTGCCATTAAAATTTCCTAAATTTTACAGTAACCCAGCGAGCTTCAAGGCTTCCTCAACTTTTTGCTGGCCTGAGGTGGTTAACGGTGTCATTGGCAACCGTAATGTACCATCTGCAATCAGACCTAAGCGATGACAGCCCCACTTCGCTGGAATTGGATTTGGTTCAACAAATAACTGAAGATGAAGCCCCATCAGTTTTTTATTTAATTCACGCGCCTCAGTATATTTGCCTGCAAGCGCTAAGTCACACATTTTTACCATCTGCGGTGCAGCAACGTTGGATGTGACTGAAATAACGCCTTGACCACCCAGTTGCATGAAATCAAGTGCTGTTGCGTCATCACCTGTTAACAGTACAAAATTATCATCAACCAGTTCTTTGATTTGATGAACCCTAGCTAAGTTCCCTGTTGCTTCTTTAATTGCAACAATATTCGCCAGTTTTGCTAAACGCCCCACGGTTTCAGGCAACATATCACAGCCCGTCCGTGATGGTACATTATAAAGAATTTGTGGCAAGCTGGTGTTTTCTGATATTGCTTTAAAATGCTGATATAACCCTTCCTGAGAAGGCCTATTATAATAAGGTGTTACTGTCAGGCAAGCAACTACACCGCTGTTTTCAAAATCATTTGTCAGAGAAATAGCTTCCGCTGTCGCATTTGCACCCGCACCTGCAATAATAGGAATACGGCCATCTGCTAACTCGAGTGTCGCTTTTACGACATCGACATGCTCTTTATGCGTTAAGGTTGCTGACTCGCCAGTTGTACCAACAGAAACAATAGCAGTTGTTCCACTTTCAACATGGTAATCCACCAATTTTTTTAGGCTGGCTTTATCTAAACGCCCTGCCGAATCCATTGGTGTGATAACTGCAACAATGCTTCCCGTTAAAAAATCTTTATAATTTGCGTTTCCATTAGCCATAGCGATACCCCCTCAATAATTGAACCCCCATGTTACTTTTTCATTTCAAAGAAGAAAACCACCCAACAGCAAGAATTTAATGAATTTTGTTAATGCCGAGGACATTAACTTAAATAGAAGTAATAATTCACTGATATTTCTCGCAAGAGTCTATTTCCCCTCTTGGCAGATTCCCTTTTTTATGGTTTCCTTACCTTCATAGTCAGTCAGTTTTTAATGCCCGAATTTTACGGCGATATTCTAATCAAATATTTAACTGACATAATTACAATACTAAGGAATAGACTTTGCCTAAGACTGAACAGCAATTTCTTGTCATTACTGCGCTGGGAACAGATCGTCCGGGCATTGTGAATACCATTACACGCCTCGTCAGCGAGTGTGACTGTAATATTGAAGATAGTCGCTTAGCGATGTTTGGCAAGGAATTCACCTTTATTATGATGTTATCCGGCAGCTGGAATGCGATCACCCTTTTAGAGGCAACATTACCACCTAAAGGCGCTGAGCTTGATTTGCTCATCGTAATGAAAAGAACCCAGAGTGTCCAAACAACCTATTACCCATCAACCGTAACCGTGAATATTGTTGTCGACGATGCACCTCGTATTGTCGAGCAATTCACAAATTTATTCACAACTTCGCAGTGTAATATCGCAGAGCTTGTTTCTAAAACACAACCAGCCAATAATGATATGCCCGCTCAACTGGAGATTCAGATTACTGCACACGACCCGTTGGACGATAATGGCATAATTATAAAAAATAAATTTCAACAACTGTGTACAATGCTAAATGCCAAAGGCAACATAAGTATTGTTAACAACCCCAATATGCAAAGTTAACGGAGATATATGTAATGAACCCATTGAAAGCCGGTGATAAGGCGCCTCAATTTAGCCTTCCTGACCAAGATGGTGAGCTCATCAATCTTTCTGATTATCAGGGTCAACGCGTATTAGTTTACTTTTATCCTAAAGCGATGACGCCTGGCTGTACTGTTCAAGCGTGTGGTCTACGTGATGAAATGGATACACTTAAAGCGAAAGGTGTCGAGGTATTAGGTATTAGCACAGACAAGCCAGAAAAACTGTCTCGTTTCGCTGAAAAAGAGATGTTGAACTTCACTTTATTATCAGATGAAGACCACCAAGTATGTGAGCAATTTGGAGTTTGGGGTGAAAAACAATTCATGGGGAAAACCTATGATGGAATTCATCGTATTAGCTTCCTCGTTGACCCTACTGGGAAAATAGAGCACGTCTTTGACAATTTTAAAACCAGTAACCACCACGAAATCGTGCTTGATTACATTAATACACACGCTTAATCGTCACTGCATAGTGCTGTATGCCCCCATACAGCACTATTCCTAACCTAGTTTGTTGGTTCCGTTGTTTCTTCCGGCCATACATGAATAACCGCTTTAATCAGTGTTGCTAACGGTATTGCAAAAAACACCCCCCAGAAGCCCCATAACCCACCGAAAATCACAACAGATAAAATAATCACAAGTGGATGTAAATTCACCGCTTCAGAGAACAATAAAGGCACAACAACGTTGCTATCCAAACCTTGGATCACTAAATATGCCAACATTAAGTACCAAAACTCGCTGCCAACACCATACTGAAAGAGCGCAACAATAACCACTGGGATCGTAGCCGCTACCGCACCAATATAAGGGATTAATACCGCCACCCCGACTAGAACCGATAACAATACAGAATAGCGCAGGTCAAAATATGCAAAGCATAAATAGGTTGCCACCCCAACAATCACCATTTCTGTGACTTTTCCGCGTAAGTAGTTGGTGATCTGTTCATTCATTTCAACCCAAACTTTCCCCACTAACAAACGGTTTTTGGGTAACAACTTGAGAAAACTTTTGCTAATGCGTTCTTTATCTTTCAAAAGGAAGAATGTCATCAATGGCACGAGAACTAAGTAAACCGCTAAAGTAAAAATACCAATTAACGAAGCAACTGACGCTTTAACTACTGAGTCTGCAATACCTGACATACGGCTACGGAGGTTATCTGCCATCATATCGATGATGCCAACATCAACCAATGCGGGATATTGTTCTGGCAGTTTCTGTGCAAATTCATTGAACCGGTTTACCATATTTGGTAGATCGGCCATCAAATTAATCCCTTGCTGCCATGCCGTTGGCGCAATAATTAAAATAACCATGGCACTTATTCCGGCAAATAAGGTCAAAATGATACCAACAGCAACTGAACGGGATAGCCCTATGCGCTGTAATAAATTTGTTGGCCATTCAAGCAAATAAGCTAAAGCAATTGCCGCCAGCAACGGAGCCAGTATACTGCTGAAAAAGAAGATGATCACAAACCCTGATACGAGTAATGTAAAGAGGGCTATGGCTTGTGGGTCAGCAAAACGCCGACGATACCACTGTAAAAACAATTCCAGCATTTATTGCTCCTGGGGAATAACACAAAGGACAGTTCCTAAAGTAACGAAAATTATACCGAAGAACAGATTTTACGATAGCTTTTGCTATCATGTGTTTTAAACTTTTCGCGTTTTTAGGTGCCTTACTTAAATATACCCGAAATAAAGTCGGTACTTACCCTAAATTAAAATGTTGTATGGGATACTCACGTTTCATGAAGAAAACTTTAAAATATCCATTATTGGCTTTCATGATCGCTGCGCTAATGAACGGTGCAGTTTTACCTGCTTATAGCGCAATTGAAGATACCTTACCCGATATAGGAACGACGGCGGGAGGCACTCTTAGTATCAACCAAGAAATTATTATGGGAGATGCAATCACACGCCAAATTCGCGCCAGCACCCCTCTTATTTATGACCCATTGTTAACCCAATATGTTAACAAACTTGGCATGCGGTTAGTGAAAAATGCAGACTCAGTTAAAACACCGTTTAAGTTCTACTTAGTCAACAACCCCAATATTAACGCATACGCCTATTTTGGGGGGAATGTCGTGCTGCACTCTGCATTATTTCGGTACAGCCAAAATGAAAGCCAGTTAGCCTCCGTCATGGCGCACGAAATATCTCACGTCACGCAAAGGCATCTCGCGCGAATGATGGAAGATCAGAAAAGCACCACGCCTCTCGCGATTGCTGGGACTATTGGTTCTTTACTGTTAGTCATGGCAAACCCTCAAGCTGGTTTTGCAGCATTAACCAGCACGATGGCTGGGGTGCAGCAAGGCATGATAAGCTTTACCCAAGCCAATGAGCAAGAAGCAGACCGCATTGGCCTACAAACATTACGACGCTCAGGTTTTGACCCACATGCCATGGCTGATTTCATGCAAACCATGTCAGACCAAACCCGCTATATGTCTAAGCCCCCTGAAATCCTGCTAACGCACCCCTTACCGGATAGCCGTTTAGCGGATGCCAGAAACCGCTCGAACCAATACCCTAAAGTGAGTGTGCCTTCATCACTGGATTTTATGTTAGCTCGGGTTCGTATTTTGGCCATGTATAGCACAGATCAACACCATGCTTTAGACCAAATCATTGAGAATTATGGTAAAGGTTCTGCACAAGAACAGATTGCGGCTCAGTATGGTAAAGCATTACTCCTTTCCCAAGACAAAAAGTACGCAGAAGCTGGGAAAATCCTGACAGAACTATTAGCGAAACAACCCGATAACCCTTGGTTTATCGATAGTATGACGGATGTCGATATTGAACAACATCAAGTATCTAGAGCGGTCTCTCGTTTACAAAATGCATTGAAAAAAGCACCGAAAAACACCGTATTTATAGTCAACTTAGCCAATGCGTTGATTAACAATCATCAGTATAAAGAAGCAACAACCTTGTTGAATAAATATACGTTTGATTACCCTGATGACCCAATTGGCTGGGATTTACTGGCCGAGGCATCCGCAAAACAAGGTAAACGTACTGAAGAACTTGCTGCTTACGCAGAAGGAATGGCATTACGAGGGAATTATGACATTGCGATTAATTATCTCAGCGATGCTAGCCGCCAAAGCCGTTTAGGCAGTTACGAACAACAGCGCTATGACGCTCGCATTGATGCGCTTCGAAAACTACAATTACGCGATCAAAATGCAAAACCGTAAGGAATTAAAATAATGACGGATCCAATTAAGATTTACCACAACCCACGTTGCTCTAAAAGCCGTGAAACCTTAACCCTTTTAACAGATAAAGGCATCACGCCAACCGTGGTTGAATATTTAAATACTCCTCCAAGCGCGGCTGAAATCAAAAAACTGCTTAAAATGCTAGGGTTCAAAGACGCACGCCAATTAATGCGTACCAAAGAAGAGTTATATAAAGAGTTAAAATTAGCCGATGACTCTTTAACTCAAGATCAACTCATCAAAGCGATGCATGAAAACCCTAAGTTGATTGAGCGCCCTATCGTTGTTAATGGGGATAAAGCACGTTTAGGCCGTCCACCTGAGCAGGTGTGTGAAATTTTATAATCTCTGTTTTGGCAGCTATATAGCTGCCAACTCATTTAATCGGTTAGAGTTTTAAAATATCTTTTACGAAAGGGATCGTTAATTTGCGCTGAGCAACGATGGATGCATGGTCAAGTTTGTTTAAAATATCAAACAAAGTTCCCATTTTCCTATCTAGGCGTTTTAACACGAAACGGCACACATCTTCTGGTAACTCGAAACCACGAATACGAGCGCGTAATTGAAGAGCCCAAATCTTATCTTCATCACTGAGTGGATGCAGTTTATAAATTTGCCCCCAATCAAGGCGAGAGGCTAAATCGGGTAATTTCAGTTCAATTTGCCGCGGAGGCCTATCCCCAGTAATTAACAAACAAGTGCGGCCGATTTCTAAAATACGATTATATAGATTGAAAATCGCCATTTCCCACTCTTCATCACCCGCAATACACTGAATGTTATCAATACAAACGAGTGATAAATGCTCCATACCGTCTAGCACTTCAGGAACAAAATACGCACGCTTATCTAGAGGGACATAACCGACTGCAATACCTTGTTCAGACAGTTCTGCGCAAGCCGCATGTAATAAATGGCTTTTCCCACCACCTTCTCGCGACCAATAATAGATATAACTACCATGCGGTTGATTAATAGCAGACTGAATAGCAGACAGCAACGCCCCATTTTCCCCTGCATAAAAGCTTGCAAAGGTTTCATCATCTGGCAGATATAGTGGTAATGAAAGCTGTGATGGTGTGTTCAGAAGCGCCTCTGGCTGTATAAATCAATTTTCATCTCGCAGTTTACCATAAAAAATACGGATAGATGAATAACAACGGTCACCAAATGCCGCTCGAACAATCGAACGGCAATATGGAAGTTACTGTGGCTTATTTTTTATTGCTATCAAGCTCTTGCACTTCAGATGTCACAAACTGCTTTTCAGGCCTAACAAACGTAATAAAGCGGAACAATAATGCCATAAAGATCCCGACTATCGTTGCCAGTGCCATACCTTTAAGTTCAGCTTGCCCAATATGGATAACCGCGCCACTGACACCAATAATTAAAATCACTGAGGTTAAAATCAAATTCTGTGGCTTGTTATAATCTACTTTTGAATCAATTAGCACGCGAATACCTGATGCACCAATCACCCCGTATAATAAGAGTGAAACCCCGCCCATTACAGGAACCGGCACTAACTGAATAGCCGCTGCTAACTTACCGACACAAGATAATAAAATGGCGATAATTGCAGCACCACCAATCACCCAAGTACTGTATACCTTGGTAATGGCCATTACCCCAATGTTTTCACCATAAGTCGTATTCGGTGTTGAGCCAAAGAAACCTGAAATCACTGTAGAGAACCCATTGGCAAACATTGAGCGATGTAAACCTGGCGATTTCATTAAGTCACGTTCAACAATATTCGCAGTGACAACTAAGTGCCCTACGTGCTCAGCAATTACCACTAGAGCCGCAGGTAAAATAGTTAAAATGGCAAACCATTCGAAGCGTGGTGTATAAAATGTCGGGATAGCAAACCATGGCGCTTCAATAACAGGCGTGAAGTCCACAACACCCATAAAATAGGACAAAGCATAACCCGATAAAAAACCAATCAAAATCGGGATTATGGCTAGAAACCCACGGAAAACGACAGCGCAGAGGATAGTGACTGATAACGTCGTCAGGGAGATAATTAACGTATTTGAATCAACCACTGCGCCATCTTTAGGCAACAGCCCTGCCATGCCTGCAGCCGTTTGAGCTAACTCTAAACCGATCACGGCCACGATTGCCCCCATTGCCGCTGGAGGGAACATCACGTTAATCCACCCTCTTCCTGCAACTTTAACAATCAATGCAACGATACAGAACAACACACCGCAAATAATAAAACCGCCAAGTGCCAGTTCATAACCTAATGGTAGCAAAATCAGTACAGGGGAAATGAATGCAAAACTTGAACCTAAATAAGCTGGGATCTGCCCTTTACAAATAAATAGATACAGCAGCGTTCCTATCCCATTAAACAGCAAAATTGTCGCGGGGTTTACACCAAACAGAATGGGTACGATAACGGTTGCGCCAAACATAGCAAACAGATGTTGAAGGCTCAGTGGAATAGTTTGTAATAATGGTGGTCTTTCTTCAACACTGATGGTGCGACGAGTCATGTGACTTTATCCTCTTTTAGCGAAATGGCTAATCACTGAATAAGCAGTGAGTCTCTACAATTAATCAAAAAAAAGCCGACTTCTCAGTCGGCTTATCATTATTTAGTACCAAATATCTTGTCGCCGGCGTCACCGAGACCCGGAACGATATACCCCTCTTCATTTAAATACTCATCAATTGAAGCAGTGTATAATTCAACATCTGGATGCGCAGCTTCCAAAGCTTTTAAACCTTCTGGCGCGGCAACAAGGACTAAGATTTTAATTGAGGTACAACCCGCATTTTTTAATAAATCAATGGTGGCAATCATTGAGCCACCCGTTGCTAACATTGGGTCAACGACTAATGCCATACGTTCTTCAATGTTAGATGCGAGTTTTTGGAAATAAGGGACAGGCTGCAGTGTTTCTTCATCACGATAAACACCTACCACACTGATACGTGCACTTGGAATACTATCTAATACACCATTCATCATACCAATACCAGCACGGAGAATTGGTACTACAGTGATTTTCTTACCTTTAATTTGTTCTATTTCTACAGGACCACACCAACCATCGATAGTCACTTTTTCAGTTTCAAGGTCAGCAGTTGCTTCATAAGTCAGTAGGCTACCAACCTCTGAGGCCAGTTCACGAAAGCGTTTAGTGCTTATATCATGATCTCGCATCAGGCCGAGTTTATGTTTAACGAGAGGGTGTTTTACCTCAACGATCTTCATGGGTTTCTCCTACTATTTAAGACGGCGGCGGACAAAAAAATCGCCGGATTATACCTCTTTTAGCTTTAGTTGCCACTAGATAACGCTTGATTTTGGTCAAAACAACAACGATTAACACAATTTTTTTTAAAATTATACCTCATATCAGTTAAGTTGAAATTGGCCAAACCGCAAATTTGATTTAAATAAAACTATTTATTATTTCTCTGTACTGCTTTTTAGCTTTCATATCCTCTGATTATGAGTACCCAAAAATTTCCAACACAAAGCTATCGCAAACGTTTGCCTAGCCTGTTAGAATAATGTCAATGATGTTATTTTTCTCAAAAATGTAATTGCCTTGGGGGCCGTAGTGACTGATAAAACCTCTCTCAGCTATAAAGATGCCGGTGTTGATATTGATGCGGGTAACGCCTTGGTTGAACGTATTAAAGGTGTCGTAAAAGAAACCCGCCGCCCTGAAGTGATGGGCGGACTTGGGGGATTCGGTGCATTATGTTCCCTACCGCAAAAATACCGTGAGCCTGTTTTAGTTTCAGGCACTGACGGTGTCGGTACCAAATTACGCTTAGCAATGGATTTAAAACGTCATGACTCTATTGGGATTGACCTTGTCGCTATGTGTGTCAATGATTTGATCGTTCAAGGCGCAGAGCCTCTGTTTTTCCTTGATTATTACGCGACCGGTAAACTGGACGTTGATACCGCTGCGAGTGTGATCACTGGTATCGCTGAAGGCTGTAAACAATCGGGTTGCGCGTTAGTTGGTGGTGAAACCGCAGAAATGCCGGGGATGTACCATGGTGAAGACTACGATGTGGCTGGTTTCTGTGTTGGCGTAGTTGAACGCTCAGAAATCATCGATGGCAGCAAAGTGAGTGCTGGGGATGCTTTAATTGCCTTAGCGTCTAGCGGCCCTCATTCAAATGGCTATTCGTTAGTTCGCAAAATCCTTGAAGTCAGTCAAACTAACCCAGAAGAAACACAATTAGATGGGAAACCTTTAGCTGATCACTTATTAGAGCCAACACGCATTTACGTTAAAAATGTATTAGAACTGATCGCAAACAGTGATATCCATGCAATTGCCCACATTACTGGCGGTGGTTTCTGGGAAAATATTCCTCGCGTACTGCCTGACAACACACAAGCCATTATTGACGGTAGCAGCTGGCAATGGCCAGCTGTCTTTAACTGGCTACAGCAAGCTGGTGATGTTAGCACTCACGAAATGTACCGTACGTTCAACTGTGGTGTCGGTATTATTATTGCCCTGCCACAACAGGAAGTCGCAAATGCGCTTGCTCTGCTGAACAAACTTGGTGAAAACGCATGGCAAATCGGTACCATTGGTGCATTACCCGCAGGTGAAGAGCAGGTTGTGATCCGCTAATGAAAAAAATTGTTGTCCTCATTTCTGGCAGTGGCAGTAATTTACAATCATTGATTGATAGCTGCCACTCTGGGGCAATTGGCGCTCAAATTGTTGCTGTTATCAGCAATCAAGAAAATGCTTATGGTCTTGTTCGAGCACAACAGGCTGAGATCCCAGCCTGTTATTTAGATGCGAAACAGTATACTGACCGCCAAGCCTATGATGCTGCCTTACTCGCACAAGTTGAACAATTTCAGCCTGATTTAGTCGTGTTAGCCGGTTTTATGCGCATTTTATCAGCCCAATTCGTCAACCATTTTGCGGGTAAATTACTCAATATCCATCCCTCTTTATTGCCTAAATACCCCGGTTTACACACACATCGTAAAGCGTTGGAAAATGGGGATAAAGAGCATGGTACATCCGTTCATTTCGTTACTGAAGAGCTGGATGGCGGGCCGGTTATTTTACAGGCCAAAGTGCCTATCTTTGAGCAAGATAGCGAAGACGATATTATCGAGCGGATAAAAACCCAAGAACATGCGATTTATCCTTTAGTCGTTGAGTGGTTCATCAGTGGCCGATTAACGATGCAAAATGACAAAGCCGTGTTAGATAACAAAATTTTACCGCAGCAAGGTTATGCTAACGAGTAACTTTCGTAACCGCGAAAAATATAAACTTAAGGGTGGATATCCACCCTTTTTTCGTCTTATTTCACATGGAATAACATAGAACAGTATTGAGTTAAACCGCTTCCCCCTAAGTAAAATGAATTATTTTTCAACAAGGTGATAATCTCTCTGTGCTGCGTCATTATTTTATCGCAAATAAATGTTATCCTTATAATCGAAAAACAAAACATTTTTCCTAACTAAATAGAGGTATTTTTATGACTACCGGGCAAGTTCATCCGTTTAGGTTGCGCCCACTTGAACGTGAAGATTTAGCATTTATTCACCAGCTTGATAATAATGCCAGTGTTATGCGTTATTGGTTTGAAGAACCTTACGAAGCTTTTGTTGAATTAAGCGATCTTTACGATAAACATATTCATGACCAGTCGGAACGCCGCTTTATTGTAGAAAATGATAGCGAGAAAGTTGGCCTAGTCGAATTGGTAGAAATTGATTATATTCACCGACGCTCTGAATTTCAGATTATCATTGCACCAAGCCATCAAGGTCATGGCTATGCGAGTCGCGCTGCAAAATTAGCAATGGACTACGCGTTTTCCGTACTAAACTTATATAAACTTTATCTTATTGTTGATAAAGAAAATGTCAAAGCTATCCATATTTATAATAAACTAGGCTTCCATACTGAAGGCGAACTGATCGACGAATTCTTTGTTAATGGTCGTTATCATACTGCTATCCGTATGTGTATTTTTCAGCAGCAGTATTTTACGATGAAACAACAACTTGCAAACCCAGAAAGTGTTATTACCCAAGATAAAGCAATTAAACAACACATTTAGCTAACTGACTGGTATCATAGCCATAAAGTAACAAGAGTCTAATACGGAGTTAGAATGTCCCAAGAACGTCTCTATCATGAAAAAGAGTTAAGCTGGCTGTCTTTTAACGAACGTGTTTTACAAGAAGCAGCCGACAAGCGTAACCCTCTTATTGAACGAATGCGTTTTTTGGGAATTTATTCCAATAACCTAGACGAATTTTATAAAGTCCGCTTCGCCGACGTCAAACGCCGTATTTT
Source organism: Providencia sp. PROV201 (assembly GCF_028479545.1). Classification (NCBI taxonomy): domain Bacteria; kingdom Pseudomonadati; phylum Pseudomonadota; class Gammaproteobacteria; order Enterobacterales; family Morganellaceae; genus Providencia; species Providencia sp. PROV201. Next base: position 163,231 of record NZ_JAMPNW010000007.1, read on the forward strand.
AATTAATGAAGAACGGGGTTCGGCAAGCGGTGCTCGCCACTTGCTAAAGAGAATTCAGTCAAGAGTCGCCAAACAAGAACAAGAGTTCGACATTCTCTATAATGACTTACTATTGGAAATGGCGCGTAATCAAATATTCTTGATTAACGAACGCCAAATTTCTCCACGCCAGCAGATTTGGTTACGTCAATATTTCCGGCAGAATCTGCGTCAGCATATTACGCCAATATTAATTAACCCTGATACCAATCTCGTTGAATTTCTAAAAGATGACTACACTTATCTTGCCGTTGAAATCATCAATGGTAACCAAATTCAATATGCGCTATTGGAAATTCCATCCGATAAAGTACCTCGGTTTGTTAACCTACCGCCTGAAATGCCAAAGCGTCGCAAATCAATGATTTTAATTGACAATATCCTTCGTTATACACTGGATGAAATTTTCAAAGGCTTCTTTGATTACGATAAGCTCAATGCCTATTCGATGAAAATGACGCGTGATGCAGAGTACGACATCGCAACAGAGATGGAATCGAGCTTACTTGAGATAATGTCATCCACATTAAAACAGCGTTTAACCGCTGAGCCTGTCCGTTTTGTCTATCAACGTGATATGCCTGACGAAATGGTTGCTCTTTTACGTGAAAAACTGGGGTTATCCAGTGATGACTCCGTGATTGCTGGCGGTCGCTATCACAATTTTAAAGATTTTATTAACTTCCCGAACGAGGGAAATAAAAACTTATTAAACAAGCCATTGCCAAGGCTGCGTCATCGTTGGTTTGATAATTTCCGTAACGGTTTCGATGCCATTCGTGAACGTGATGTGCTGTTGTATTATCCCTACTATACCTTTGAACATACTTTAGAATTATTGCGCCAAGCGTCTTTTGACCCGAATGTATTGTCGATTAAAATTAATATTTACCGTGTCGCGAAAGACTCACGTATTATCGATTCCGTTATCCATGCCGCCCATAATGGAAAAAAAGTCACGGTGGTCGTTGAGTTACAAGCGCGGTTTGATGAAGCCGCCAATATTCATTGGGCTAAACGGTTAACTGAGGCGGGCGTGCATGTTATTTTTTCTGCGCCTGGGCTTAAAATCCATGCGAAATTGTTTATTATCTCACGCATGGAAGAAGGCCAAATCGTTCGCTATGCCCATATTGGTACGGGTAATTTTAACGAAAAAACTGCTCGGCTTTATACCGATTACTCCCTACTTACTGCAAATGAGCTGATCACCAACGAAGTTCGTCGGGTATTTAGCTTTATTGAGAACCCTTACCGCCCAGTGACTTTCGATAATTTAATGGTGTCTCCACAAAATACACGGATCCGTTTAATGGCCTTAATTGACCAAGAAATCGAGAATGCGCTCGCTGAACGGCCCAGTGGCATCACATTAAAAATCAACAACTTAGTCGACAAAGAGTTAACTGACAAACTGTATGATGCCTCCAATGCGGGTGTCAAAATTCGTTTGTTAGTCAGGGGGATGTGCTCTTTAGTGGCGGGTCAAGCTGGCTACAGTGAAAATATTCAAGTAACCAGTATTGTTGACCGCTTCCTTGAGCATGACCGTGTCTATGTTTTCACCAATGCGGGTGACGAAAAAGTCTTTATTTCCTCCGCTGACTGGATGACGCGCAATATTGACTACCGCATTGAAGTTGCCGTTAGCTTAGTCGACCCACATTTGAAACAGCGGGTGTTGGATATTTTAGAGCTGCAATTTAGCGATACCGTAAAAGCACGTTATGTTGACAAAGATTTAAGTAATCATTATGTTCCACGCGGAAACAAACGAAAAATCCAAGCCCAGCTTGCTGTGTATGATTATTTAAAATCAATCGAAACACCTGATACAAGAGCTTAAAAATATGCCAATAACCGACGCCTCAACACCGAGACCACAAGAAATTGCGGCTATAGATTTAGGCTCCAACAGTTTTCATATGGTCATTGCCCGTATTGTTAACGGTGCATTGCAAGTTCTCACCCGTTTAAAAAAACGTGTTCACCTAGCGGATGGCCTGAGTGACACGAATGAATTAAGTGAAGAAGCCATGGAGCGTGGGCTTGCCTGCCTCGCGTTGTTTGCCGAACGGTTGCAAGGTTTTTCCCCTGAAAATGTGTGTATTGTTGGCACCCATTCATTACGTGTCGCAACCAATGTAAAACTGTTTTTACAACGCGCTAAAGAAATCATGCCCTATCCTATTGAAATCATTTCAGGCCAAGAAGAAGCTCGATTGATTTTTATGGGCGTTGAACATACCCAACCCGAGAAAGGTCGCAAATTAGTACTTGATATCGGTGGAGGTTCAACTGAGTTAGTCATTGGTGAAAAGTTTGAACCGCTTTTGATTGAAAGCCGCCGAATGGGCTGTGTGAGCTTTGCTCGCACTTACTTCCCAAATGAAGAAATTAACCCTGAGTTTTTTAATCGAGCCTACCTAGGGGCTTGCTTAAAGCTAGAAAGCACCGCGATTTTATTTAAGAAACAAACTTGGGATGTGGCGATGGGCGCCTCTGGCACCATCAAAGCTGCCCATAGTGTGATACAAGAATTAGGCTATAAAGACGGTATTATCACCCGTGAACGCCTTATCGAAATCAAGCAAATGGCGTTGAAATATAAGTCATTTAGCGCACTAAATATACTCGGTCTCTCTAATGAACGTAAACACGTATTTGTTCCAGGTTTAGCCATTTTACTTGCCGTATTTGATTCCTTAGAAATTAAAGAGTTACGTTTATCTGATGGTGCATTGCGTGAAGGTGTTTTATATGAAATGGAAGGCCGCTTTCGCCACCAAGATATCCGTCAGCGTACTGCATTAAGCCTTGCTGAGCACTATAATATCGATAGGGAGCAAGCTAAACGCGTATTAAAAACGATGGAAGAGCTCTATTTCCAGTGGGGGCAACAAAACCCTAAGCAGCTCAATCCACAATTGGAATCCATTTTAATATGGGCGGTTATGCTTCATGAAGTCGGGTTAAGTATTAATCATAGTGGCATGCACCGCCATTCTGCTTATATATTGCAAAATACCAACTTACCGGGTTTTAACCAAGAACAGCAGTTATTACTGGCAACATTGGTGCGAAACCATCGAAGGGCTATCAAGTATGACGATATCCCTAAATTTAATTTATTTAAAAGAAAACAATTTATGCCGCTTATTCAAATTTTGCGGCTAGCCATTTTGTTAAATAATCAACGCCAATCTACAACAATCCCTTCTTCGTTACGGATAGAAACGGATGATGGGCACTGGACTCTTTATTTACCATCTGAATATCTCGCGCAAAATGCATTGATGTTATTAGATTTAGAAAAGGAAAGTGGCTATTGGGAAGATGTTCCCGGTTGGTCGTTAACTATTTGTGCAGAAAATGAGTAATTTGCGGCCATTATTGTAGTGATTTGTTCTTATTATTCATCTTTGATGACTTGAAAATCACCGCTTATTTGACTCAACTATTTGATATATTATTTAAATAGGCGACAATAATGATAATAAATTTCGTCCGCTCGCAGGCGAATTCATAAAAAGCGCTTTTGCGCTGCTATTGCTTTAAGGATTAAAATGTCACAATCTGCTTTCTCAACCGATGCGTTGCCAACAGTCAACCCGCATTCACAAAAACTGGCACATATTCGCCAGCAAATCCTGACGCTATTTTTAGACGACGAAGAGTTCGTCCATGCGCTTGTTGAAAATGACCAACACGTCAGTATTGATGACAAAGCAATTAGTGAAAAAATTAGTCTTGTAAAAGAATTGCTACTTGATTTACACACTGCGGATATCGCCGATATCTTAGAAATGCTCCCTTATGATGAGCGTCTTGCGTTATGGCGTCTTGTTGATAACAACGAACGTGGTGAAGTGTTAGTTGAGGCTTCCGTTTCTGTTTGGGATAGCCTAATCAAGGATATGTCTGACAGAGAGCTATTGCGCGCAGTTGCTAGCTTACATGTCGACGAACAAGCCTATATTGCTGAGCATTTACCCCGTGACACCATGCGTCGGCTCCTTACCTACTTAGAACCTAGCCTACGTAGCCGCATTCGCGAAGTTTTACAATATGCGAAAGATAGCGTCGGCCAAATGATGGATTTTGAATTCGTCACCGTACGCCCAAATGTAACGTTAAAGACAGTTCAACGTTATTTACGCCAACGTGGCAAGGTTCCAGAAGCGACCGATAAAATTTTCGTTGTCGATAACAATAATTATCTACAAGGTGAATTGCCACTAACCACTATTTTAACGCAATCCCCTGAAAAAATAGTCGCTGACGTTATGAAAACCGACACTGTGACCTTCTTACCGGATGAAAAAGGCGAAGATGCAGCGAGTGCGTTCGAACGTTATGACTTAATTTCTGCGGCTGTTGTCGATAACAGCGGCCTACTAATGGGCCGCCTGACGGTTGAAGATATCGTTGATAATATTAGTGAAGAAAACGATAACAGCATTCGTCGTATGGGGGGGTTAAGCCCTGAAGAAGACGTTTTCGCCCCTGTCGGCCAAGCCGTTAAAACCCGTTGGACATGGTTAGCCATTAACTTATGTACCGCCTTTGTCGCTTCACGTGTGATTGGCGTTTTTGAAGATACGATTTCCCAATTAGTTGCCCTTGCCACATTAATGCCTATTGTTGCAGGAATTGGCGGTAATACGGGGAACCAGACCATTACCATGATTGTTCGTGCCATTGCCCTGCACCAAATACAAAACAACAGTTTCTCTTTCTTAATGTTAAGGGAGCTTGGTGTCGCCTTTATTAATGGGGTTGTTTGGGGAGGAATAATGGGTGTGGTCACCTATTTCCTGTATGGCGATATCGCTATGGGCGCAGTCATGACATTAGCGATGATCTTAAACTTGTTAATGGCCGCGATTATGGGGGTGCTGATCCCACTCATTATGCTGAAAATGGGCAAGGACCCTGCTATCGGTTCTAGCGTGATGATCACCGCTATCACAGATACAGGCGGTTTCTTTATTTTCCTTGGTTTAGCCACTCTTTTCCTCGTTTAAATTTGCTTTGCACGCGTCCTGTATCCCTGCTGGGCGCGTGCGATTTACAAAACACTCCCTCCAACAATAAAACCCAGCTAAAAAACCAAAATTCCACAAACAGCCATTTCATTTATCTGCTAATTAAATGCTTTTATAGTTATTTAGTTTATCTTGATTAATAAAATTAATTATAATAGAAAATAATTAGGTAATATTTACTTACTATAATTCAGTAAGAATTTATTAAATTAAATATTATTAACACTATAACTGGCTAATTTAAATATACGATATTCTGCAAAATTAATATTATTAACATCATATAAGGTTATTTATCGTCACACCAAATCAATAACCTAACAAAAGCAAACTAACTGGAATGTTGAGCTTGTTTTTGGGGTTGAGGTTTACAGAATATAGAATTTCCTGCTATAAATATACACATGCAAAAAAGATACTGTGTATTAAACTAAGTTATACCCACCCAACGTTTTATACCTCTTATCTGCACCAATAAAAATGATTAGCTCATTATTATGAGCCAATGCTTATTATTTTGAATTTATGCAATTTAGTATTTCAGGTAGTTAGAAGGAAACTATAATGACACCGCAAACCGCCAGCCAGCCCTCTGCGAGGCCTTTGGGCAAAGAAGACTATAAAACATTAGGCTTGTCCTCTTTAGGGGGAACTCTTGAGTTTTACGACTTCGTTATCTTTGTTTTTTACGCAAAAATTATTTCCCAGCTATTTTTCCCAGGGGATAACGAATTTCTCGCACTAATGGCAACACTGGGTCTATTTGCAGCAGGTTACCTTGCCCGCCCTCTTGGTGGCATTATTATGGCTCACTTCGGGGATAAAATTGGCCGCAAGAAAATGTTTACCCTCAGTATTTTCTTAATGGCATTTCCAACATTTGTTATTGGTTTCTTACCTACTTTTGAAACCATTGGTGCTGCCGCGCCATTATTACTGCTGTTAATGCGCATTATGCAAGGTGCCGCGATTGGTGGTGAAATGCCAGGTGCCTGGGTATTCATTGCAGAACATACACCAAAACAACGCTATGGCTTAGGGGTTGGTACACTGACTTCTGGGATCACTGGTGGTATTTTATTAGGCTCTATCGTCGCCATTATTATTGAGCGTTCTTATAGCACAACTGAAATTCATGATTTTGCATGGCGTATTCCATTTATTCTTGGTGGTATTTTTGGGTTTATTTCTGTGTATTTACGTCGCTTTTTACAAGAAACTCCGATATTCAAAGAACTGGCAGCCAAAAAAGCCTTATCACAAGAGTTACCAGTCAAAACCGTCATTAAATCTCATAAACAAGCTTGTATGATCACCGCTGCACTGACGTGGTCATTATCAACCGCCATCGTTGTGACCATTTTGATGACACCTGATGTTGTGTTAAAAGGGATCTATAACATTGACCGTAATATTGCATTGCAAGCCAACTGTGCAGCGACTTTAACCTTAACATTAGGCTGTATCTTCTGGGGTTGGTTAGGCGATAAAACTGGCACACGTACCTCAATGACTTTATCGTGGGGTGGATTAGCCGTAACCGCAATTTACTTCTATTCGTCATTATCCACTGATATTGCTGCAAGTACGTTGATTTTCAACTATGGTTTGATGGGCTTCTTTGTTGGTGCGATTGCAACCACACCGATTATCAGTACCCGCGCATTTCCACCTGAAATTCGCTACTCTGGCCTGTCATTCGCTTACAATGTGGCTTATGCAATTTTTGGTGGTTTAACACCAATATTGACCGGAGCTTGGTTGCAGCAGTCTCACATGGCACCGGCTTATTATGTCGCTGGCGTCTCATTATTAGCGGTTGCTGTGGCCTTTATCCCATTATCTTGGAAGGGGTGGACCGTCAATTCTGAGCCTTCAAACGAAAAATCTGCAGTCCTAAACACTTCTAGTCTATAAAATCTATTGCACCCTATTTATTAGGGTGCAAATCTATTTCATAAAAAAGTTAATTTCGCCTACTCCCACCTTTACAAGCGCAGAAGCCGATAAGTACAGAAATTGACACTTATTCATATTTCCTCCATTTTTCTTTGTACCTATCACGTTAAACTACTAATATGTCTAACTGACTCTTTTTTGTTAGTTTTTTAGTATACAGCCTGACGGATCTCATCCACTTTTTTGAGTTAAGCGAATTACCCAAAATGAATAAACAAAAACAACGTAAACCTTTTATTCGCTCTGCCATTTTTATTGCCATTATTGCGGCAGCTGGCGCTTCTTGGTATTTTTATCATCAAGAAAAACAATCAGATACACAATCTACTGATGCGGTAGCAAAACCGAATTCACAGCGAAGCGCAATGGGCCGCCCACCACGTGTTTTAGCTCCTGTGCAGTTTGCCGTGGCTGAACAAAAAGTTGTTCCTCGCTTTTTATCAGGTTTAGGCACAGTACAGGCTGCAAATGTTGTCACAGTAACCAGCCGTGTTGAAGGCCAGTTAATGCAGCTGTATTTTACCGAGGGGCAACACGTCAATAAGGGAGATTTATTGGCACAAATTGACCCTCGCCCATTTGAAGTTCAGCTATCACAAGCGGAAGGCCAATTGGCTAAAGACAAAGCAACATTAGCGAATGCACAATTAGATTTAGTTCGTTATCAAAAGCTTGCTGGTACTAAAGTGATTTCGCAACAAGAGCTAGATAACCAAAAAGCGGCGGTCTTACAGGCTCAAGGCAGTATTAAAGTCGACCAAGCAGCCGTCGACAACGCCAAACTTCAGTTAACCTACAGTAAAATTACCGCTCCAATTTCAGGGCGTGTTGGTTTAAAACAAGTGGATGTCGGAAACTTTATCTCTGCGGGAACCTCAACCCCTCTTGTTGTTATCACGCAAACTCAACCTGCAGATGTCCTTTTTGCGTTACCTGAAGGCGATATTCCCGCAATCCAACAGGCCCAATCCTCTGGTGAGAAAGTGTTGATTGAAGCTTGGGACAGAAACAATATCGCGCTAATCGCAAGTGGTGAGCTACTCAGTACTGATAACCAAATTGATGCCGCGACAGGCACGCTGAAAATAAAAGCGCGCTTTACTAATGAAGAAGAAAAACTTTTTCCAAATCAATTTGTTAACGTAAAAATGCAAGTTGAAACGCTACAAAATGCTGTGGTGATCCCAACAGCAGCACTGCAAATGGGTAATGAAGGCCATTATGTCTGGATATTAAGTGATGATAATAAAGTCAGCAAACACAATGTAACCGTGGGTATGCAAGACAGCCAGCAAGTGGTTATTGAAAGCGGACTTGCTGCAAATACCAAAGTCATCACCGATGGTGTTGATAAACTCACCGATGGCACAACGGTTGAAGTCGTTACCCCTGAAAGCATTGCCAAAAAAGAGCCTCGCAAAGGTAAACCGAATAGCGCGGAGAAAGCGTAATGCAGCCTGAAATGTTAAAAGGCGGTGGGCCTTCTCGTTTATTTATTTTGCGCCCTGTAGCTACCACATTATTCATGGTGGCTATATTACTTGCAGGGATCATCGGCTATCGCTTCTTACCTGTTTCAGCCCTGCCCGAAGTCGATTACCCGACAATTCAAGTTGTTACCCTTTACCCGGGAGCCAGCCCCGATGTGATGACCTCTGCGGTGACTGCGCCATTGGAAACCCAGTTTGGGCAAATGTCGGGTCTTAAACAGATGTCATCGCAAAGCTCAGGGGGAGCATCAGTTATCACATTAATGTTCCAATTAACGTTACCTCTAGAGGTTGCGGAACAAGAAGTTCAAGCTGCGATTAACTCCGCCAGTAGCTTACTGCCTTCTGATTTACCTTATCCTCCGATTTATAATAAGGTTAACCCTGCTGACCCGCCTGTTCTCACCTTAGCGGTTACCTCTGATGCAATGCCGTTAACGCAGGTACAGGATATTATTGAAACGCGAATTGCCCAGAAAATATCCCAAGTTAATGGGGTAGGCTTAGTCACCTTAGCGGGTGGCCAGCGACCTGCTGTTCGCGTGAATTTAAACCCACAAGCCATGGCAGCCAAAGGGCTGGATAGCGAAACGATCCGCCTTGCCATTAACAATGCGAACGTCAACTCCGCCAAAGGGAGTTTCGATGGCCCAACGCGGGCGGTTACACTTTCTGCTAACGACCAAATGAAGTCACTTGAGGACTATCGTCAGCTTATTGTGGCCTTCCAAAATGGTGCACCTGTACGTTTAGGTGATATCGCAACGATTGCACAAGGGGCTGAAAATGCCTATTTAGGGGCATGGGCGAATAATGAACAAGCGATTGTGATCAATGTTCAGCGGCAGCCCGGCGCTAACGTGATTGAAACCACCGATACCATTCGTTCGCTGTTACCTGAATTAATTGAAAGTTTACCTAAATCGGTTAATGTCGATATTTTAACTGATAGAACCAGTACCATTCGAGCGTCCGTTAATGATGTACAGTTTGAGTTAATGTTAGCTATTGCCCTCGTGGTGATGGTGATTTACTTGTTTTTACGCAATGGAATTGCCACCTTAATACCAGGCATTGCCGTACCACTGTCGCTCGTTGGTACTTTTGCTGTGATGTACTTTTGTGGTTTTTCTGTCAACAACCTCACGCTAATGGCTTTAACCATCGCCACCGGTTTTGTGGTCGATGATGCGATAGTGGTGATTGAAAATATTTCCCGCTACTTAGAGCAAGGCGATAAACCACTGGTCGCTGCACTCAAAGGGGCAGGTGAAATCGGGTTTACCATTATCTCCCTCACCTTTTCTTTGGTTGCGGTGTTAATTCCTCTGTTATTTATGGGGGATATTGTCGGTCGGTTATTCCGCGAATTTGCCATTACCTTGGCTGTGGCTATTTTGATCTCCGCTGTCGTCTCTTTGACGTTAACCCCAATGATGTGCGCCCGTTTATTAAAACCGGAGTCACAACATAAACATAACCGTTTTGAACTAGCGTGTGAGCGCTTTTTTGACCGTATGGTTGCTGGATACGCTATTTGGTTAAAGCGTATTCTTAATCACCAATGGTTAACCCTTTCTGTGGCGCTTGGCACCATGGTACTGACTGTTTTGCTGTATATGTGGATCCCAAAAGGGTTTTTCCCGTTGCAAGACAGTGGAATTATTCAAGGCTCAATTGAAAGCCGTCAATCCATTTCTTTTGATGCCATGGCTCAGAAGCAGCAAGAAGTCGCGTCAAAGCTATTAGCAGATCCTGCGGTCGACAATGTCACCACCTATGTGGGGGTTGATGGGAATAACCCAACATTAAACAATGCACGCTTGCAAATTACCTTAAAGCCCCTTGATCAGCGTGAAGATAGAGTGGTGGCGATTATTGATCGTCTACAACAATCCGTGGATAACATTGCAGGGGTGAATTTATATCTGCAACCCATGCAAGATCTCACCATCGATACGCAAGTTGCACGAACGCAGTATCAATTCACTTTACAAGCCGGTTCACTAGAGGAATTAACCACTTGGGTTCCACGCTTGTTAGACGCCCTAGAACAACAACCTGAACTCACTGATGTCAGTAGTGATTGGCAAAATAAAGGGTTAGTTGCTTATGTGAATGTAAACCGCGATACAGCAAGCCGTTTTGGTATCACGATGTCAGCCATTGATAACGCTTTATATAATGCATTTGGGCAGCGAATGATTTCGACTATCTATACGCAGTCAAATCAATATCGTGTGATATTAGAACATGACACACAAACCCGTGATGGTATGGATGCGCTGAATGATATCCGTCTAAAAGGCACTGATGGAGCCATTGTGCCACTGAGCACTTTAGTGAATATTCAAGAAGGTAATGGGCCATTAGCCATTAATCACCTCGACCAATTCCCCGCTGTGACATTCTCGTTTAATGTGGCGGATGGCGCTTCGCTTGAGTCAGCCGTCAATGCCGTGAAATTGGCCGAATCACAAATTGCTATGCCAAAATCCATTACCACGCAATTCCAAGGGGCGACTTTAGCCTTTGAAGCGGCATTAAGCAGCACTATTTGGTTAATTGCAGCTGCGATTGTGGCGATGTATATCGTATTGGGCATTTTATATGAAAGTTTCATTCACCCGATTACTATTTTGTCTACCCTACCGACAGCCGGGGTTGGCGCACTACTCGCTTTAATGATGGCAGGGAAAGATCTTGATGTTATTGCGGTCATCGGCATCATCTTATTAATTGGTATCGTGAAAAAGAATGCCATTATGATGATTGACTTTGCCCTTGCGGCAGAGCGTGAACAGGGAATGTCCCCTTATGATGCCATCTACCAAGCATGCTTGCTGCGTTTTCGCCCAATTTTAATGACCACCATGGCGGCATTGCTGGGTGCTTTACCATTAATGCTAAGTACCGGTGTCGGTGCAGAATTACGCCAACCATTAGGAATTTGTATGGTTGGCGGCTTAATTATGAGCCAAATCCTCACTTTATTTACCACACCGGTTATTTACTTATTGTTCGACCGTCTTTCTCATTACTTTAAAGACCGTCGCCAAGCGAAGAAGGCACAGGTGTCATAATGAAGCGCTTCTTTGCTCTGTTTATTAGCCGCCCGGTAGCAACCACGCTTATTAGCGTCGCGATTACCTTGTGTGGTGCCCTGAGTTTTCTGTTTTTACCGGTTTCTCCGTTGCCTCAAGTGGATTACCCTGTGATTAACGTGACAGCGTCACTTCCTGGGGCATCACCCGAAACCATGGCCTCCTCCGTAGCGACGCCGCTTGAACGCTCTTTAGGCAGTATTGCGGGTATTAGTGAAATGACCTCAAGCAGTGCGCTTGGTCGAACCACCATTACCCTTGAATTTAATCTCGACAAAGACATTAATAACGCGGCACGTGAAGTGCAAGCTGCGATTAATGCCGCACAAAACCTGCTGCCCAGCGGAATGCCAAGCCGCCCACGTTATTACAAGTCAAACCCGTCTGATGCGCCAATTATGATTTTGACCATGACCTCAGACACCCTGAATACTGGTGAGATTTATGATATTGCTTCGACGCGTTTAGCCCAACGAATTGCCCAAATTGAAGGGGTTAGTGAAGTTTCAGTTGGTGGCGGCTCGCTCCCTGCCGTGCGGGTTGAACTCAACCCAACTGCCCTATTTAATCAAGGGGTTTCCCTTGATGCCGTGCGCTCAGCCATCAGTAGTGCTAACGTTCGCCAACCGCAAGGCTATATCAATGATGACGAAAAACGTTATCAAGTACAGACTAATGATGAGTTAAAAAAAGCGGCAGATTATCGGCCGATTATTGTTCATTATAGTCAAGGCAATGCTGTAAAGCTCAGCGATGTCGCCAATGTTAAAGATTCCATTGAAAACGTACGCGCTGCCGGGATGGCAGACGGTAAACCGGCTATTTTGATTGTCATTCGCCGCGAAGCGGGTGCCAATATCATTGAAACAGTGAATCGAATTCGTGCTGAGTTACCTGAATTCAATGACATGATCCCTGCCGCTATTGATTTAAAAGTGGCACAAGACAGAACACCGACCATCCGCGCGTCTCTAGCCGAAGTGGAACGTGCTCTACTAATTGCCGTTGCCTTGGTGATCCTCGTGGTACTGCTGTTCTTACGTTCAGGTCGCGCTACTTTGATCCCTGCCGTTGCTGTCCCTGTCTCATTGATTGGGACTTTTACGGCCATGTATTTATGTGGCTTTAGTTTAAATAACTTGTCATTGATGGCATTAACGGTTGCGACGGGTTTTGTGGTTGATGATGCCATTGTCGTATTAGAAAATATCTCGCGTCATATCGAAAATGGTAAAAAACCGTTTATTGCGGCGGTTAAAGGCGTGCATGAAGTCGGCTTTACCGTCGTTTCCATGAGTATTTCCTTAGTGGCTGTTTTTATTCCGCTACTGCTTATGGATGGACTGGTCGGCCGTTTATTCCGCGAATTTGCCATTACCCTTGCAACCGCTATCGGTATTTCTTTGGTGATCTCATTAACGCTCACCCCTATGATGTGTGCTTACTTACTGAAGAAACGCCCTCACAACGTCAAAGCCAAGCATCGTGGGTTTGGCCGTGTGTTATTGCGTTTGCAAGAAAGTTATGGCGTTGCTTTAAAATGGGTGCTTGGACATCGCCGTAGTGTTCTCGCGGTGCTATTTGCCACAATCGGCTTAAACGTTTACCTGTATGTCACCGTTCCAAAAACGTTCTTCCCTGAACAAGACACTGGCCGAGTGCTGGGCTTTGTTCGCGCAGACCAAAGCATTTCATTCCAGTCGATGAAAGAGAAAATGACCCGTTTTATGCAGCAAGTTAAAGCCGACCCAGCGACAGATAATGTCACCGGCTTTACTGGCGGTAGTCGGGTAAATAGCGGTTTTATGTATATTTCATTAAAGCCACTGAGTGAACGCACGGAAAGCTCAGCTGAAGTCATTAATCGATTACGCGCGAAATTAGCCAATGAACCGGGGGCTAACCTGTTTATGATGCCGGTGCAAGATATTCGAGTTGGTGGCCGACAAGCCAATGCCAGCTACCAGTTTACCCTGCTTTCAGATGAGCTTTCTGCATTACGTGACTGGGAACCTGCTATCCGTAAAGCACTTGGCGAATTACCACAGCTGACCGATGTGAACTCCGATAAGGAAGACAAAGGCGCAGAAATGGCGATCACCTACGACAGGGACTTAATGGCCCAATTAGGTATTGATGTTCGTGAAGCCAACAGCTTGCTCAACAATGCATTTGGTCAGCGCCAAGTTTCCACTATTTATGAAGCAATGAACCAATATAAAGTGGTGATGGAAGTTGCCCCTGAATATACGCAAGATGTCAGCTCCCTCGATAAGATGTTTGTGATCAATAAAGATGGTGAAGCGATCCCTCTGTCTTATTTTGCGCGTTGGCAGCCTGCCAATGCCCCATTAAGCGTGAATCACCAAGGGCTATCAGCGTCATCCACTATTGCGTTTAATGTCGCAGACGGTTATACCTTAAATGATGCCATTGTCGAAATTGAAAAAACCATGACCGCACTTGGCGTGCCATCAACAGTAAGAGGCTCTTTTGCAGGAACGGCACAGATATTCCAAGAAACCTTACAATCACAATTGTTTTTAATCTTAGCCGCCATCGTGACTGTTTATTTAGTACTGGGCATATTGTATGAAAGTTATATTCATCCACTGACTATTTTATCAACCCTCCCTTCTGCAGGAGTCGGTGCATTACTAGCCCTTGAACTATTCGACACTCCATTTAGTTTAATCGCCTTAATTGGCATCATGCTATTAATTGGGATCGTCAAGAAGAACGCCATTATTATGGTGGATTTCGCTATTCAAGCACAAAGAACGGCGGGTTTAACGGCCCAAGAAGCCATTTTCCGTGCCTGTTTATTACGTTTTCGCCCGATTGTAATGACGACACTCGCGGCCATTTTTGGTGCGCTACCGTTAATGCTAGGTAGTGGTGATGGTGCGGAATTACGCCAGCCCCTCGGGATCACGATTGTCGGTGGCTTAATAATGAGCCAATTACTGACCTTATTTACCACTCCTGTTGTGTATTTAAGTTTTGATAGCTTGAGACAACGTTGGCTGCGAAAAAAATCATTAACGCAGAAAATCGCGGAGAATAACCATGAAGCTTAGGTTGAATAGTGTAAGCACTCGGCTTTTTTTGGCTATTTTTGCAACATGCTTATTGCTAGTGCTGATTATGCACCAAGGCGTACGCATGAGCTTTCAACACGGCTTTATTGATTATATAAAGGAAAATGACCAACAGCGTGTTGAGCTGGTTTCTTCCGCCCTTGCGGAACAGTATGAAGAGATGGGCAATTGGGGTTTTCTAATTGGTAATGAACGCATTTTCTTTCGCATTTTGCGCTCAGTAGAGCACCAACAACACCGTGGCCCTATGCGCCAGCGTTGGCGAACAATTTTTTGGGTTTATGATATACAGGACAAGCTGATTTTCGGACAAGACACGCCTTTACCTAGCAAAGTACTCCGTGAACCTATTATTACCAGCAAGGGAGATACCGTCGGCTGGCTTGTTGCCAGTTATGAAACGGGGATTAGCAGCGCCCTTGACCGCCGTTTTGATACCAAACAGATGTACACTAGCTGGATCATCGCTGGGCTGTCTTTATTTGTGGCTCTGGTTGCCACATTGTTCCTTGCCCGTAGTTTTTTAAAACCCATCAAACGGTTACTCGAAGGCACTAACCGGCTCGCCAATGGTGACTTTGCTACGCGGGTTCCTGAATCTGGCCGCGATGAGCTTGGGCAACTGGCTAAAGATTTTAACCATCTGGCCTCGACCCTTGAAAAAAACGAACAAATGCGGCGTGATTATATGGCGGATATTTCCCATGAACTCCGCACGCCGTTGTCAGTTCTACGAGGCGAATTAGAAGCGGTGCAAGATGGCGTTCGGCAAGCCACTCCCGAAACAATTAATTCCCTACTCAATGAAACCCAAACTTTAATTAAGCTGGTTAATGACCTCCACCAGCTCTCGTTATCGGATAGAGGCTCATTGGTCTACCGTATGCAACTTACCGATATCATTCCTTTAATTGAAATGGCAATAGGCCAAGCTCGCTGGCGGTTAGAAGACCAACAACTTTCGGTTGAACGGCAATTTATTGCGCAAGGCTACGTATTTGCAGACCCTGACCGCATCACCCAGTTGTTCTATAATTTAATGGAAAACAGCTTACGCTATACCGATCCACACGGTAAAATTGCCATCCAAGTCACACAAGACCAACACCAGCTCAATATAATTTGGCAAGATAGCGCCCCAGGGCTTACTGCTGAGCAATGCCAACATTTATTTGAGCGTTTTTACCGCGCTGAAGGCTCTCGTAATCGTGCCAGTGGCGGCTCCGGTTTAGGTCTGGCCATTTGCTATAATATTGTTGAGGCTCATCATGGTACAATTTCCGCGACACCGTCATCATTAGGTGGTGTCAAAATTACCATTAATTTACCGATTCAATTAAAAGATAAAGGGTTATGATCATGGCTGAACAGAGCAATATCCCTATTTTGGTTGTGGAAGATGAACCCAAATTAGGCCAACTGCTGTTTGACTATTTACACGCTGCAAACTATCAACCCACATTAATTGCGCGTGGTGATGAAGTTATCGACTATGTTAAACAACATCAACCCGCACTTATTTTATTAGATTTAATGTTACCCGGTATGGACGGCATATCCGTGTGCCGTGAACTGCGAAAATTTAGTGATGTTCCCATTATTATGGTGACAGCAAAAACTGAAGAAATTGATCGCTTATTAGGGTTAGAAATTGGGGCTGATGACTATATTTGTAAACCCTTTAGCCCGCGAGAAGTTGTGGCTCGTGTCAAAACCATTTTACGTCGTTGCCAGCCAAACATGGCAGCGCACAACAGCCAAACGAATAACGATAACCAAACCAAACTGATTATTGATGAAAATGCTTTTCAAGTACGCTATGGCTCACAGTTACTTGAACTGACACCCGCTGAATTTCGGTTACTCAAATTTATGTCTGACAATGCGGGTATGGTGTTTTCCCGTGACCAGTTACTGGATATCTTATATGACGACCACCGCGTAGTCACTGACCGTACCATTGATAGCCACGTCAAAAATTTACGCCGTAAATTAGAATCTCTCGATAACGAAAAAACCTTTATTCGCTCAATATATGGTCTTGGCTACCGTTGGGATGAATATTAACTAACCAATAGACATACTATTTTTGTGGGATATTTGGTTTTTTTATCAAATAGGCGTAAAATCCACATCCCTTAAAAACACTCTCTCATAAGAGTGAGTGCTGACTTGATATCAGATAGAGAATAACCATGTTTACACCAGAGCTTTTGTCCCCTGCCGGTTCTTTAAAAAACATGCGCTACGCTTTTGCGTATGGCGCAGATGCCGTTTATGCAGGCCAACCCCGTTACAGCTTACGCGTACGCAATAACGAATTTAATCACGAAAACTTAGCTAAAGGCATTCAAGAAGCCCATGAGCTGGGTAAAAAGTTTTATGTGGTCGTGAATATTGCTCCCCATAATGCGAAATTAAAAACCTTCATTCGTGATTTAACCCCCGTCATTGAAATGGGCCCAGATGCACTGATTATGTCTGATCCTGGCCTTATTATGATGGTTCGTGAAGCGTTTCCTGAGATGGATATTCATTTATCTGTACAGGCGAATGCCGTTAACTGGGCATCCGTGAAGTTCTGGAAACAAATGGGCTTAACACGGGTAATTTTATCCCGCGAATTATCCCTCGAAGAAATTGCTGAAATTCGCCAACAAGTTCCTGAAATTGAACTTGAAGTTTTTGTCCATGGCGCCCTTTGTATGGCCTATTCAGGCCGTTGTTTACTTTCTGGTTACATTAATAAACGCGACCCAAATCAAGGGACTTGCACCAATGCTTGCCGTTGGGAATACAACGTACAAGAAGGTAAAGAAGATGATGTGGGTAACATTGTCCATGTGCATGAACCTATCCCTGTACAAAATGTGGCGCCAACCCTAGGTGCGGGTGCGCCAACAGATAAAGTCTTTATGATAGAAGAAGCCAAACGTCCAGGTGAATATATGACTGCCTTTGAAGATGAACACGGCACGTATATCATGAATTCGAAGGATTTACGCGCAATTGAGCACGTTGAAAACCTAACAAAAATGGGCGTTCACTCATTAAAAATTGAAGGCCGTACAAAATCGTTTTATTACTGTGCTCGTACTGCACAAGTCTATAGACGTGCAATTGACGATGCTGTTGCAGGAAAACCCTTTGACCCAACGTTGCTATCCACCTTAGAAGGTTTAGCACACCGTGGTTACACTGAAGGTTTCTTACGTCGCCACACCCATGATGCCTACCAAACTTATGAATATGGCTATTCGGTTTCTGAGACTCAACAATTTGTGGGTGAATTTACAGGGAAACGTGTTAATGGTATGGCTGAAGTTGATGTAAAAAACAAATTTAGCGTTGGTGACAGCCTAGAAATGATGACCCCTGCAGGGAATATTGTCTTTACCTTAGACGCCTTAACAAACCGCAAAGGCGAAGCAATTGATGTTGCACCTGGTAACGGCCATGTGGTTTATCTCCCTATCCCTGAAGATGTCGATGTTAACTTTGGTTTGTTGATCCGTAACCTAGCAGGCACAACGACCCGAGCTCCTCATCAAACTCAGGCAGAAAAACAAATTGCTGGCTGATCACCACGCCTTTATTGTTAAATAATCTGCTAACTAAAAGCCAAAACTTCATCGTTTAATACTTTGATATTTTGGCTTTTTTTTACCTATAAAATGATATTATTTTTACTTTATATGCTTTTTCTTATATGAGAATTATTCGCGTTATTGACATTTTCATTAAAAAATGCACCGAATATCCAATTTTATGCAACAGATCACATCAATTGGTTATTCAATATCGTATAGTCACTCTCGAAAATGAAGAACTAGAAAGTCATAAAATAAGACTAGGAACCACCTCCTTGGCTGGCTCAATCTCCCTTGAGCTAGCCATTTCTTTTATCTGCGATTTGCATTTCATTTCTCTTACCAACGCTTTTTCTGCAAAAAAACAAAAAAAGCGCATCCCTATTTTGTTAATCCATTTATACTCATTTTAACGAATATTGACGTGCGTTAAGCCGAATGGATGGGTATTTATGAATCAATATAAGTCAGCTATGATTATCCTTAATGGTAAGCAAGCAAATCACGTTGAGCTGCGAAAAGCCATTACTCACTTGCGTAAAGAAGGCCATCAAATTCAAGTCCGTATTCCTTGGGAGATGGATGATACGTATTATTTTATTTCTCAGGCGATAAAACACGGTATTGATACCATCATTGCGGCTGGAGGTGACGGTACTGTAAATGCCGTTGCCAGTACTTTAATGAAGTTCCCTAGCGAGTCTCGCCCTATTTTAGGTATTCTTCCGATGGGCACGGCAAATGACTTCGCCACCAGCGCAAATATTCCAATAGATATTGAAGCGGCCTTAGCACTCTCATTAAAAGGGAAATCCGTCCCCATTGATATTGCACAAGTCAATGAACAGTATTACTTCCTCAATATGGCCACTGGCGGCTTTGGGACGCGTATTACCACTGAAACACCTGAAGCACTAAAATCGGCATTAGGCGGTGCAGCTTATGTGATAAACGGCTTACTGCGCCCTGACACGCTGAAAACAGATATTTGCCATATTGAGGGGGAAAACTTTAGTTGGGAGGGTGAAACGTTAGTCATCGCGGTTGGAAATGGCCGCCAAGCGGGCGGAGGGCAACAACTGACACCGCAAGCACTCATTAATGATGGCACACTAAACTTACTGATTATTCCTGCAAGGGATGTCATACCGGCATTTTTATCGAATTTATTTTCAACCGATAAAAACGAGCACTTGGTCGAAAAGCCATTATCATGGATAAAAATTTCATCACCTCACGATATGATCTTAAACCTAGATGGCGAGCCATTATCGGGAGACACCTTTACCTTCACTGTGCAGCCAAATGCCATTCAGTGTCGGTTACCTCCCCAATGTAACTTATTGGCTTAAAACACGTCGTGAAAGCCCTTGTATCAGGGCTTTCAGTCTTTAAAGGCTACCACCATGCGTGGAAGTGATGAACCGGGCCAATCCCCTTCCCGACTTCTAAGCTATCCGCTTGTTCCAAAGCAGCTTGTAAATAAGCTTTCGCCTGTGTTACAGCGTCTTGCCAATCTGCACAACGAGGGCGCAATGCAGCCAAAGCCGCTGACAAAGTACACCCTGTCCCATGAGTGTTTTTAGTTTTTATGCGAATAGAGGTAAAGCGCCATTCACCCTCTGGCGTGATTAGCCAATCGGGGCTTTCAGCATCACTTAGGTGCCCGCCTTTCATCAATACCGCTTGGCAACCTTTTTCAAGTAATTTATACCCCTGGCTCAACATTTGGCTTTCCGTTTGTGCGACTTTTTCATCTAACAATACCGCTGCCTCAGGTAGGTTCGGTGTAATAATCGAAACAAGGGGTAATAGTTGTTGGCGTAGCGCATCAACTGCATCCGGTAATAATAACGGGTCACCACTTTTAGCCACCATTACCGTATCCAATACTACATACGGAATTGGATACTGTTTCAACGCATTCGCCACTACCGCGATATTACTTTGGTTAAATAACATGCCGATTTTTGCGCTATCAATTCGCACATCACTGAGGACTGAGTCTAATTGTGCCGCCACAAATTCAGGAGGTAAGTCTTGGACAGATTGCACGCCTTGGGTATTTTGAGCCACCAATGCCGTCATCACACTCGTACCATAAGCCTCTAATGCAGAGAAAGTTTTTAAATCCGCCTGAATACCCGCCCCACCCGATGGGTCTGTTCCGGCGATAGTTAACGCATTGATCCTCATGAGTGACTCCCCTTTTCAGCTAAAGCAATTGAATAGATTGATAAGCGAGGTTTACTGAAATCATTTTAAATCAAACAATAAAACCGCATTGATTGTCTCATAACATTTAACAAATACCAGCGGTTAGTGAATGAATTTTAATGAATTAGATAAAAAGAGGGAATATCTCACCTAGGAAAAATTAGCATGGCTTATAAGTACACATTAGGCAAATGAATGTTACCCACACCTCGCGATTGTAACTGTTGAGCAAATGCCTCCACTTCCGTTTGGGTTGCCACAGGCCAGTTAGCGGCTTCATTTTTAACCCCATGTTGCTGGAAGGCGTTAATTTTTATCCGTGTGTTTTCAGGGAGTTTATTTAAAAAATCAGCAAGTTTATCAATATGTTCTTGGTAATCTGTTTGCTGAGGAATATACAATAAACGCAATTCATATAATTTCCCCGCTTGGGCCAGAAATTGAACCGATTGAAAAACACGTTGGTTATCTTTTCCTGTTAATCTTAATGCGCACTCATCACCCCATGATTTTAAGTCAATCATCACGCCATCAGTATACTCAATCACTTTATTCCACCCTGCAGAAGCAAGGTGTCCATTACTGTCAATAAAGCAGGTTAAATGCTTGAGTTCCGGTGCCGCTTTAATCGCTTTAAACAATTCAATAATAAAGGGTAATTGTGTTGTTGCCTCTCCGCCACTGACGGTTACACCATTCAGGAAAGCAACATTTTTCTTTAAGTCATTGAGGGCATCATTAACACTTAATGATACGGTCATCGGGCTTGAATTCTTAGTGCACGTCTGCAAACAAGTATCACAGAGCTGGCAAGCATCGCTATCCCATACCACCTTGCCATCAACAAACGATAACCCATTGTGAGGACAGGTTAAAACACAGTCCCCACAATGGTCGCAGAGCGACATGGTATATGGATTATGGCAATTCAGACAACGTAAGTTGCAACCTTGCAAAAAAATAACATGTCGATTACCCGGCCCATCTACGCAGGAAAAAGGAATAACCTTATTCAGCGTAGCGCATCGATTGCTCATTGCTGATGACTCGCTGCTGACGGGCTGTAATTTTACAGTTCTTAGTCGCCTCTTCACCTAACCAGGTAGTATTGCTTCTAGAACCTTGCTCTTTATATTTCTCTATATCTGATAAACGCACCATATAGCCCGTAACGCGAACTAAATCATTACTTGCCACATTTGCAGTAAACTCACGCATTCCACAACTAAACGCCCCTTTACACAATTGCATTAGAGCTTGCGGGTTCTGCTTAATCGTCTCGTCGATGGTTAAAATGTCACTGATCCCAGACAAATAGTGTTTGTGATGGGGAGCTACCGCTTGAATGTGTGACACCGGGTCTGGCTCTTCACCGTATGGAATACGAGCCCCCGGTGTTGTCCCGATATCCGAGCTGATCCCTGATTGAGCATGGAGCATCGCTCTGCCTTTATAGCCATACTTAACGGGGGTCGTTTCAACAAAGTCAGCTAGCTGCTCGCTGATTTGATAAGACAATGGCAAGGCCGGTGAATTTGCCTGATACTGGCCTTTCATTCCGTCTTTTTCCATCAGGATGTTCACAGCTTCTGCTAAACCGTAAATACCAAACATAGGGGCAAAACGTTCAGGCTCAATTAACCCTTCTTGCACAAGAAAGCTGGTTTGGAAGAAATTAGACTCCTCAAATAAAAATGCGCTACGTGTTTCAATGAGTTCCATTTGTAACTCACAATATTTTTTCAATTGCACATTTAAAAAATCGGCTGAATTTTGACTGCGTAATGCAACTTCACGTAAATTAATACGAACTAAAGTACTTCCCCCACCCGCAACGGGCAACGCATTATAACAACTGACAATACCGTAACCTTGTTCATCAAATGCCGCACTATGAATGATATCATTTGCAATATGCGGTTTACTGCATTCACAAATGCTTTCAATCGCTTGTAAGAAAAGTGACTCCGGTGTGCGCTGTGGATGATAAACAAATGTCAGATTAGGTGCGACTTGTTTCAGTTCCGCATCAATGCGTAAAATCAAGCGGCAAATAACGTTGTCATCCGGGCCAATATTGGCATGCATGAAGGCATCGGGCAGTGTTCGGTCTAACTGGATCCAAAACCTTTTTAACTTTGGATACAGCTGTTCTTCTGTCAACTCCCCCACATATGGCATGAGAAGTTTATCTAAATACCCTAAAAATACTGGGAAATTGGTTACCGACGGCACATGATGATACAAAATCATCAGATGATTAAGTGCGTCATCAAAATCCTCTGCGGGGGCTAATTCTAAGTATGCCGAACCTTGTTTGAGGTATTTTACGTAGTCAGGCAATACATAACGTGGCTTATACGGAGCATTTCCTTCATACATATCACAAATAACACGTTCACCTAACGCATCAGCAAGGGGCTGGCTCATTGCAAGATATGGAATATGGCTATCTGCCTCTGCCGCTAAAAAATTGGCTTTTTGTTTTGGTGATAATATTTTGTCTGTGGCGATAGCCAAGCATTTAGCTTGGTACTCAGTCAGTGGTTCTTGGCGTTTCATCATGGTGACGTTCCTTTTTTAGTTAGAAGCCAAGGTAATTCACAGCAATATATATGCCATAAACCTTTAAAGACTAGCTCCTAGCCGTGTTGACATACCGCAGCTTATACCTGCCGCCTATGTGATCCATTTCATCTCATTGAGACAAGTCATTATTTGATGTGCGTCATACTTTTTGGATTTGTTTGCACGCTATTTTTCATAAATGTCTGCTCTATCAACATGACTAGTCGCAATCACCTAGATAATAAAAAATATCTTTCTATTACATAACGTTAACTACAAAAATAATGAATGGCACTTTATTTTTCTTATTCTTTTAAAAATCCCTCTCGTCTTCTCTCATCGAAAAATCGTCTTATCCAACCTGAAAATGAAGCACCTCGTCTATTATCAGCTACTTTAGGAGTATTAGCCTATTCAGCAACTAATTTGATACGTTATTATTTAATCAGATAATCGGTTATCTCACATAAAAACAGGCAAAATTAAACGGTTCTAATATGACCGACCAGTTATTATCCTTAATTATGTAATAAATACTGTTATATTATATGTATCTTAATTAAAATAATTTCGCTCAAAATTATAATAATAATGCTAATC
Organism: Providencia sp. PROV201; assembly: GCF_028479545.1. NCBI lineage: Bacteria > Pseudomonadati > Pseudomonadota > Gammaproteobacteria > Enterobacterales > Morganellaceae > Providencia > Providencia sp. PROV201. Next base: position 186,947 of record NZ_JAMPNW010000007.1, read on the forward strand.
TGATAATCATTAGCGAGCTAACCATCATTTTTATATCTGCGATACAGAACTGGATTTACAATGAGAGTTTATAAAAACATACAGTTGGCCGTAGGTGCATCGTTACTCATGAGCACCTCAATCTGCATATCATCGCCTGCCATTGCTCAAGAGCAATCGGAAAATTTATGGGATAAATTTAAAGGCAATGTCAGTACCACGTGGGACTCAGACAAATATGAGCTATACATTCCCGCGGTGACTTGGCACAACCGTGCAATGTACGACAAGAAAAAAACGGATGAATATAATGAGCGCCCTTGGGGTCTGGGCTTTGGTAAATATCGTTATGATGAAGATAATGACTGGCATGCTATCTATGCAATGGCATTCAAAGATTCACATAATGATTGGGAGCCAATTGCTGGTTATGCATTCCAAAAAATGTGGATCCCGGGAGATATTGATGGTTTCCGTATGGGAGCAGGCTTCACTCTGAGCGTCACTGCCCGTAAGGATATGTATTATATTCCGATCCCTGCACCACTCCCTCTGGTATCAGTGGAATATGATAGACTTTCACTGCAAGCCACTTACATTCCGGGGACTTATAATAACGGCAACGTATTATTCGCTTGGTTACGTTGGCAATGGTGACCTAGCCATCTCATGGCTATATAAAATTTCATGGCTGTATAAAAAGGCCGGTGGGA
>NZ_JAMPNW010000008.1:0-174961 GCF_028479545.1 Providencia sp. PROV201
CTTTTTGATAAAAGAAGTGAAAGAAATTCAAACTAACTAACAATAAAACTGAAATAGACACTCCCAGAATGGAGGTTAAGAATGCAAAAGACATTGAATTAAGTGCCATTGAAATGGATGAAATCATGGCATTCATTTTTTCTGAGATATCACCTTCTCCCCCAAGCGATGCTGAGATCGCGGTGATCATCCCTGTTAACCCAATAAATGTTCCGATTAACCCTAATGATACAGTGACGGATGCAGATAATTTAGTTTGGTTTGAAAGCAATGTATAGTTGCTTTGTTTGTTTTTATTAAATACTCGGTGAAATAAAAATATAATTAAAGGATAAATATAAATCCCAATCATGGTGTAGCTGATTTCAGGAGCAAGCAATAGACATTGCTGAACCATTTCACGTACCGATTGTAATAAAAAACAAGCGATAAACGTTGCTGCATAAAAAAATAATCCAATATAATACATGTTATTTGTAACCCCAATAAATACATGAGTTCCAACCTGGGCAATGTTCACTTGTCCCTTGTTTTAGAACAATCTCTTTATTAATGCCCATATTCTTAATTAGTGATGCCATATAAAGAAGGTTATAGGTGTTTTTTTCTTTACTGTGGCTGACCTTATCATTAATGTAACCACTGATAATGATTTTATTACTCTCGTTTTTAATGATTTCTTTCTTTATTAAAGAAATTTCATTGTTTGATAAATGAATGCCACCTTTAAAGAAAAGACGTTTGTTTGGTATATCCATCTTTATTTTTTCAAAGTTTAACTGGCCATAATTGATATGGGTTTCTGCGGCTTTCATACCACTAAAAATAAACACCATAGAAACTAAAATAATTATGCATAGTGTTCCACTTAACCCATCAACCATTGGGGCTAGTTCTTCATCAGAGTTATCATCATCTTCTTCCATTATTTTATTCTTTCATTTTAGAAACAACTTTGTTAATTCATTCTTTTATTATAATCGCTATTGAAATGAACTCACTTGAATTTGAGCTCAAAAAAAAAGGTTGTCAGACCACATTATATTAAATGACGTTTTATTTTTAATTAAATGGATATAATTGTTTTTATTGACGGCAGCGCGTGAGTATTAGCTGATAAATCCATTTATTAATATAATGACATAGAATATGACCGATAAAACTATCACCGATAAATTAAAAAGCATAGAAATTCAAAAGTTTAAAGTTCAAGGGTTTGATTTAATTGTAACTAAACCCGATGGTTCTATTGAGAACATTAAAAATGGGTTGTCTGAAGTTATCTTAGGAAACATGACATTATTGACTGAGCAAGGAACGATTATTTCACAAGATGAAATCCTATCATCAATAACCTTAAACGTGGGAGCCGATGCCGTTTATATCAAAGAGCAATTAACGAGTGATATCGTCGAATATACTGATAACCAAGCCTCAAAAAATAATAGTGAGCAAATTGAAGGTGAGGAGCAGCAAGATGGTAATCGGCAAGACGATGAGCAAAGTTTCAACAAAAAACTAGCGGAGTTAAATCAAAAAAATCAGCAACTAGAAAAGACGCTTCAGACTTTGTCTTCTGAAAAAGACGAAAAGGAAGCATTACTAAGCTCGTCTTTAACAAAGCTTACAGAAGCGAAAAAACAGCTAAATCAGAAAAATAAATCGGAGAAAGCACCGGTAGAAGATAATGACTTAAGTTTTTCTCCACCACCCGCACCTGTGGCTATGCCAATAAGCGCCTCGTCATCATCTACTCAGTCTGCAAATAAGCCACCCGCAGCTTCCCAAATAGATAAACCGATAACACAGGTTTTTATTCAGGGGAAACTAAGCGAAGAGTCTGACTCAGGGAAAAAGGGCGATAATATTACCCATATTAATACACCGACATTTACTGGGGTTGTTTCTCCTGATAGTCAGGCTTATCTGACGATTAATGATAAAAAATATCCGATCACCGCAGATAAAGACGGGAAGTGGTTATTAAAAATCACAGAACCGTTAGACGATAAAATATATGAATATTCATTAGTGGCTTCTTCCGTTGGCGGTAAGCCAGTGACGGTGAATGGTCAATTTGAAGTGGACACTCAGCTTGATAACCTCTCTGTTAGCCTTGATGGGCATTCGGATATCGAAACATTGGGTGGGAGACAAACGAATAATCAGGTTCCTACTTTTGCTGGGAAAGCCGAAGCCGGTAGTTCAGTCACGCTAACAATTGCAGGACAAATTTTATCGACAGTTGCTGATGATAAAGGCGGGTGGCGAATTACTGTCGAGAAACCATTGGCTGATGGGGTATCTGACTATCAAGTCACTGCAGTGGATGCAGCGGGTAATCAAAAAACCATCACTGAGACCGTGACTATTAAAACCTCCCTGCCCGATGCAAGCGTACTGCTTGATAACTCGGCAGTTTTTTTGACCAATAAAGTGACGCCAACGCTTACTGGGAAAACAGATCCTAATGCCAGTATCGTCGTTAAGGTCGCTGAAAAAGAGTACTTCACCAAAGCTAATGCGCAAGGTGATTGGTCACTCACCATCAATAATAATCTAACGGATGGCTCATATGTATTAAAGGTTAAGGTCACAGACAGTGTAGGGAATCAGGGCATATTTATCCAAAGCCTACTAGTAGACACCACTCCACCCCCTGCACAAGCTAAGCTCAGAGAGAGCTGCGATTCGGGTGTCAAAGGTGACAATATCACCCAACAAGAAGCTGTAATATTGGAAGGCGAAACCAAACCGCAATCGACGGTCGTGGTCCAGTTTGCGGGGCAGGAATATAGCGTTATTGCGGATAAAGACGGGCACTGGCAAGTACCATTACCCGCAGTGAAGCAAGATGGTGTATATGATTTCCACGTGAAAGTGATAGACACCCTCGGAAACATTGGGGCATCTGAAGGGCAGTTCACCGTAGATACTAAGGTTGATCGCTTATCTGTTTACCTTGAAGCGCAGTCTGATAGTGGCAATATCGGTGATAATATCACCAAAGAGACGCGTCCACACTTTACTGGCAAAGCAGAAGCGGGTAGCCGTATTGAGCTGACGATTGATGGGCAACAGTTAAAAACCTTTGCTGACAGCCATGGGGATTGGGCCGTGGCGGCTCAAAAAGCATTAGCCGACGGTATCTATCATTACGAAGTAGCGGTAATGGATGTGGCAGGCAACACCACTATAGTTACTGAGTCCGTGCAGATCAAAACCACATTGCAGCCGACAACTTTGCAACTTAATAATCAGTCTGATTTTGTCACTAACCAATTGACTCCCACCCTGTCAGGGCAATCTGAGCCCCATGCAAAGATAGAGATTTCTTTGAGCGGACAAAAATACTCAATGGTGGCCGATGAACAGGGTGCTTGGTCATTTATGGCCACCTCATTAGTCACGTCGGGAAGTTACCCACTCAAAGTGCTCGTTACCGATATTGCAGGAAATAGCGAGAAAATCAGCGAGACAGTATGGGTAGATACCACGCCACCTGTTGCGCAAGCGAATTTGACCGAGAGTTGTGATTCAGGTATCAAAGGTGACAATATCACCCAACAAAAAGTCGTAATATTGGAAGGCGAAACCAAACCGCAATCAACGGTCGTGGTCCAGTTTGCGGGGCAGGAGTACAGCGCTACTGCGGATAAAGACGGGTATTGGCAAATACCACTACCCGCAGTGAAGCAAGACGGTGTGTATGATTATCAGGTGAAAGTGACCGATATCATTGGAAATGTCGGGACGTCTAAAGGGCAATTCACTGTAGATAGCCATATTACCCTGACCGCAGGCTTAGATCCTGCAAGCCAAGAGAATTCGAATGCTTTAATAACTTACCTAAAACGCCCTCAAATCAGTGGCACATCGGATCCTGAAAGTAAAATCACTGCGGAATTTAAAGGACAAACTAAAATAGTTTATGCGGATCACCAAGGAAAATGGTCTCTGATTTTTGATGTCGATGCGAATGTCGGTAAGGATAACCACTATAAGGTTGTCGCAGAAGATACCGCGGGTAATCAAAATACCATTAGTCAGAGCTTTACGTACCTGCCCCCATCATTAGAGGGTGGGAATGCGGAGCTTCCGGCGCTTATAGTCACATTAGATGCGGCATGTGATAGTGGAAATAAAGGTGATTATATCACCAATATCAAAGCGCCTAAGTTTACTGGGATTGCGACTCCAGGGGCTAAAATTACACTGGTAATCGGGAATGAAAGTTTTCCTACTGTGGCAGATAAAGTGACAGGAAACTGGGAACTTAACGTTAAAGAACTCGAGGAAGGAAATAGCCAGTACCTTGTGACGGCTGAGCACCCGGCAAATGGACAAACAACGGATGTTTCTGGAAATATATTTATTGATACCACCGCCCCTGTATCCACGATTGAATTAAGTGCAGAAACGGATACAGGAACCAAAGGAAATTTTATTACCGCACATCGCAACCCTGTATTTACGGGAAGAGGGGAGCCGGGGTGTAAAGTTATATTGCAATTAAATAATGAGTTAGTTCCAACGACTGCCGATAATAATGGCAAGTGGAGCTTAAAGCTTTCCAATGAATTACCGAAAAACTTTATTGGTGATTATAAAATTACTGTTACGGATGCGGCAGATAATCAATTTGAAAAAATAGATACACTGATAATTAATTCTAATCCCCCAGAGATAACCGATGCTGCTCTGGCTTCACCTTGGACGAAAGGTAAATTCCATGATGATAAATCGACTAATGACTTAGAGGCAACTTTTACAGGCAAGGTAACCCCTGGTTCAAGTTTACAATTTAAATTTAGATTGAGTAATACAGATGAGCATGCGTTTTCCATTACCGACATTGATAAAGATGGGAATTGGTCTTTTAGTTTGCCTTCAGGTCTTCTTCGAGTAGACTGCCGTTATGACCTTGATAATATGTCATTAATTGCCACGTCCCCTGCTGGGTTGAAGACAGAAAAGGTGATTGAAGAAAAAGGTATTCAAATAAAGGATTGTGTTTTAAATGTAACATTTGAAGTGGCGGCAGAGTCGAGTAGTACGGGGGAAATTGATAACTCATTGAGTTCAAGTCGTTCACCGAAGTTACAGGGCGTGATTTCAGGAGCGACGGATAGAGATGAACTCAGTGCAACTATACTGATATGTGGTAAAACGTATTCGGTTAATTTGACTAATGGTCGAAAAAATTGGGATTTTAAGGTTCCAGCAGATATTCAACTCCCTCTAGGGGAAGTCCCCTATACTCTTACATTTAAAGACGTTTATGGCTCGGTAAGGGAGTTTTCTTCTTCCGTAATAATCAGTGATTTTAAATTTTACCTTGACCCCGATACGGATTCAGGTGAAATCGGTAACCACTATACCAATCATAAAAAACCCGTTTATAAAGGACAAATAACAGCCGGTGGTACGATTTCAGCGAAAGTAAATGGCCATAATTATCCTATACAAGCAAATGATAAGGGAGAGTGGCGTTTCGAAGTTCCTATTAAAGGGGATGGAGCCTACCATATTAGCTTTATCCAAGATGACGGTACAGTTTCAGTAGGGCAAACAACACTCAATATCCTCACCACAGAACCGGTGTTTAATGGCTTTGGTTTTGTTGATAAGCAATTTCATGCAGGTACGCAAGTTGCGAATGTAACCAATCCTAAACTGGTTTTCACTTATCGTGGAAACATGGATTATTACCTAATAAACGTGAATGGGAAAACCACTCGACATAATAAGCTACAAACTAAATATAATGGTTCTAAAACGGTGTTTGCTAATGAGCTCGCCTTACCTGACGGTGAACATGTAGCAAAGATAACTGCATTTGATATTGCTGGAAATAAAACAGAGCATGAAGTGGTTATTAAAGTGCTCAGTGACGAGTCCGGTAAGACCGCTCCAAGTATTGAATTTGGTGTGAATGATAAACAATTAATTTCTGAAAAGGACGGTAAATTACTTTTCAACCAAAATGACTTAACACTCACGGGGACGACGAGTGTCGCAAGCCTAGTTACCATCAAAGACATAAATGGAAAAATACTGGGTGCGGCAAAAGCAAATAATCAGGGGATTTGGCAAATACAATTACCCAATGACATCGTCCCTGTCGGTATTCAGGATGGTGAAAATATTAAATTATCAGTTACAGCAAAGGATTTAGTTAATCGTGAAACGCAGTTTGAGTTTGATTTAGTCTATGACATCTCTCCTCCTGAATTAACTGCGGAATTAGATGATCCGCTATCGAGTGGAGGTATTATCCATGTTAGCCAACCAACATTTAGTGGAACAACCAAAGTTAATTCGGAAGTACGCTTGACGATAAATGGAAAGACTTATCATACAACTGCGGGTCACGATGGTAACTGGCAAATTAAATTATCTGATACAGAGGCGCTTGCTGAGGGGGCTTACTCTTATGAAATCGAAGCCCGAGACATTTTGGGCCAAATTAGTTTGCAACCCATATTGGGCGATTTTAAAGTAAAAACCATCGCTTTAGCGGCGGGAGGGTTAACATCAGATTCAGATTCGGGGATTCAGGACGATAACCACACAAATGTAAATACGCCGACATTTAGCGGAATTACTGAACCAAATGCGGAAATTCGATTGGTTTTTGATAACAAAGTCTCTTCAACTTTTGAAACTATCGCCAATGAGAAAGGCGAATGGACGCTCCCTGTTGATATTGAATTGAGTGATGGTCTTCATGACTATGTGATTTTTGCAAATGATAAGATTCAGGGGATTAAAGGCCAAGTTTCAGGGCAATTGGTGATTGATACATCAGCGCCTGACTACCTTATTGGTGGTGTTGTGGACCCTGTAAGCTTTACCACTCAACAGGATATTTTAACCGATGTTTCTGTCCTGACTTTTGCAGGAATTGCAGAGCCTGAAACTTATGTACGGCTAACGATTGGCCAACAGGTTTATAAAGATATTAAGGTGAATGAAGGTGGTGAGTGGGCGTTTACTTTACCTCATTCACTTAAAGACGCTGATTATAACTATCTAATTGAGGCAATTGATATTGCGGGTAACATAGGAGTACAACGTTTAACCGGCACAGTGACCGTTGACGCGACACCCCCTGAAATTACGGAATGCAGCCTAGATGTGATGACTGACTCCGGTCTATTAAATGATGCCGTGACTAACCATAATCACCCAACATTCAGTGGAGTAACAGAACCGAATGCATTGGTTGAGTTCACTATCAATCAAAAAACGTACCAAGAGAGCGCCAATGAAAAAGGAGTATGGACAATTCCTGTAACAGAAGCTCTGAACGATGGTTCCTATGATTATCTTATTAAGGTAAAGGATAAAGTAGGCCATAGCGCGGAAAAGACAGGGAAAGTCATCATTGATACTAAGGCACCTGAATTGAGTGGGAATTTAGATGACTCAACGAATACAGCGGATAAACAGGATGAGATCACCAGTATCAACACGCCAAAGTTCAGTGGTGTAACAGAGGCTGACACCATGGTATTTTTGACTATTGATAATCAAACCTATAAGCAAAAATCAAATGAAGTGGGCCAATGGGAAATCTCTATGAATAGCCCCTTAAAAGATGGCATTTATGACTATGAAGTCAATGTATATGATCAGGCAGGAAATCAGGCACAGGTTAAAAGTCGTATTACTATTTATTCCGATTTACCCGATGCGACCGTAACCCCAAAACCAGTAGATAACAGCGAAGTGACTCAGGTTGATATTCCTACAATAGATTCTACGTTGATACCAATAGATATTGATAATCACTATTTTTAGTTAAATAAGAGCCCTACCATGAAAATGGTGAGGCTCAAGTATTTATAGAAGATGATTAAAAGGGATATCGCGTATTAAAACAGAGGGTAGGTGAGATTTGGCTGGGAATGAAAACTTTTAAATGCCAGTAAAAAATAAGGAACATCATCATAGCCGACTTCTTGAGCAATACGCGTCATCGGCATATTTTCTGTTCTCGATAATATCATCGCTTTATTCATTCGGGACATTAAGCTAATTTTGGAAAAACTCGTATATTCACTGGCAAGTCTTCGTTTAAGGGTTGAGGAACTCATATGGAGCTTTTTCGCAATAGTATCTAGGGTATGGCACTGTTTTCCAGCGCTATGAAAAATTAAGTCATACACTTTGTCTTTTATCGAGATATTGATTGATGCATATAGTGTAGAGGTAAATTCATTCACTAATAAAAAAAAGGACAGAATAAAACTTAAATGAATATGAATAACATTATGGCTGGAAGGGGCGTTAACTTCTTTAATTGCAGCGTGAAATACATCTTCAATAATCGGGTTTTCTTGTAAGCTAGTACAGCAAATTTGACTTATTGAGGGAGTTTTTTTCTTATTAACAATTTTCTTATCAACAAATAATGCAGCATGTTGTTGGTAAAAGGATTTTAACATATCTGAGGTCATGGGAAGTATATCTGCAGCCAGCGGGTTGTGACTATCACGATTAATTATCTCAATTGAAGATCCTTTAGGAAGCAAACAGATATCTGATGTTGTCAGCTTTTGCCATTGGCCTTCTTCTATCCGCATTTCAATTTCACCTGAGCTCACTTTAAACAGTAGAGAGTGAGTTAGATAAAAGCTATTTTTTATTTTATTGGATAGGTTTTCAATATAAGAATGAAACGATTTTACACAGAAATTAGTCGACATTTTTTGAACCTAAATAAATATTACCTACGATTTCTACCGTAAAATTATTCTGGTTGTGTCAAAGAATTGTTCACGGTTTCCATATTTTTAACAACAAACCATGTGCTTGGATAAGCTGAAAAACGATTTGTTATTACCTCCTTACTTAATAAACTTCAACGTACAGCGATGTGGTTTACTAAAAGGAACGTAGGGATACTAATTTTATGTGGGGTATATTGATTTAATTAATGGTCACGATTTTTTATATTTTTTAGAGGGAGCAATAAATTCGCAATTAGTCCGTACTATTCCAAATTTAGTGTTCTTAATGTATTGTTTTTATTTGAAATAATTATTTTAACTTTAATGTTGGAATTGAATTTCTAGGGTGACAAAAAGATAAGTAAGAAAAAAGCCAAAGTGAAATGGCAACGCTCAGGCGCTAAATATTAAAAATAGTCACAAATCAAAAGGCAGAGGATATTGAAAATACCTCTGCCTCATTGTGTGTTAAGTCCGTAATTAATTTAATACTTGGCTTAACTGATTATATAGCCCTTGTGCACTCTTCTTATAACCCTCGACGGAGAGATGCACATTGTCAGGTCGTGCTAAATCTTGTGCTGCCCATGTACGAATTGAACAAGGGCCTCCCATAAAGGCTTGCCAGTCCCAAAATAGCGTATTTTCCTGAGCGGCCACCGCCTTTTGAATTTGAATCACACTCGTTAAATTCACTGGCATTTGAGCTTGGCAACTCGCCGCATCATTAAATTTAAGTGAATCATTCGGGCCGATAAGTAAAATAACGCTATTTGGCATTTGTTGGCGAATTAAGCGAATTTTAGCGCGCAAATTTTGCTCGTAAGCGGCTAAATCTAACGTATCGTTAAAAGCCTCATTGGTACCATAGGCTAAAATCACCATATCAGGGGACATTTGCGCTAAGGTTTCGCTCCATTGTGGCTGCCATTTATCTGTCATACTCAATGTTGCACCATTGAGCCCAAGAGCTGAAAGCATGACTCCTGGTTTTTGCGAACGCACTAACCACCCGCCAATTTTTAACCCATTACCTTTATTAACAGTAACCTGAGCCGGAAGTTGGGTATTGACAGGGGACGAAAATACCCACTGGTTGCCTGTGGCTGGCAATGCAACATTGGGGGAAACCGCAGGAGCAACACGCATTTGTGAATCACCTGTGCTTTGGTATAGAGTTTGTAGCTGATAAGCCCCTAGCGCAGGCTGTAAAGGCTTGAGCACCACTTTACTGTTGGCTGCTTGCGGCTCAGCGATTAGCCCACCAAGTGGGTAATCAAAGCGTTCATCTTTACGACTTGAAGCCAGCGACCACTCTTTCTTCTCGCTCGTGCGGTTAATGGTTGCAGTACGCTGCCCCGGCACTGATATAGGCGGAATGAAGCCTGGGCCTGCATCCCCATAGCGTTGCTGAAATAATGACCTTAAATTGCCACTGAAAAAGTCAGCAGCGGTGTGTGAGTCACCAATTTGGACAATGTGCACTTGCTGGTTGCCTTGGCGCAATTTATTCGCCAACTGTGGTAAATTAGGCTCTGCGTTATTGACCATCTGCCCTTGTGCAACCGCAGGCTGGTTTTTAGGCAAGCTAGTTGTGCGAGTTTTGTCTGATGTGTTCTGGCAAGACAATAATCCCAGCGACAAAAGCGCAATCACGCTACCCGCTAATATTTTGGACTTAGCTTGACACAGTTTGTTCAGTTTCATGAGGTTCCTTTTCTTCCTCTTCTTCGAAATGAATGAGTGAGAATACTTTTTCAGCAATCAGTTGTTGGCCTTTTCCGCTGAAATGGATCCCGTCACCACTTCGCAATTTAATGGTACTGCTTGCATCACCGATATAGTCAGAATAGGTATCGCCTTGATATTTAAAGACGTCATTGACCGAAAAGTAAATTTCACCGTTATCCTCAATTTCAGATTGATAGAGGCTACTTAAGAATTTCATACCATCGGAGAGCGTATTTTTACGCATATTAGGTGGGCCAACCCAAATAACATCAACATTGTGCTGGCGAGCGGTCGATATTATATCACTAATCCGCTCACGGTACACTTTTTCCCAATCTTCACTTTTAAATTTGACGTATTTATAACCCGTTTGTGGTGGCATGTCCCAAGGGTCGTTAGGCCCTAAAAAAATCACTAAAACCTTAATGTTGGGGTTATCATTCAATGCCTTGGCAATGGTTTGGGGCCAATTAAAAAAGCGTGGATATGCCAGCCCTGTGCTTTGCTTACTTAGATTAATGCTATCGATATTATATTTTTTCAAGAGCATGTTTTTAACATGTGGAGCGACGCCTTGCATCATGGAGTCCCCCGCAAACAGAACTTGTTGGCCTTTTTCGATATTGGCAATATGTTTTGCCACGATTGGCTGATCTTTCTTGATTGTGAAACCGCCAAAGCTAATTTTCTGGTTTTTCTCCCAAGCTTGTGGTCGTTTCAGCCGTTCAGGGAAGGTAACCGATAAGCTTTCAGCCGGATAAATGTAGCCATTTACGAAGTGAAGACCAATTTGAAACTCTTTGGGGAAATTGAGTTTTTTATCTTTATTGGCCAGTGCGAGCGCCGCGGCCTGTTTGTCTTCCTGCGCTTTTTGTCCTGATGCGTAGTAAGTGAATAGGCTTCCTGCCTCAAGCGCGCCATCATGTAAGTAAGCGCCATAATCCCAGATAGGATTACCTGCCATTTTCGCCCATGGGGTATCTTGGTGATATTTCTGTTGCCAAAATCGTTCTAGCGAGCTTTGATTCAACCAAATTAATAATAGGCCAGCAATTAGGACAATAAATAAAATCTGTCCAACTTTGATTAGGGTATTTTTAAACTCAGAAGTTAGCATAAATAAACCCCGGCATACCTGAAGGAGAAAGCATAAACATAATGGTTAGAATAATCGCGAGCGGAATAGGATAATAATACCAAGGAATGGTTTGGTATTTTTTTGCCACATAATGGTAGCCTTGTACAAAATAAGGGTAGGCAATCAACAGTAGCCAAAACGCGACTAATAACCCTAAGCTTGCATTAATAGAAGCGATAAAACCAGGGGCAATGATTTGATTGACCATTAACAGTGCATCATCAAATGAGGCACTACGGAAGAAAATCCACGCAAAACAAACGAAATGGAAAGTTATAATTCGTGATACCCAAACTGATAATGTCTTATTTGGGATTACTTGGGTCCACCCTAGTTTTTCCATGCATAAACTCTTAAGATTGAGTAGCACAATTCCTAGTCCATGAATGGCTCCCCAAACGACAAATGTCATTGCTGCGCCGTGCCATAATCCTGAAATGACCATCGCAAGGAATACATTGGTGTTCATACGGCTAAAACCTTTACGGTTACCGCCAAGAGGAATATAAACATAGTCGCGAATAAAGGTCGATAAGCTGATATGCCAACGGGCCCAAAACTCTTTTAAATTTGCAGCTAAATAAGGCGCATTAAAGTTAACAGGGACTCTAAATCCTAATAATAACGCGATGCCCGTCACCAGATTGGTATAACCTGAGAAGTTAAAGTAAATATTCCAAGCATAGGCATAGGTTGCTACTAGGATCTCCCCTGCACTGTAACCCACGGGAGTGTCAAAGACTGGATTGACAAAATTTTCAGACAAGTATGAGCTAAATAAAAACAATTTCACTAGTGCTAATGAAATAAGCAATATGGCTTTTCGAGGATCTAAAATCTCACGGCTTTCCGCTTGTATTTGGGGAAGAAAGTTCTTTGCGCGGTTGATTGGCCCTGCGACGATGCTCGGAAAAAATGCAAGATACAGTGTTACATCAAAGAAATCGGCTTTAGGAATTTCTTTGCGACAAACCGATACTGTATAGCTAACCGAGTGGAATACATAAAAGGACAGCCCAAGTGGTGCGAGTATTTCCAATATAGGAAGACCAACACTAAAACCAAATTTATCGAGAGTTTGCTGAATGGTCTCTTGGAAGAATGAATAATATTTAAAGGTGGTAAAGAATCCAACAATGACCGCGGTAAGAATACCGTATATCCATCTACTCGAAAGCCAATTAGTTGCCACATTGGTAAGCAAATAAATAATCAGTGTGTAGCTAAATAAGATATAAGCAAAGTCAGGGCTAAATGAATAAACAAAAAAATAGCTAGCAGTGATTAATAAGCCATTTTGTAACTTTGCACTGGGCTGACAACCCCAATAAATAAGAAAAAAAATCAAGAAAGAGCCAAGAAACTCAAAAGAGAAGAAATTCATATTAGACTCAAAGATGTTAATTATTTTGTTAGAAGGTTAGGGTATATGATATTTGATCTCTTTTTCTATGCAATCAGAATATTGCTTGTCATATTGCTCGTCATATTTCGAGCGGTGACTTTGTTGGCTACGTTCAGCTACCCTAGTCACATACTTATGTATGCTCCTAGGGATATCCTCTCTTGCCGCCTCGCCACCACTCGAACTATTTAGAGCAATAGAGTAAATCTAAAAAACTGAATTGGTTGAATGAGTAAAATAAGTTCAATGCGGTTTGTGAGGGATAAAAAAAATCCACTTAGTTAAGTGGATTTTTCATGTCTTGTACCTGGTGATACAACATTAAATGCGAGTGGCTGCTCTTTGTTGAGCTTGTGTAATCAATTCTTCATTACTCGCGTACATCTCTTGTAAATAGCGGTTATAGGTTGAACCTAACTCTGAGTACCCCTTCATATCATTGATTAGCTTTTTCGTATCCAGCTCATCTTTTGATAAACGCTGCTTTGCTCGTGAAGTTCGTAGAGATTCATAAGCGTTATGGGTATTCATGTTTTTCATATAAGCAGTAACGGTATCTTCTACAGAAGAATATGTAGAATAGCCTTTAATCTTTCCTTGTTTGGTCTGGCAGCCACTACCGCAGCGCATACCAAATAAGTTACCGTTTTGCAGAGCGAGTTGTGATGTACCCCAACCAGACTCTGTTGCTGCTTGTGTTGCAACTAAGTGTGTTGGCATGATGTCGACTCGACTCAATAGTTTGTTCCAATTTAAACGTTTTGGATTACTACATTTCATACCATAGCTATTACAGATTTGTTCAAGACGGCGCAACTCTTGGGCGCTCCACTTCTTGTTAGCTCGTACTGATAACAACCAAGTACGTTCAGCCATAATCTGCTTATTCACTTTTTCTATAACAGGGACAACCGTTTTCAAAAATGCTTTCTTTCGAGGCGTACCAGAAGGGTATTTACGTAAATCAGGGAGTGAGGTTTTAGCCTGACTTACATTCTGCTGCACAGTTTTATTAGTATACTCTTTATTGAGCATTGTGCTGGTACTGGTGGAGCCCATACTCAGGCTCGAAAATAAAAGTAAAAATAAGAAAGCGAAGACGGCGTTTGTCCTCATCGTTCGAGAGGGCATTTGCTTCTCCTAAGTATCTCTGAACAAAATTCGAGCGAATATTAGCAGATTAATTTTTTACGAGCTACATTTATCCGGGTGACATTAGGGAAATTTCTGTATTATTTTGTAGACTTTTTTCAATTATTATGATCTTGCTGTTTTTGCATGGTTGAATGTTTCTATTGGTATATTTTCATGTGATGAATGATAAATTAAACTGTTTATTCTCGTGGCGCTTAGCGTTAACTTAAGTTAAATTTGATTAAAATTCATACTATTCATTCAGTTATTATAGGGTTATTTTGTCTGAAAAATAAGCGATTGAATGTCTATTTTTTAACCAAAATGAGATCTTCATCGTTTTATTAAAGTCTATCGAGGCGGTAAAAGTGAAATAACATTATTATCTGCAAATGAGTAAAAAGTGACATTTAACTTAAAATTCTAAGTGCGGTAATGACAGGACAAAGTCCGATAAAGCGGTTTACATGAATATCACAAATCTGCTGATTAAGGCTTTAAAACTTGTTGCAGTAAATCTTGTTGCTTCGCATCTTCCGCCAACTTTGGAAAATCTGCCACCGTCCAATAAGAGACAGGCTTGGGAAGTTGCTTCATATTGTCAGTAGGGAGCAAGCGCAGTTGCGCGAGTAATGACAAATCATATTTGAGGTAGCGTTCGGGCAAGGTTAAAAGTAAACCTTCAGATGGCATAATTTGTGGGGGCATCAAAGGATAACGTTGGTCATTTGTATGGTAATCTCTTGTTAAAACAAGAAATTTCTCCGGTACTCTACGGTAACTGTTCCACCACAAACCATCAACGCTATCAAATGTTTTCCGTGTGGTTTTTCTATCTTTGCTGCCTAGCTGGTGAAGAGCCAGTGGGAGAATATTTTCCATTGATTGAGAGTAAGTAGCTAAAGAGCCAGCTCGGCCTTGTAGTATCAGGGTTAAGGCCAGACGAGAACCGAGTAAATTGGAGTACAGGTCTTCAGGGGAAAATGCGGAAATCCCTTCAGAAAACCCTGGTACAGATTGGTAACCATACCACTGCGCAATTTCATGCCATACAGCGAGTTGAAAAGCTAATTTTGCGGCTAAATAGGCACTAAGGGTATAGCGCTGCTCAGCAGATTGTGGCGGTTCAAATGCGCTGAAATGTATTTGTCTATCCGCTAGCTCCTCACTAAGAGATAGCGACCATTGTTGACCAAGGCGTGGATAAATTTGGCTAAATAAGTAAAAAGTATAATCTGCAGTATCTCTGACATGGGAAATATCAATAAACCCGCTTTTATCCGTATAGAGTAAGCCTATTTTTTCATTACTGAGCCCCATTAATGCCGCAGAGGCACCTAAAAAGCTGTCATTATAATGATGTTCACCGAGGCTATCTGCTTCAACGATATTATCGATAGTGTAAAACGGGACAGGTAGTCCCCATAGTTCAGCTTGCAAGTTGTAGCCGAAAGCGCAGCAAGCCCGTAAACCTTGTGGAGGGGCTAAAGAAGCAATAACAGGCCAAGCTTGTGAGGCCTCCTCAACGGTATAAGGGGTAACGACTGGCTCAATAGTGGGCAATTCTAGTTTGTCATGGTTTTGGCAGGCGGCTAATAAAAGCGCAATCCCTATTGGTGTAACCCATTTGGACATTAGAATGCCTCCCCAACCTGAAAATAGATCCCTGTACTGTTGCGGCCGACACCTAAATCCAAACGGACATTCATTCTTGGTTTAAATTCAAAACGATAGCCTACACCTACGGTAGGTAACCAATGCCCTTGGCCTAATTCGGACGCCGTATCACTCATGGTTCCTGTTCCTAACCAACCCACAATACCATGGCGCCAATCGAGTTTATGGCGAAGCTCAATTTGGCTGGTGAATATATTGTTATCACGATAGCGGCCTTCGTAATACCCGCGCATACGGTTACCATTACCGAGTAATGATAGCTGGTTCCACGGTACATTTCCGCTTGAAAACCTTGCATAATTGTCGAACGCAATAACAGTCTCTTCGGCTAACTGATGATAGTACGCATATTGCAATTGGGTGGTTTGAAAACGAGTGTCACTCCCTAGATTTGGGGCAAAATAGGTATAAACCACTTCGAAAGCTTGTCCTTGGTAGGCATTAGGCAAAAAATCACGAGTATCATAACTGTAATATGCACTGATGCCTGAATTTAATACCGAGCGACCCCCAATTGAATTGGAGAAATAGTGTTTGGCGCCATCATCAGGATCGCTGGCGTTGATTGACGAAAAGTTCCAACCGAGCCCAACATAAGTAGAATCAGCCAGTTGGTATAAGGCTCTTGGGGTTATTTGGAACTCTTGGGAATGGTACTTTTCTTTATTGTGATCGTTTTTCCCTGCAGAATATCCCTTACCCCAATAATAAGTGGGAATATTGTTAATTGTGCCGGAAATAAATAATCTCCACTGGTCGTTATCAATAAAATTATAATTGGTAAAATTTAAGCCAAATGCACCTGTAGACGACGCAAAACCGCTTAAGCCAATAGACGATGGCTGGGTTTGTTTATCTTCTTTATCTATTCGATATAAACCAACCAGAGCGGTACCAATACCAATGCCCATTTCGGGGGTATAAAATGGCCCTGGCAATATGCCCCAATCAACAGTTTTACTTTCATCAAAGCTATTTTCCCCCCCGAGATCGTTTAGCCAGCCATCGATTTGCTGGCGATCGGGAAGGAAATCAGCTTTAGCGGGAAAAATAATAAAAAGGCTGAGCAAGGCCAGCCTTTGAATAATTGCCGAATGCCACATTAAAAACGGAATTCTCCAGACACAAAGAAGGTATTACGGTTATTAAAACCGAATTCAGTGAGCACATTAAAATTACGCGTAAATTCGACACGAGCACCGACAGTATTATTCCATTTATGAGCAAGATGTTGTTTTACATCGAATTTCATGCCTGGATCATCTAGGGCATTAATAAAACCTTGAAATGCAGGAGGTAAATCAAGTTTATTTACATTCCCTTTAAAACGTTGGGTGATATCTTGGTACATGGCACCAGTCCAAATTTGAATTTTTGTATCACCTTGCCCATCAATTAGTGGATCAAAAGTGAATTGATAACCAATACGAGGGGAAATTATTAAAGCTTTAATGTCACCATCTAAAACATCAAGGTTGGTTTTGGTGTAGTTTAAATCTAATGTTGTGAAAAAGTCGTTATAACCTCCGGCTAAAGTAAAACCAGCACCATAAGTTTTCCCTTTAAAATCTAAATCGAAAGGTTGATCTTTAAGTAAAAAATCTAAGGATAAGCCACCTAAACTACCACCATTTAATGTAGTATGTGATTTACCTTTAGTGTGGCCATATAAGCCGTAAACATTTAAAAAAGGAAAAATCCAAGAGTCTATCTTTAGAGTGTGAGTTTCACTTTTTTGTCGTGTGTGGCCAGCATCAATACTCAGCGCAGCTGCGGTATCTGGGTTTTTAGGCATAATAAACCCGATTCTATCCACCACAATATCTTGGCGCATATTCATATAACCATAACTTGCCCCAAATGGTTCCGGTAAATCATACCCTCGAGCACGGGCTTCATCGCCCCAAATCGGCAGTACTCGTGACTCTGAGGTAGAAGAACGAGTAATGCCGCCTTCGCTGTTATTTTGGGGTACTCCAGATTCACTTACAGAGACTGAAAATAATGGGCGATCGCTATCAGCAAAGCTCACAGGCATGCTCATAATAGAAGAAAGGATCAGTGCAGTACTGAATTGAATGCGTTTCATAAAATTGGCTCAATATTTGGACAAAAAAGAAGTGTAATAGATAAATTGTTATTAGTCGTACAGTGATGATGATAATTCTATCATTAGAGGCCCATTTTTAGATGGCGCTTAATGCTTTTTTGTTGATAAATAGAACCAAATAATTATGCGTTTATTGTTTATTTAAGAATAGCCGCTCAAAAGGGGCAAAACAGGTGCCGATATCATAAACAGCATCGGCACTGAGCGGGGAAAAGGCTATTTTTTAGTTTGCTGATGAAACTTAACACGCTCATGAAAATAGGCTTTCAAATGGTCTTCCATTTGGTGAATTTTTTGTTCTAAGGCGTTGACCAACACTTCATCGCTGTTCATATCGAAAACACGTTGCATTGCGAGGTCATCGACATATTCTTTTTGTGCTTTGGTTAAATCAGCCATATTTGAATTACCTTTATTGAAATAGAACTTTTTGCTTTATCAATTTAAAGCAAACTAAAGAAAGAGCATTATTGTGCCTCAGTCAATACAGTATGAAAAGTAGAATAACTGATTGTCGAATAATGATTATTTATTAACTTAGTTACAATATGAAGGATCAAATCACAATCTCTGTTTGTTAAGAATAATCACAATATTCTTAATGAATATAAGCTGATATCCTCGCCAGAGTCACTTATTAATAGGTCTGAAAATGAATAATAGACAATATTACCTTGATACCGCAGCAGGTGAGGGCGAGAAAGAAGCATCTATGATGGTTGCTGTCCCAGGCTCTGAGCTGACGTCTTTATTACTTGAGCAGCGTTTAGAAGAGCAAACGTATTTTACTGATGGTGAAATAGATTATATTCCAGAGGACGGCGGCTTTTTCTTTAGCTGCAAAAAAGATGAAGAAGAATTACGTTTTTATATCGCTTTAGTGGATAGCGACCCGGAATATACTATCAACCCTTATTTTGCCACTGACCCAATCAGCCCCGAACTGTACGCAGAGGCAAGCGCAGCCCCTCAAGCGGTGATTGTTGAGTGCTTATTTCAAGGGCAACCATTGGTTAATTACCTTCAGCAGCTGAAGGTCATTCAAATCTTGGTACCCGATTTATTACTGGGCCTGGATATTTCTGCCGCAGGGAAAGTGTTTACTCGTGAGTGGCTTAATTTCCAACTCATTGATGACTTAATGCCAAGTATTGATTCTTTATATGTTGTTCATGCCATTTATGACCAAGAAGATAATGAAGACAAGCCAGAAGAAGAGCGCGCCCCGACCATGTATTGGTTCCATACGCACGGTTTGGCTCGCTGTGGTTTATCTGAAGCGGAAATTATTATACCTCACCCGATCGCTTCTTATTATGGTATTCCCGAACTGTTTTGGAGCTTCGTAAATAACAGTATTACTCACGGAAAAATCGTGTTTAATGAACCTATTTTTATTGGTCAAACCCAAGCAGGCTATGAGTATTTAGTTGCAGTACCGTTCGAAGAAGGTCTGTTGCACGTGGGTAAATCAACGCCAATTGATGACTTGAAGCCACTTGAAGAGATGAATTTCGAGTTTGGAGATGCGTCATCAGAGCGCTTTATGGGAGATTGGCATGATAGAGATGAATCTCATCAGCACCCATCCGCGATGTTGTTCCGTGTGACACAAGAAAACCCTGTATTAGAAAGTTTCTTTGAAGGCTTTGAAGACCAAAACGCGATGATGTTTATGCGTACAGATGAAGAAACCGCTGATATGTCCCGTAAAGCCAAATTACGTTGGGAATATTTCACGCATATGTTAGATAACTACGGGCCAAAGCCAGTGGCTCAGAAGAAAGGTTTCTTTGCCAAATTCCTCGGTAAAAACGAGGAAGCTGAAGATTCAGAATGGCGCTTTTTGGTGAAATGCGGTATTGGCTATCATGACGCAGAAGAAGACTTCGATGGTCATGAACATATGTGGTTTGAACCCGTTTCTTGGAATGGTGACCAGTTTGAAGGGCGTTTAATTAACCATCCTTTTTATGTGAAAAATATGCAAGAAGGGGAAGTTTATCCATTAACGCGCGACGATATTACGGATTGGACAATTTATTTCCAAGATGGCAGTTATACTCCTGATACGATATATAAATTGTTGAGTGGTGCTCAAGTTCACTAACGCGTCATACTCGTCATACTTCAAGCTGCATGGGTGTTGACTGCGCTCAGCCAGCCGAATCACATACTTATGTATGCTCATCGGTCTGTCTTCGTTTGTCGCCTACATGCAACTTGAATTATTTAGAGTATATACGCGTCACGATTCAAACTGCATGGGTGTTGACTGCGCTCAGCCAGCCGAATCACATACTTATTCAAGCTAGAGTACAAAGGTTTATGTTAGACTGGGCGCGCAATGCGCCCAATTTAATGATGAAAGTTTAACGCCATGAATGAAACCGAGCTTTACCAATATGCCTTGTTTATGCTTTCCCGCCGTGATTATGGGAAAGCTGAGCTATTTGCGCGTATGAAACGGCGTATGTATGAGAAAAATGAAGGTATTATCGATGAGCCTTTAATTGAATTGGTGCTTGAAAGATTAAGTGAGCAACATTTTCTTGATGACGACCGTGTCGCAGGGCTATTAATGCAAGGTTATCTGCGCAAGGGATATGGGCCATTGCGGATAAAACAAGAAATGCGACAGAAAGGTTTTACTGAAACGATTGTGGAAAAACATTTTGCCACTATAGATGTAGATTGGTTTGAAAAGGCCGCACTGGTACGCAGTAAGAAATTTGGGGATAGTATTCCTAAAGACTTTAAAGAAAAAAGTAAGCAAATTCGTTATCTGCAATATCGCGGTTTTTTTGGTGATATGATTTATGAGTTATTTAGTTAATCAATTTCTCTCCTTAATGTGAAAAACATGACATAGCTAAACTAAGCTGATCTTCCTATTCTTTATTAATATATGGGGATATCGACTGTAAACTGCCGCCTAAAAAAGATTTTTTATTTATTCCTCTTGTGTTTTAACGTATTTCTATATTAAAAATCATCTGTTGATATGATCATAGTCAGTGAATTTTGCTTAATGATTAGGCAGAGTGATTTTTTATAATTACAAAATAAGACAGGCAGGAGAAATAAATGATTGAGCTCTTAATCGGCGTTATTGTCGCCATTGGAGTTGGGCGTTATATCATAAAAGGATATTCCGCAACGGGTGTGCTAATGACAGGGGGTATTTTACTTCTGATCATTACTGCGATTATGGGCAAAAGTATTTTACCAGGTTCTGTTCCGACGACGGGGTGGCGCGTAACAGATATTCTGGAATACATAAAATTCCTATTAATGAGCCGAGGTGGCGACCTTGGTATGATGATCATGGTGTTATGTGGGTTTGCATCTTATATGACTCACATTGGGGCAAATGATGTTGTGGTAAAAATTGCTTCTAAGCCATTAAAAATGATCAACTCCCCCTATTTGTTGATGGTTGCCGCTTATATTGTGGCATGCTTGATGTCGTTAGCGGTTTCCTCTGCGACAGGCCTTGGTGTATTACTGATGGCGACGTTATTCCCTGTCATGGTGAATGTTGGGATCAGTCGTGGTGCAGCAGCGGCAATTTGTGCATCGCCAGCGGCAATTATTTTAGCGCCAACATCCGGTGACGTTATTTTGGCGGCAAAAGCAGCTGAAATGCCATTAATTGATTTTGCGTTTAAAACAACCTTACCGATTTCTATTGCGGCAATTGTGGCAATGTCAATTGCACACTTCTTCTGGCAACGTTATTTAGACAGAAAAGAGAATGTCAAAACAGAAATGTTAGACGTCAATGAAATCAAAACACACGCACCTGCTTTTTACGCTATCTTACCTTTTACGCCAATTATCGGTGTTTTAGTGTTTGATGGTAAATGGGCGCCTGAATTGCATATTGTAACTATTATTGTTGGCTGCATTATTTTAGCGGCAGTCATTGAGTTCTTACGCAGCTTCAGCGCTAAACACGTCTATGGTGGTTTAGAAGTTTGTTATAGAGGAATGGCCGATGCATTTGCAACGGTTGTGATGTTGTTAGTCGCCGCTGGGGTCTTTGCTCAGGGTTTAAGCACCATTGGTTTCATCAAAGGGCTAATTGACCTCGCACAATCATTTGGTTCAGGTGCAATTGTGATGATGATTGCCTTGGTCGTGATTACGATGTTAGCTGCGATGACAACGGGCTCGGGGAATGCACCGTTCTATGCGTTTGTTGAGCTAATCCCTCATTTAGCAAAACAAATGGGCGTCAATCCTGCTTATTTAGTGATCCCAATGTTGCAAGCCTCTAACTTAGGACGGACTTTATCGCCTGTATCAGGTGTGGTCGTGGCCGTATCTGGTATGGCAAAAATCTCTCCTTTTGAAGTGGTAAAAAGAACGTCAATTCCAGTATTAGTTGGATTGGTTGTGGTGGTGATTGCGACAGAAATATTAGTTCCAGTCTACCTATAAAACTTCAGTTTTTCAGGTAAAAAAATGGCTGAGCAAATGGCTCAGCCATTTTTCAAATTAAAAATTAAATACTTTATATCTAAAATTTACTTTTTTAATTAATTGCGAAATTATTTATTCACAGAATAATTACGTGGTATTTATTTTTTTTACGTTATTAACGAGATCTACGCCAAAAAGTTGAAAAAAATAGCGTAATTAAATTAGGCACTGTTGCTTATTTAATGCAAAATCTGCACATCTTATTTTAATAACGTTAATGATGAAGAACACAAGATGAGCACAATTGAAAAAACAGTAGATACAGCAGATAAACCTGTTAGTAAGTGGACCTATAAGGATTTTACTTGGGTACTTTCTTTATTCGGTACCGCAGTGGGGGCTGGTGTTTTATTTCTACCAATTAAAGCAGGGGCCGGGGGGTTTTGGCCATTAGTAATATTGGCAATAATTGCAACTCCAATGATTTGGTTAGCTCATAAAGGGCTAGCACGCTTTGTTTTATCTTCAAAAAATCCAAATGCTGATATTACAGATACGGTAGAAGAGCACTTTGGTAAAGTAGGCGCAAATATTATTACGTTTGCTTATTTCTTCGCTATTTACCCTATCGTATTGATTTACGGTGTAGGTATCACAAATACCGTTGATTCGTTCTTGGTAAATCAACTCGAAATAGAACCACTGCCACGATGGTTGCTGTCTGGGGTCCTGATTGCTGCAATGACTGCTGGGGTGGTGTTTGGTCGTGAGCTTATGTTAAAGCTTACTTCTCTAATGGTTTACCCTCTGGTGTTCATTTTATTAGCTTTATCATTATATTTAATTCCTGAATGGAATACGTCAATGTTAGAGGTGGCTCCTGATTGGAGTGCAATGCCTGTGGTTGTTTGGATGGCGATCCCACTAATCGTATTCTCATTTAACCATAGCCCAATCATCAGTCAATTCACTAAAGACCAACGTCAGCAGTTTGGTAATAATGCTATTGTGAAAACAGATATGATCACGGGTGGTGCTGCATTAATGCTGACAGGCTTTGTGATGTTTTTCGTTTTCTCTGTGGTGTTATCACTAAGCCCAGCAGAGCTTGCCGTTGCGAAAGAACAAAATATCAGTGTGTTATCACATATCGCGAATATCAATCCATCGCCAATCTTGTCTTATTTAGGGCCAATTGTTGCTTTTGCTGCGATTGTATCGAGTTACTTTGGTCACTTCTTAGGGGCTCACGAAGGTTTAGTTGGGTTAATTAAATCTCGTTCTTCTTTCTCTGTGAAGAAAATTGAAATGGCATCCATGTTGTTTATTGTGATTACAACCTGGATTGTGACTATTCGTAACCCAAGTATTTTAGGCATGATTGAAACGATGGGGGCACCAATGATTGCCGCTATCCTATTCATTCTACCTGTTGTGTCGATGAATATTGTTCCTGCAATGAAGAAATACAGTACGTCAAAGCCTGCCCAAATATTCACCTTTATTTGTGGGCTAGCTTCTATTACTTCAGTTATTTATGGTGCTTTTCTATAATTATAAATAAAGTTTTATAAGACGCAGAGCCATGACCTGTAAAGGTTGTGGCTTTTTTTATATCAATATGAAATAGGTTATAAGGATAGACATTGATATAACTAATTTTTAAGCTGAAGAGTGTGATAATCACCCTCACCACATCTATCAATGTGAAATAATTTCAAGTGCAAGTAGTTGCTCGGTGTAGCGGCTTAGGTAATATCTAAGGTTATCACAGCATCATAATAACGTAATCACTACCTCTGGCTGTACCTATTCCAGTGCGTCGTAACAAGGATAACTAATGAAATTAGAAACATTATCGATTCACGCCGGTTACTCTCCTGACCCTACCACTAAGTCCGTTGCCGTGCCAATCTACCAAACCACCTCTTATGCTTTTGACGATACTCAGCACGGTGCCGATCTCTTTGATTTAAAAGTCGCGGGTAATATTTACACGCGAATTATGAACCCAACGAATGATGTTCTAGAGCAACGTGTTGCTGCGCTTGAAGGTGGTGTCGCTGGTTTAGCTGTTGCTTCCGGTATGGCGGCAATTACTTATGCGATTCAAACTATCGCACAAGCAGGGGACAACATTGTTTCTGTCGCTAAATTGTATGGTGGAACCTATAACTTATTTGCCCATGCTCTGCCGCGCTTAGGCATTGAAACACGGTTTGCGGAGCATGACGATCTCGCTGCATTTGATGCGCTGATTGATGATAAGACGCGGGCTATTTTTTGTGAGTCGATTTCAAACCCTGCGGGCTTTATTGTTGATATTGCAGCACTCGCTGAAGTTGCGCACCGCCATGGTATTCCTTTGATTGTCGATAACACGGTGGCGACACCGTATTTATGTCGTCCATTTGAACATGGCGCAGATATCGTGGTTCATTCATTGACCAAATATATCGGTGGTCACGGCACATCACTTGGTGGAATGGTTATTGATTCAGGTAAGTTCCCATGGACAAAATACCCGAATCGCTTTTCGTTATTGATAGAGCCGGATGTGGCTTATCATGGCGTCAGTTATACCGAACATTTTGGCGCAGCGGCCTTTATTGCTCGTTGCCGTGTTGCGCCATTGCGCGGAACGGGTGCTGCATTATCACCGTTTAATGCATTCCTGATTTTACAAGGTTTAGAAACCCTCGCGCTAAGAATGGATAGGCATACCGAAAATGCGCTAAAAGTGGCGAACTACCTCGAAAATCATCCACAAGTAGAGTGGGTAAAATATGCAGGGCTACCGAGTAACCCTGAACATGGTTTGGCGCAAAAATATATGAACGGTAAACCAGCCAGTATTATGTCGTTCGGTATTAAAGGTGGACAAGAAGCGGGGGCGCGATTTATTGATGCTTTGAAACTGATTGTGCGGTTGGTGAATATTGGTGATGCTAAATCACTCGCTTGCCACCCTGCATCAACGACGCATCGTCAACTTAATGATGCAGAGTTAGCACAAGCAGGGGTTTCCCGAGACATGATCCGCTTATCAATTGGGATAGAGCATATCGATGATATTCTAGCCGACCTTGAACAAGCACTCGTCGCGGCTAAATAGAACTATTTGGTATGAATAATAACCGGTTATGGTGAATGCCCTGGCCGGTTTTGTTGTTTATAGACCGCGGTGCACGTTTCTGTATTAATGGTTAATATTAAGAACACATTAATGTTTACCTTATTTTTAAAGACTGAACTATTCTTTATATATTTAGTCTTAATCTGCAATTCTTATCTCTTTATCGATAAAATGGAGTTTCCATTTATTAATTGTTTATATACAGCGATATTTATACCAATCAACTTTTGACTTGTTTAAATGGGGTTTAATTGGCATAACGATAATAGCTACATAAAAAGAGTATGTTTGTTCAGATGAAATAAAATTATTAAATATCAATAACAAGAATGGTTGAGATGAGATGATTATGGCAAACAATAAAGTTGCCTACCTAAAATGGTGTCTGTTATTTGCTTTTGTTCTAGTAACCTATTTTTTACCGTTAAACGGTAGGTTATTGTGGCAACCGGATGAACTACGGTATGCAGAAATTAGCCGGGAATTGATTATTAGTTATAATTGGAGCGTTCCTGAACTTTTAGATATCCGCTATTTTGAAAAACCTATTTTTGGTTATTGGGTCGGGGCTATTTTCCAAATGTTATTTGGTGAAAACAACGTTTCGGTTCGCCTTGGCGTGGTATTTAGCACATTAGTCAGTGGGCTATTTGTTTACCTCAGTGCCAAAATGGCTTGGAAAAACTCACGGCTCGCTTTCAATGCGGTGTTTATTTATCTTTCCATGTTGATGGTTTTTACTATCGGCACCTACAATATTCTTGACCCCATCGTGACAGCATTTATCACAATGGTAATTTTCTTTTTCCAATGGGGGTTAACAACAAAATCCTTCTCTCATCAATTGCTCGCTTTTATCATGATGGGGGTAGCCTGTGGGTTAGGGGTATTAACAAAAGGCTTTCTTGTGTTAGTGCTGCCTGTGCTTGTTTGTTCGGTTGCCGCTATTTACTTTAAGCAATTCAAAGAAGTGTTTATTTTTTCATTTGTCTCGCTATTTACTGCTTTTGTCGTGTGCTTGCCTTGGGCTTTTGTTATTGCCAGCCGTGAGCCTGATTTCTGGAATTATTTCTTCTGGGTTGAGCATATTCAACGTTTTATGGCGAATAATGCGCAAAATAAATCCCCATTTTGGTTTTATATTCCTATTTTGCTCGCCGCGGTATTACCTTGGTTAGGTTACCTTTTTGGTGCGCTACGCCATGCATGGCAACAAAAAGGGTTACATATTTATTTTCTATTGTGGTTTCTTGTGCCATTTGTTTTCTTCAGTATTACTAAAGGGAAATTACTGACCTATATTTTGCCATGTATTGCACCGATTGCGGTTCTTATGGCTGCCTACATTGAAAAAATACTTACGGAGAAAAAAACACGGCCTATTCGTTTGAATGCATTGATTAACTCATTGATAGGTTTCGTTATTGCTGGGGGAATTATTGCTTCTGCTTATTACCCTAAATTGAGCGTGTTTCAGGCCGATGAAAGTGGGAAGTTATGGTTAGCCGCGGGCGCGTTTATTTTTTGGTTATTGGTTGCCTTGGTCTCTTTCAAACAACGGTTTTGGTATTTAGCTGCAATGTGTACGGTGGCAATTAGTTTAACGGTGGGTCATATCATCCCATCGCGTATTGCCAGTAATAATACCCCGCAAGAGGTGATTGCGAAGTATCATCGTCAGTTAGCGGATAAACCTATACTGTTAACCAATAATGTCGGGTTAGGTACGGCATTAGCATGGGTACTTAAACGCAGTGATATTACGATGCTTCACCAAACTGGGGAGTTAGGCTACGGGTTAAAATACCCAGATGCCGCTAATCGGTTTTATAGCTTAAAACAGCTACCTGATTTATTAAAAAATTATCATTATAAAGATGTGGCGGTTGTCGTAGAAAATTCCCAACGTGAATTGTTGGACGCATTACCCGGCAACCCAATTATTATTCGGGAAGGTAATCTTGTTTTAGCCTTTTATGAAGGCCAATAGCGATAGTAGGTTGGGATGTTGTTTGATAATAGCCGCCATACCATTTAGGTTTGGCGGCTATTTACATTTAGCGCGTAGGCTTATTTAAGGTGTTCGAGTTTGAGGTGGAATGGGGTTTTTCCAGACCCGCGGGGAGACCATGATAAATTAATAGCATCGCCATGCTATTGCTCATCGCATTCACTTCCACTTCGTCGATTGTACGGTTGTTACGTTGATGACGGCTAGTTAACGTATTTCTCATTGGGACGTCTCCTCAGTTTCTTTGATTAGGCGATTCGCTTCGGCAAGCTCATAGCGCCTTGGTGTTAGCGCGGTTGCACTGTGATTACGGGCGAGTAAGGTATAAATGGTCGGTAAAACAAACAGGGTAAATAGTGTGCCAACTAACATCCCGGTGACTATTACTAAGCCTAAACCAAAGCGGCTATTCGCTCCCGCTCCAGTGGCGAAGAGTAGTGGAACTAAACCTATCACCATTGCTGCGGTTGTCATTAATATTGGGCGTAAACGAATTTGTGCCGCTTTGAGAATGGCATGTCGCCTGTCTAATCCTTCATTGGTTTGTAATTCATTGGCAAATTCAACCATCAATATCCCATGTTTACTGATTAAGCCAATCAATGTGACTAAGCCGATTTGGGTGTAAATATTCAATGTCGCATAGCCAAGTGCCAATGGAATTAACGCACCACAAATTGAAAGTGGAACAGTAATCAAGATAATCAATGGGTCGACTAAACTTTCATACTGTGCGGCTAAGACTAAGTAAATAATGATGAGCGCCGCCATAAAGGCAAAGGCGAGGGTGTTTCCTTCTTGTTTATATTGGCGCGAATCTGATTGCCAGTCATGGCTAAAACCGGCGGGTAGCTCATTGGCTATCTCGTCTAAGTAGGCAACAGCTTGGCCTAACGTGACGCCAGGAGCCGGTATTGCTTGGAAAATGGCAGCATTTTGCTGATTAAATTGTGTGAGTTTATTTGGCTCCACTTGGGTGTTGATATCGACCACGGTTGAGAGTGGGATCATCGTTCCCGCTTCCGATTTTACATAATGGCGAGAAAGGGCTTCCGGTGTCAGGCGTTGGCTACGGATACTTTGCGGGATCACATCATAGGAACGGCCATCCATCCCAAAGCGGTTAATATAGTTTTCTCCCACTAATAAGGTCAGCGATTCACCGACATCTTGCATACGAATGCCTAAGCTATTCGCTTTTGAACGGTTGATGCGGATTTCTACTACTGGGTTGTTGTAGTCAAGATCACTATCTACCACCATAAACAGGCCACTTTCACGTGCTTGTTGCTTGATCTCTTCCATGGTTTTATAGAGTACGGAATAGTCCTGCGGGCTTCTGAGAACCATTTGGATTGGTAAGCCACCGGTTGAACCAGGTAATGCGGGCAATTGGAAAACGAAAATGCTGTTCCCTTCGACATCACCAACACGCCCTTGTAAGTCGCCTTGGATCTCAGACGCGACGCGGTCGCGTTGCTCCCATGATGTCAAGTTAGTTCCCCCAAAGCTGGCGGAAGGGCCATCGGTTCCGTTAATAATCCAAGTACTCTCGGTTTCCGGTAACTCCATGAAAACATCATGTAATTTACGTGAAAAACGTTCTACGTACTCGAGGTTAGCGTGCTGAGGCGATTTGATAGCGGTTAATACGCTAGATTGGTCTTCTACAGGGGCTAATTCACGAGGAGCAGATTGATAAAGCAGTGGTAAACTAATGAATACACCAATGGCAATAACACCTGTTAACCAACGGTTTTTCAAAGAGAAATTCAATACAATGGTATAGTAGTGGGCTAAGGTAGAAAAGAAAGTTTCTGCCATACGCGCCATACGTCCTTCATTCTGTTTTGAGTTTAACATGAAGGAACTCATAACAGGGGAGAGGGTTAACGCTACAATACCGGAAACAATCACCGCACCAGCCAACGTGAGCGCAAATTCTTTAAATAAAGCACCCGTTAACCCAGACATTAGCCCTATTGGGGCATATACCGCTGCCAAGGTGATCGTCATCGCGATAACGGGACCTGCCACTTCACGAGCGCCAATTAAAGCCGCTAAAACCGGTGATTTCCCTTCTTCAATATGGCGATGGACGTTTTCAACCACCACGATAGCATCATCGACGACGAGACCAATCGCTAATACCATGGCGAGTAACGTGAGTAAGTTAATACTAAACCCAAATGCCATCATCAATGCAGCAGCACCTAACATTGATAGGGGAATAGCTAAAATTGGGATGATCACGCTGCGAATTGACCCTAAACACAGGTAAATAACGGCAATAACAATTAGTAACGCTTCAACTAAGGTGTTAATAACTTGGTCAATAGACGCTTTAATAAAGCGCGAAGTTTCAAATGCCATTTCGACTTTAACACCGGGAGGTAATGTTTTGGTGATGTCTGGCATTAATTGATTCATGCCGTCAACGATTACCAGTGGGTTACCGGTTGGTGTGGCAAATAAACCAAGGTAAATTGCGGGTTCACCATTCATTAAACCGCTGGTTTCAGTGGAAGCGGCTCCTAATTCAATGGTTCCCACATCTTTTAAACGTACTAACCCGTTACCGTCATTGCGGATCACTAAATCACGAAACTCATCGACATTAGTGAGGTCGGTATTGACATAAACATTAGAAATTACGAACTCGCCTTTGACTTTACCGGGAGCTGCTTGGTAGTTGTTTTGGCGAACCGCTTGCGCAACATCTGCCGCAGTTAGCCCCCGGCCGGCTAATTTATCAGCATCCAGCCATAAACGCATTGCTAACTGTTGGCCACCAAAGACTTGAACTTTAGCGACACCGTCAATTGAGGAATACATTGGTTCAATAACGCGAGAAATATAGTCTGTCAGGGCTGGAATGGATAAATTGGTACTGGAAAAACCGATATAAGCAACCGCAGTGGATTCTCCAGAGGAAAGCTCAATCACAGGGTCATAAGCTTCTTTCGGTAATTTATAACGAACTTGGTTCACCTTCGCCATGACTTGCGCAAGGGCTTGGGTTGAGTCTCGGTTAAGTTCCATTCGTACCGTGACAAGGCTGCTTCCTTGTACTGAAGATGAGGACAGATAATCGACGCCTTCCACTGAGGAAACCGCTTGTGCGATGGGTTGCGTCACAAAACCTTGCATCAATTTAGCCGATGCGCCAGGGTATTGCGTAGCAATGGTGATCGTCGAGCTTTCTAGCTGTGGATATTGGCGAATAGGCAACTTACTCAACGCAAATAAGCCAATTAACACAATTAGCGCACTGACTACGAGGGCCAGAACAGGTCGGCGAACAAAAATATCAGTAAATTTCATTGCGCCTTCCTTATGAACCTTGAGCCATGTTAGCGATAGGTTCAGACAATGTATCTTGAGCAACTGGGGTGACAGCAGAGCCGTCATTTAAGCGTAATTGCCCAGAGGTAACGACTTTATCGTTAGCACTCAATCCATGCTCTATCTCAATTTTGCCATCCCAACGTTGCCCTGTTTTCACAGATACGCGCTTGACGGTCATCGCATCCCCTTCACCTTGTGTAATAAACACGGTATCGCCATAGGCGGTATATGTAACAGCGGTTTCTGGGATCGTAATGACTTCATTACTGGCTTGGCGAACCACATTCACATTGGCGTACATCCCGGCTCTTAATGTGCCATCACTATTTTCTAGAGTGGCTTGCAGGGCGATAGTGCGTGACTTACCGATGAGTGGGTCAATGGCCGTAATACGGGCTGGGAATGTTTTATTGGGATAAGCATCCACCGTAATATCAACAATTTGTCCTTGATGCAGTTCCGGTGAGGCCTGTTCATCTAAAGAGAAATTGAGCTTTAAGGTTTGGGTATCCACCAAGCTGGCAATGGCTTCACCGGGGTTTAAATATTGCCCTTCATGAACTTGGCGAATACCGATTGTCCCATCGAACGGGGCGCGGATTGTTTTTTGCGCAATCAATGCTTGGGTTTGGCGGATCAGGCCTTGGGCAATATCACGTTCAGCACGCGTGCTATCTACTTGAGCCTCTGCCACTAAATGTTGCGCAGATAATGAACGGGTTCTTTCGTATAAGCGAGCCGCATTACGCAACTGTGCTTGGTAGCGTGATAAATCAGCTTGTTCAACAGCATCATTGAGTTGCACTAATAATTGGCCTTTTTTGACTTGTTGGCCAGATTCAAATGCAATTTTCGTAATACGGCCATTGGTTTCCGCCGCGACTAAGACTTGGCTGCCAGCTTCTAATTCACCCACACCGTAAAAAGTGCGAGGTGCGGTATCTAAGCTAACAGGTGCCAACGCCACTTTTACGGGTGGATACTGGTAGGCTGCTTGTTCGTCTTCTTCATTTTGGGCATAGGTCGAATAAATCGCGCTACCCGCCCCAACAGCAACTAAAACGGAACAAAGTGTCATTATTGTTTTTTTATTCATTAAATTTTCCTTCTATTTCTGCGCTTTTAGCGCGAAATAAAGACCTCTAAAATGCCCTGCAATGGCGATAGCGATTAAGCCCCCAATAACGGCGATATGTTCAACAGCCCAAAACATCGCGATTTGAGCTTGTTCTCCCGTGTAGCTCCAAAAGGTGTGGACAACCACAATAGTGAGGAACAAAAACACGGCTAATGCCCCAGTACCAAGCCATAAAAGACGATTAAATAGCACAAGAACGGAGCCAACTAACATGACAGCAGCAGAAGCAATATTGAAAAACCAATCTGGGTGAAGACCTGCAGCACGCATTTCAGCCAGACTATTTTCATAATCAAAAACTTTGGCTAAACCAGATGAAATAAATAAAACCAAGATTAGTAAGCGAGCAATAAGCCATAAGCTATTGCTTTCTAACATTTTGGTAATCACCGATGGCATAAACCTATCCCCTTTAAAAAATAACCTCAATTGACAAACTAGCAGGGTCGCACTATAAAACCTTAAGTTAAGTTGAGGTCAAGCAAAGGTGAGCTAAAATGGCGGACAAAGACACAAAAACGATAAAACCTCAGAAAAATGAGGGGAGAAAAATTGATTTTACGCGGGCATTAACGGTGGGTGAGGTGGCAAAACGCGCTGGAGTGCCTGTCTCCACAGTCCATTTTTATGAATCAAAGGGGCTAATTCAAAGTACTCGCACTCAAGGGAATCAGCGACGATTTCATTCTGTTGTCCTTCGTTATATCGCCATTATTAAAGTTGCACAAAGTACGGGGATCCCATTACATGAAATTCAAGAGGCATTAGGGCGTTTCCCTGCAAATAGCGCACTAACTTCAGAGCAATGGAAGGAGATGTCGACACAGTGGCGTAAGTCTTTAGATAAGCGTATTCGGCAATTGACTCGTTTACGTAATGAATTGGATAACTGTATTGGTTGTGGTTGCTTATCACTCAGTGACTGCCCGTTGCGTAACCCTGATGATGTACTTGGTAGGAGAGGACCCGGTGCCCGTATTTTAGAGCGTCCATGAGTTACTTTATTAATTTCTGCGATTAATCATACTTTTCATTATTTGGATAGCCACTGCTGAAAGTGGCTATTTAACGATTTATATCATCACCTTGCTATTTAAATTACCGCACATAGTGGATATTTTTTGCGTCCATCGGCTACCCCTTTCCAACATATTTGCGTAACTATTCGTTGTGTTAATTTTTTGTGAACTCATTGTAACTAAGTGAGAAGAAAAGAGGGTAGCAAAGATGAAAGGCTTGAATAATAAGATTGCCATTGTGACTGGGGGAGCGACCAAAATTGGTGCAACCGTTGCGAAGGTATTAAGTGACTACGGCGTTAAAGTCACGATTTTTGATATTGATACCTTGAATGGTGAAAAGGTAGCTCAAAGTGAGCCCAATATTGATTTTCTTCCTGTCGATATCACTGACGACCAACAACTTAAACAAGGCATTGACCGTGTTGCGCAAAAATATGGCCAACTCGATTTTTTAGTTAATCTGGCCGCCACTTATCTTGATGAAGGCCAGTTATCTACAAGGCAGGATTGGCTTACTGCGTTGAATATTAATGTGGTGAGTGCGGTGATGGCAGCGCAGTTTGCCAAAGTGCATTTCGCAAAATCAGGCAAAGGCGCCATCGTCAATTTTACCAGTATTTCTTCTTCTGTCGCCCAAACAGGCCGCTGGCTCTATCCCGCCTCTAAAGCCACTATGTTGGAGGTAACTCGTAGCCAAGCAATGGATTATGCGGCTGAAGGAATTCGTGTGAATTCCGTTTCTCCGGGGTGGACTTGGTCCCGAGTTATGGATGAAATCACGGGGGGTGACCGTCAAAAAACAGACCGTGTTGCCGCTGATTACCACTTATTAAAACGCGTCGGTGACCCGGAAGAAGTCGCTCAAGTTGTCGCGTTCCTGCTATCTGATTTGGCCAGTTTTGTTACAGGTGCAGATTACGCTGTCGATGGCGGTTATTCCGCTATGGGGCCTGAACAGGCTAAACCCGCAATTCCCCGTCTTGCACAGTAAGACACCACTTTAACTATTTTGTAGAGGAAAATACTATGCGTCGTATTGCTATCGTCGGTGGTGGTCAAGCGGGTATGCCATTAGCTTTAGGCCTACTCAATAAAGGTTATGAAGTCACGGTTGCAACAAACCGCACTCCAGATGATGTTAAAAATGGCCGAGTGATGTCGAGCCAGTGCATGTTCGATATTTCACTGCAATTTGAACGTGATTTAGGGATTAATTTTTGGGAAGAACAGTGCCCTCCAGTTGAAGGCATTGGTTTTACCGTTCCTCATCCCGAAAAAGCAGGGGAAAAAGTGATTTCTTGGCGTTCGCGCCTCGATAATTATGCCCAAGCGGTCGACCAACGTATCAAAATGCCTTACTGGATGGAGTTATTTGCTGCTCGTGGCGGTAATTTACGTATTGAAGATGTTGGTGTCGCAGAACTGGAACACTTAGCGCAAACGCATGATTTAGTCGTGTTAGCGGGTGGAAAAGGGGAAATTGTTAAACTGCTTGAGCGCGATGCTAGCCGCTCACCTTATGACAAACCACAACGCGCCTTGGCATTGACTTATGTGCATGGCATGTTACCAACGCCAGAGTTCTCACAAGTTTCTTTCAACTTGATCCCCGGTGTTGGTGAGTATTTTGTATTCCCATCACTGACGAATAGCGGTGATTGCCACATTATGGTGTTTGAAGGGATCCCCGGCGGGCCGATGGATCAGTGGAATGACGCACGTACTCCACAGGAACACTTGGCTTACAGTAAAAAAATTCTCAATACCTATTTACCTTGGGAAGCAGAGCGCTGTCATCATGTTGAGTTAACTGATGATAATGGCATCTTAGCCGGAAGATTTGCACCAACAGTGAGAAAACCGGTGTTAACTCTACCATCAGGCAACATTGTGTTTGGTCTAGGAGACGCATTAGTAACCAATGACCCACTAACGGGGCAAGGTTCAAATAATGCCACCAAGGCTTGTAAAGTCTATTATGACGCTATTTTAGCCCATGGTGACAAGCCTTACACTGCCGAGTGGATGAATGACACATTTGAGCAGTTCTGGAAGTATGGCCGCCATGTTGTGGAATGGACCAATTCCTTACTCGCCCCTCCTGAGCCCCATATTTTACACTTATTAGATGCAGCCCAGCAGTTGCCATCCTTAGCACACACCATCGCCAATGCCTTTAATTACCCGCCTGTATTATTCCCTTGGTGGAAAGATGGGGCTGCCTGTGAGGCCTATATTCAATCGCAAATGATGGAAGAAGCTCGAGCTTAATGGGGGATATCAGTATGTCTATGATTGCAGAGGATACACTCATGTGTGATAGGGAATGGGGCGATACCGAATTTGAATCAAAAATATTGCGTAATCTGCTGGGGTGCTATCCAACAGGGGTTGCGATTGTTACCACTCGAACTGCAGATGGCCGTGATGTTGGGTTGACTATCAACTCGTTTGCATCGCTATCACTTGACCCACCGCTAGTGCTATGGAGCTTAGTTAACCATTCACCAAACTTATCCGTATTTCGTGATTGCTCTCATTTCACTATCAATATCTTAGGTCACGGGCACCAAGAACTTGCAATGCGTTTTGCGAACCCGCGTATCGAAAATAAATTTGAAGATGTGGCGATTCACCTTACACCAGAAGGTATTCCCGCATTGCACGGAGCGATAGCGACATTGGTATGTGAAAACCATAAACAAGACACGATTGGCGACCACTTATTGATGGTGGGGCATGTTCGCCGTATCGGCAGTGAAACGGGTAAGCCACTAGTGTTCCATGGCGGTAGTTTTACTGCATTACATGACGCGCCTTAAGTGAGGAAGAGACTATGAACCAGCAAGTATTAATGACATTCGCAACACAATTGCAGGAAGGGAACATTCAAGTTATTGACCTGACACAAACGTTATCGCCTTCATTTCCAGCTCTGCAATTGCCTGAACAGTTCGGGCAAGTCTGGTCATTTAGCATGGAACAGATTTCTCGCTACGATGATAACGGCCCTGCATGGTATTGGAATAATTTTAGTTGCGGAGAACATACTGGGACGCATTTTGATGCGCCAATTCATTGGATTAGCGGTAAAGACCAAATCAATAATACGGTGGACACCATTCCAGTGGAAAACTTTGTAGCGCCAGCTGTTGTGGTCGATGCCAGTGCGGAAGTGGCTCAAAACCCTGACTGGGTATTAACTGTCGAGTTTCTGCAAAAGTGGGAAGAAAAGCACGGCACAATTCCTAAAGCCGCTTGGGTACTTTTTAGAACTGATTGGTCGAAAAAGGCGAATGACCCAGTTGCCTATGTCAGTATGCGTGAAGATGGTGCGCACACGCCGGGGCCATCTCAAGAAGCGGTAGAATGGCTTATTCACCAGCGTGATGTTAAAGGGTTTGGTGTTGAAACTATAAATACGGATGCAGGGCAGTCATATAGTTGGCCAGTACCTTACCCTTGCCATACTTTAATGCATGGTCACAATAAATATGGCCTGCAATGTTTGACGAACCTCGACAAACTGCCTGCGACTGGTGTCGTGATTGTTGCTGCGCCACTTAAAATTGAAGGTGGCTCAGGCAGCCCATTACGTGTACTCGCACTTGTGGGGTGAGGTATGACAACAAACTCAACCCCTCAGGTCATTGTGGTGGGCAGTGGGATGAACTCCTTGATGTGTGCTGCCTTGTTGGCAGTACGTGGAAAATCCGTCCTCGTTCTTGAGCGAAATGATCGCTTAGGGGGCTGTATCCGCACTGAGAATTTATTTGAGGGCTATACCCACGATCTCCTTTCTTGTTGGTACTCCTTATTTGTTGGTAGCCCTGGCTACCAAGAGCTCGAACCCTATTTAAAGCAGTATGGATTAGAATTTGCACAATGTGATTATTCAACGGGTCTAGTGCAACCGGATGGCCAATCAATAGCGCTAAAACGCGATATTTCTGAAGCGGCCAAGCAGCTCGACCAGTTGGCTCCGGGGGATGGCCTTGCATTTCGTAAGATGGCGGAACAGCTATTTACACAAGATGCAGCGCTCACATTTGGCTTATTAGGGCAAAACCCATACAGCGCCAATATGCTGAAATTATTATTTTCAGAATGGCGAAAACGTGGGGTCGATGGCTTGCTTGATTTTGCAAAAGCCGGAATAGAAAGCTTTCGCCGTTGGTCAGA
The DNA here is from genome assembly GCF_028479545.1 of Providencia sp. PROV201. Classification (NCBI taxonomy): domain Bacteria; kingdom Pseudomonadati; phylum Pseudomonadota; class Gammaproteobacteria; order Enterobacterales; family Morganellaceae; genus Providencia; species Providencia sp. PROV201. The sequence goes on from NZ_JAMPNW010000008.1 coordinate 37,199, forward strand.
ACGTGAATTACAGCACGATTTTAGCCGAGCTTTGATGGCGCCATGGGTATTACATACCGGACTTGGGCCGGATGAAGCCAGTTCTGCATTAATTGGCAAATTGACTTTTGCCGCGGTGGTCGCTGGTGGCATGCCTGTGGTGAAAGGCGGTAGCGCTCGTATCGTGGAAGCGTTTGCAAAGGTTATTGAAGCGCACGGCGGTCAGTTAAAAACGGGTATGCACGTTGAAAAAATCATCACCACAGGTGAGGGGAAAAACCAACGGGCAACAGGTGTGAAGGTGAATGGGCAAGTCATTGCAGCCTCTGAAAGCGTGGTTTGTAACGTTACCCCAACACAGTTGTATGGTTCATTACTCGAAAATATTTCGCCACAAGTGAGGGAAAAAGCGAGAGGTTACCGTTATGGGCGTGCAGGTATGCAAATTCATTTTGCTTTAAGCGCCCCTCTCCCTTGGTGCAATCCTGAGCTGTTAAATGTACCACTGGTGCATTTCACTGAAAGCATGGAGCAGGTGTGTTTGTCGGTGACACAGGCAAATAATGGTTATTTACCCGATAAACCGACATTTGGTATTGGCCAACCTACCGCACTTGATCCCAGTCGAGCCCCCGATGGTGGGTGGATCTTATGGATCCAGATGCAAGAGTTACCTCGAGTCTTAAAAGGGGATTCTGCTGGTGAAATTTCAATACCCGATGATGGACGCTGGAATGAGCAAGTGCGAGAGGCTGTTGCCGATCGAATTCAACAGCGTTTAGAGCTGGTAATGCCTGGCTTTTCTCATTTGATAGTGGGACGTAAGGCAATCTCTCCCGCTGACTTAGAAAACGACAACTGTAACCTTGTTGGTGGCGATCCTTATTCAGGAACGTGCTCCCCCGATCAGTTCTTCTGGTTGCGGCCTTTCGCAGCGACTGGCCAGACAAAAACACATCAAACTGCAGTCAAAAACCTTTTTCATATTGGCGCTTCAACGCACCCCGGCCCCGGTTTGGGTGGCGGTTCAGGTTACCTTGTTGCCCAAAAATTAGCAGTCAAACGCAGGACATAATAAATCGACAAAGGATTTGCGACATAACAGGTAAAGCACACACAGTAAGACAACCCACTATGGCAGGAAATATGATGAAAAAAATAACAATCAGTAAGCTTGTAGCAGGTTCGTGTCTCAGCGTACTTTCGTTTGGTGCGATTGCCACTGAAGGTGGCGGTTTAGGGGTATATCCCGATGGGCTAGAAAACTTTATGTCAGGGGCACTGCCACCGCAAGGGGTACATGTACTGATGTATGGGGGAAATGCACATTATGACAGCGTTCGTGATAATAAAGGGGATAAAATACCGGTTCCAGGTTTTAGTGTGAATGTTAACGTATTGGCACCGCGTTTTATTTGGGTGACTGATCAAAAAGTTTTCGGTGGTGATCTGGCTTTCCATACCATTGTGCCGTTGCTAGATGTAACCGCAAAAGCAGCAGGCCAAAAAGAGACTAGTCGGGGTCTCGGCGATATTACATTTGGCCCTGCATTAGGGTTTCATCCATCGGCGGATTTACACTATGTAGTTGGGCTAGATGCGTATGCCCCAACAGGTAAATACAGCAAGACAGACCCATCAAGTTTAGGTAAAAATTATTGGGCGCTGCAACCGGTTTGGGCAATCAGTTATATACCGCCTGTTGGTGTAAATGCAGATTTGAAAATGATGTATGACTTTAACTTCCGTAATAACGATACGAAAACCCGCTCAGGGCAAGCATTTCACGCTGATTATGCACTAGGGTGGGGGTTTGGAAATGGTTGGGTGGCAGGTATTGGTGGCTATGCATTTTTGCAAATGACTGATGATAGCGGCCCGAATTCAGCTCAAGGCAAAGCTCGCGCATACTCAGTAGGGCCTTCGATTCGTTATGCAAACCCTCAGGGGTGGTTATTTACTGCAAAATGGGAAAAAGATTTTGAAGTTAGAAACCGGCCTGAAGGTTCACAAATTTATTTGAAAGCATCAATTCCATTCTAACTAATTATAGACACTCCTTTTTTCTATAACGCCTTATAGTTTTAATATTATACGGCGTTATGCTTATTAATACTTAAATTTATAGTAATTCTACGCATTTTAAATCCCCTTTATTCTTATTTTAAATATAAAGTATATATACGTGTTTTATATGTATAAAAACTTAAATGATATATTAAACTTATACCCGTTTTTAGTGTATTTATTGTCTGGGTTTTTCTCCGCTATTTAATTTTCTTAAATAATTAAGTTTTTATCTTTATGTTTATTCTGGTTATTTTTTAAATTCTATTAAATAAATATTAAATATCAAATAAAACATTTTATTTGATGTAATTTTATGTATTATGATTAATGTCATCCAGACGCTGGTTATTTTAAATCTGGTTTTTTATCATGAAGTAATATCTAGTATTAGTTTTCAAAGTATTAATAAAGAAACATTTGCTAACATTTATTAATAATTAAACACCCTGCTTCAGTTTGTTTAATTAAAATCTAATGTAAATACTGCTCTTTAATTAGAGGAACATATCATGAAAAAACTATTATTAGCTGCGATGATTACAACAAGTTGTTTTTCATTAAATTCATTTGCCGCAACAGATACTGTTGGTGGTGGTCAGGTGAATTTCTTTGGTAAAGTCACTGATATTTCTTGTACTATTTCAGTCGATGGTCAAGGAAGTAACGCTAGCGTATATTTAGCGCCAGTTTCAATTAAAGAAGTGAAAGCAGCCGCAGCTTTGACATATTTAAAACCGAAATCATTTGTTATTGATGTAACAAACTGTACTCAAACAGCAACATCAACACGTGCAGACGTTGATGTTAAATTAGATATGAAACGAATTGGTGTATATTGGAATGGCGGTAATATATTACAGAATCCGCCTACAGGAGCTGAAGGGTATTTAGCAAATACAGAGTCAACAGGAGCTAAAAATATCCAGCTTGTGTTAGCAACAAAAGGTGATTCTTCTTTATCCAGCACTAAAATTATCCCTGGTGATCCAAATCAAGCAAAAGTTGTTACAGACTTAACATCGATTAAAGATGGTGCTCGATTTACTTATTTTATTGGTTATTCGGCACCAAACCCTGCGATTGTGACAACGGGTTTAGTTAATAGCTATGCAACTTATGAAATAACGTATAAGTAATTTTTGCATTTTTGTTATAACAAGCGGTAGTTTTACTACCGCCTTTAAAAGAGGTGAAAATGAAAGTACTGAGTTTATTAAATGTTTTTTTGTTATTTGTTTGTCACTTTTCTTTTGCCAATAATATTATTGTTAATGGTACTCGGTTTATTTACGCTGAAAATGACAAAGAAATTACGGTCCAGCTAAATAATACAGCAAATAGACCTGCGGTTGCTCAAGTTTGGCTTGATGAAGGTGACCCAAAGGCCCTTCCTGAAACAATTAAAACTCCTTTTCAAATAACACCGCCAATATCAAAAATCTCTGCAAGTGGCGGGCAAACAATTCGAATAAAATTGGTTGATAGAACATTATTGTCGACAGATAAGGAGACTTTATATTGGCTGAATTTATTGGATATTCCACCAATTACAAAATCAGAAAAAAACGCTGAACAAAATATGCTGCAACTAGCAATCCGCTCTCGCTTTAAATTTATGTATCGTCCGAAAAATTTGGGTAGTAGAGAGTTAGCTCCTGAACAGTTACAGATTTTTGCAGGTAAACAAAATATCCAAGTTAAAAACCCCACTCCCTTTTTTATTACAATCACTGCTATCAATGACGAAAAGACAACACTTAATACCGAAGCATTTATGTTAGCACCGGGAGAATCTCAAACTATCAAGATTAATGGAGTCGTAAATCCAGGAGATAATATAATAATCAATAATATCAATGATTATGGTGCAGAGGTTCCAGCAAAAATAAAAGTGAAATGATCGGATGCAAGGATGAATATGCGATTTAAAAAAAATAAAACTATTTTTTTCACATTGTCGATTATACCTATATTGGTTGTAACCAGTGAGGCTCATGCTGAAGAGCAAAGTTCAGATGAAATATATGAGTTCAATAGTGGTTTTATTGTAGGCAGCCAGGAAAGTATCGATCTTACCCATTTTAATGAAAATGAATTAAGGGAAGGGGTTTACTCGATTGATTTTTATGTTAATGGCTATTGGAAAGGTCGACATGAAATTCAATTAAGCAAAAGAGGTAAGCAAAATATAGCAGCATGTTATTCAAATACTTTGCTAATGAGCTTGTCAATTAACACTGCCGCATTGAACCCAACACTTAGTCGTAGTGAACAGTCGTGTGGTTTTCTGAAGGAATGGAACAACGATAGAAATATTAAGGAAACGTTCGACCCGACCAGCCTCAGGTTAGATTTAACGCTACCTCAACTCTATATTATACAGTCGCAAGCTGGCTATGTGCCGCCTGAATTCTGGGATAAAGGAATTCCTGCATTAAATACAGCATATCAAGCTAACTTTTATAGTAATAACCTTTCAGACTCATCCATTGAACGCTATTCCACGATGTATCTTGGCATTAATTCGGGTTTTTCATATAACGGTTGGCAATTAAAACACATCGGTAATGCCGCGTGGCAGGAAGGTGACAGTTTTCGATGGGATAGCAATCAAACTTATCTCCAAGCGCCATTAGTTTCTATGAAATCAACCATGACGGTGGGGCAATTTTATACCGAAGGTAACTTATTTGATAGTGTGAGTTTACGGGGGGTGAAAATAACAACGGATGACAGTATGTACCTTGATGGTGTTACAAATTATACACCGGAAATACGTGGAATAGCCCAAAGTAATGCACTAGTCACCGTTCGACAAAATAACACCGTTATCTATCAAACTACTGTTCCTCCCGGGCCATTTAATTTACAAGATGTGACACCGTCAGGCTATGGTAATGACCTTGAAGTGACTATCAAAGAAGCGGATGGAAGTGAAAGCTCTTTCTTTGTTCCGTATTCCTCATTACCCCAACTCTTAAGACCTAAGTTTACCCGCTACCAAGTTGCAACAGGTAAGTTAGATCAAAATAGTTATCGCCATCGCCCCTATATTATTCAAGGGACATTACAGCATGGCTACAATAATTATTTCACATTCTATACGGGTGTTAATGCGTATGATGATTATCAAGCATACATGCTGGGTACTGCTATTAATACACAAGTCGGGGCTTTGGCTTACGACATTACGAGTGCAAGAGTGAAAACACAAAACCATCGAGAAAATGGTTTTAAGCATCAATTAACACTAAATAAATTATTTTCAGATACAAAAACCAATTTTATTGTTAGCGGTAATATTCGCTCAAATGAGTCTTACTATGATCTGAATGAATCACTTTACCTTATTGATAATGAAAAGCGCCAAACAACTAGCCAACTACGGCATGAAAAGAAAAGTCTCAATTACACAATTAACCAAGAACTTCCCGAAAGCTATGGCGGTTTTTATTTTACCGGGCGGATAGTTGATTATTGGGATGATAGGGACACTGAAAAACAATACCAATTTAACTATTATAATCATTTTGATAAGTTATCTTACTCCGTTTCTTTTATACGGCTTTATTCCGACAATTATAAAAACAGTAAAGACGACAGGATAAGTATTAACCTTAGTTATCCATTATATTTTGGTGATAACCAACATATCTCATTGACATCAAATACTATCTTCAATAACTCATCATTCGATGCAACCCAACTAGGTATTAATGGCTCTCTCGATGAAGATAACAATTGGGTTTATGGTATAAACTCTTCTTTCTCAAATAATAGTAATAATAACATTGCATTAAATACTGCTTATCGAACCCCTTACTCTTCTTTAAATGCAAGTTATAGCCATGGAAAACGTTATCGTCAGTATGCCCTAGGGGCTAATGGTTCAATGGTGCTTCATGCTGATGGCGTAACTTTTTCGCCAAATACATCCCAAACGATGGCTTTGATAGAAGCGAAAGATGCTCAGGGAGCTTCAATTGTAGGATCTCCGGGGACTCATATCGATAGTCAAGGCTATGCACTCGCATCTTATATGCGCCCATATCGCGTCAATACTATTGAACTCGATCCTAAAGGAAGCTCAGAAGATATTGTTTTTCAAAATACACTTAAAAACGTAGTCCCTTATGAAGGGAGTATCGTTAAAGTCAGCTTTGGTACGAAAGTTGAAAAGAGCAAAGTATTTGAAGTTAAACGCATTAACAATCAACCGCTTCCATTTGGTGCTGAAATCAAAGGGGACTCGGGTGCATCGATAGGCAGTGTTGGGCAAGGTAGTAATATATTTGTTAATGATGAATATGAAGGTAAGGCAACGGTTGTTTGGCATGAGGGGGAGTGTTCATTCTTGCTTAACAAACAAATTGAATTGAATAGGAACATAATATGCGAATAGTTTATTTATATTATTTTTCCGCTATTTTTTGCATTAGCTCTCCTGTGATGGCTGACTGTGTTCGTACCTCAGTGCCTCCCGTAGATATTAACATGGAGTTAGGTCGAGTGGTCGTGAGCCCTGAATTACCCGTTGGTACTATAATTCGGGAGCGAACATGGAATATGGATATGGCAACAGCTGTATGGGCCGAATGTAGCGGCGGTACGGTATTAGATGCGAAAGTTGTCGCAAGTAAGCCTATGTCTGGGGATAATATTATCGAAACGAATGTTCCTGGAATTGGCTTACGGTTTATTCGTGATGCTGATGGCGGGAAGATAAAAATCACTTATCCCGGCCATTATACCGTGCCTGGGGAAGGTACAAAAAATGTTGTACTAGCGGGATCTACGTTTACTATTCAAGTGATTAAAATTGCAGATGTCACTGGCTCGGGGTCAATCCATCAAGGAGAGTACACCCGCTATGGTTATTTACCTGATTCGATATCTCCTGCATTGATTACACGTTTGAATGCCGATGCTATCACGATTGTTTCTCCTTCCTGCAAAATAACCTCTGGCGTAAACCAAAATGTAATAATGAAATCAGTGAAAAAAAGTGAGTTTACAGGTTTAGGATCAACCGCAGGTTTAACACCATTTGCGATTACTATGTTATGTAGTGGCGGTGTTAATGCGTCCAATACATCTAATATTTATATGTCATTTAATGGGGAACTTGCACCAGATACAAATAAAACTCAAGGTGTACTTGAAAATAGTTCAACAGAGCTTCAAGCTGCGGATGGGGTCGGGGTACAGGTTCTGACTAAAGAAGATAAACCATTGGAATGGGATAAAAAATATTTGGTAGGAAGCGTGGGAATACTTCAAGAAAAAGCAATAAATCTTAATTACATAGCTAAATATTATCAATATAAAAAAGAAATAACACCAGGGAAAATACAAGCTAAGATGATTTTTAATATTTCTTACGATTAGTAAATATATCTATAGTAAATATATCTATATTAATTAAATGAGAGTGGTTCTCTAGCTTTTTATTAGAGAACCATTTTTTTTAATTATTTTTAGGCATGTTTTTTTGTCTAGTAATTTGAATATAAATGTGTTTTTTACTTCTGAAAAATAAATTAAATCGACAGAGTGTAATTATTTATTAAAAAGTGTGTTGACATGAAAATTTAACTTAGTATCATTCCACTCGCCTTAACTAAGGTCAAATATAATCTATTTTAAAGCGTATTATTACTTAGTTTTTAAATACGTTTTTGGTTGTTGGTTAATTTAATTTCACAGCAATGTTTTTTTCAAACCATTGAATTTTATTTTTTTAATTTTATATGTGATTGTATACGGCCTTTACAAACTAATTTTTAAAATTAATTCAATGAATAGAGTGGGTTACAATGAAAGTTATCGTTATGTTATTCTCTTTTTTGTTTTCTTTTTTTACATGCAGCATGGAAAGTAGTGGAGGGAAGGTTTATTTCGGTGGGTATGTCTTTGAAGAACCTTGTAATTATAAAAAAACAGTTAGCCATATAGTATTAACTTGTAATGAGAGGGATAATAATAAAAAACATTATTATCAAATTTCTTCATTAAATGAAAATGAAACTAAGATTGATTCAGTTAAAATCTCTGATATTAATTTATCTAAGATATCAATGAATTCTGCAATTACGACTATTTCATATAGGTAATAATACCAGTAAATAAAGAATATACGTTGTCTTTTTTCATTTTTGGCCTTCATTTAGATCCCCCCCTTAATCTATAAATTAGAAAGGGGGGGATGTTTTTTAAACTAATATTATAAATAGAAAATAATATATGGTATTTTTGATATTAATAATTTTATGTTGTTAAATGACTGTTATACCTAATTAGGCTTATATCTAATTAGGCTTTTTTCATGCTTTTACTCGGCGTTTCACCATAACGTTGTTTATATTCAGCACTAAAACGCCCCATATGTGTAAAGCCCCAACGTAGTGCAACGCCAGTGACACTGGTAGCTTCTCCTGAAAGTAACTCAGCACGGACTCGCTCCATCCGTAAATCACGTAAATATTGCATTGGGCTAATATCTAAAAACTCTTTAAATCCTGCATATAAACTACGCAAGCTGACACCAGCAATAAGAGCTAACTGCTCTACAGTGATAGGTTCATGTGCGTGAGCTTCTAAATACTCTTGAACTCGTCGAACATGGCGAGGTCGGATAGTGGCTCTCCTCAAACTGGGATTTTCAGTATAATTATGACCTTGAGTAGAAAGAAGTGTCACCGAGACCAGTTGCTCTACTTGTGTGGCGATCAATTTATGCTGTAAAAGATCTGGGGGTTCGAGTAGCACATTCAATGAGGTAATTCATCAATGTTCGCCACGCAATACAAGATTGCCATGCAAATCCAAGTTCAAAAACCAATGGTTTATCTAAAGTATGACCAAGCTGGCCAACTAAAGATCTCTCTAATAATGATCGAGAGATGCGTAACATCAACTGATCATTATCGCTATTCCAACGCATCGTAGTTGGCTCTTCAGGGCTGAGTAATGAAGCCATTTGTGGGGTGGATTCTATGCATTTTCCACCACTTTCTATGATTGCGCTACCTGAAAGCGGCATTTGAACTAGAAAGAAATCTTGTAATTGCCCCGGAGCAATAGAGACATCAGCACCGTATCGTAAACGGCTTAGAGAAATATCCCCCATAGGAATATAGTGCATCCGAGCATCGAGACGTTGGTGTGGATTGAGTAAGTTAAACTGATGTGGTTTCATCACTCGGCCAACCATTGATTTTATCTCTTCAGGATCGGCCGATGTAAATAGTAAACGCTCTGAAGAACAGAGCTGATTTTCAATCTGAGGTGCAGCTGAATGGGACCACGAGTTGCTCAACATCGGAGATACCTCCAAAATTATTTGCCAGCCCTATTTCATAGAAGATCATGTATTGGCCTGACTTTATTGCTTATTATATGTTTTCTCAATGAATTCAAATAATTATTATATGTAGAAAAGAATTTAGTGACTGATTATGTTAGAGGTAAGGGGATGCCTAAATAATCTAAGAACCCTCTTTGTTTTTTAACATTTTGTTAATTATTGTGTAACCTAATGTGAGGTGAACATAACATAAACAACTTTTGTTACCTAGCTAAAAGTGTGCAGAAACTATCCAAATAATGCAAAAAAATAGAAACTGTATGGTTATTGTGACATTGATAACAATATAAAAAATAAAGTTATTTTATTTTTTGAATAGTAAAATATTCATGATTTATCATATTGTTGCTTCTATTTGCCTAGTCACTCGCCTATATTTTGAATCAATAATTTATTTAATTTGCTTATGTAGGTTTTAATAACTGAAACCTTTATTTTTGTAGGGTATAGCCCTTACTATTTTATAATTTTGAATGCTTTTCACTTATTTTCTATGGGTAACTTTTCTTCTCTATTTTTGTGAAAGAGATTACCTTCTAGCTGTTTCAATTCGTTTTGTCCCCAATCTGCAAGCCTTATCCACTCTCTGCATAAATCTAATTTCCATGATTAATCATGGATTGACCTTGTGTTAACAAAAGATATACAAATAAGAAACACAAAAAAGATAAAAACGTTCTGATGTTGATTGGTGAGGTTAAAATGGCTGAGCGATCGTTTGTACAAGAAGTTCAAAAATTACGGCAAGGGCAAGGTGAAACCTTCAGCGGTGAAGGGATCCTTGCTGTCACAAAAGCGCTGTTAGAGTCTGGTGTATCTTACGTTGCGGGATATCAAGGTGCTCCTATCTCCCATTTGATGGATGTCCTTGCTGATGCACAAGATATTTTATCCGAATATGGTATTCGTTTTGAAAATAGCGCAAGTGAAGCAACTGCAGCGGCAACTTTGGCTGCCTCAGTTAATTATCCACTACGTGGCGCTGTGACGTTTAAAGCAACCGTGGGAACGAATGTCGCATCTGATGCCTTAGCTAACTTAGCTTCTGGTGGCGTGTTAGGTGGGGCTTTAATTATTGTTGGTGAAGACTATGGTGAAGGCTCTTCTATTATGCAGGAGCGCAGCCATGCTTTCGCAATGAAATCGCAGATGTGGTTACTCGACCCTCGGCCCAACTTGCCGTCCATTGTTCAAGCGGTGAAAGACGGCTTTGAGCTCTCTGAAGCCAGTAATACACCTGTTATGTTACAAATGCGTATTCGTTCTTGTCATGTTCACGGACAATTTGTTTGCGCAGATAATCACCCCCCTAAATTTACAGTGAAAGATGCACTCGAGAACCCAACTCGAGACGTCAGTCGCATAGTATTACCCCCTGCTAGTTTCTTACATGAAAAAGAAAAAATTGAAGCTCGCTGGCCCGCTGCAATTAAATTTATTCAACAACATAAGTTAAATGAATTTTTTGCAGAAGACTCGGATGATGTTGGAATTGCGCTACAAGGCGGTTGTTACAACACGTTGATCCGCGCATTAAATCAGCTAGGGCTAGCGGATGTTTTTGGTAATAGCCAAATTCCTTTATATGTGATGAATGTGGCTTATCCATTGATTGATGATGAATTTGAACGTTTTTGTCGCCACAAAAAAGCCATTTTAGTCTTGGAAGAAGGCCAGCCAAATTTTGTTGAGCAAAATGTGGCGAATATTTTACGTCAACGCAAGATTGATATTGCCCTACATGGCAAAGATATGCTGCCAATGGCGGGGGAATATAATACTGCAACAGTGCTTGCGGGTTTACGTTCGTTTTTTGAATGCTATGGAAAGATAGCTCCACAAGTCAAGGCGGCTGCAAAACAGATCCGTATTCCAACGATTAATATTGCCACTCAAAAATCTGAAGGATCCTTTCCTGAATATGTGAATGCAGCTGAGCCAACGCTAGACGAGTCTGTCCATGCGCGCCCACCAGGGTTTTGCACAGGCTGCCCCGAAAGGCCTATTTTCACTGCGATGAAGTTGGTGGAGCGTGAATTAGGTGAACACCATGTCAGTGCAGATATCGGCTGTCATTTATTCTCTATTCTACCGCCCTTTAATTTGGGGAATACCACTATGGGCTATGGGTTAGGAGGCGCAGGGGCTGCGGCTTTGAATGCAAAAGCTGGGAAACGCGCGATTTCAGTGATGGGAGATGGTGGTTTTTGGCATAACGGTTTAACCAGTGGTATTGCCAATAGTGTTTTTAACCGCAGTGATAACTTAACTATTGTGGTTGATAACAGCTATACCTCTGCGACAGGAGGGCAAGATATTCTCTCTTCGACGGCGTTGAATCCAACCCGTAGTACTGGTCATGAAATTGAAAAAGCAGTGAAAGGCGTGGGTGTTAATTGGGTGAAAACCATTAAACACACCTATGACTTAAAAACCATGACAAATACGTTACGTGAAGCTTTAACAACCGATGAGCAAGGGCCCAAGGTTCTGATTGCGCAAAGCGAATGTATGTTGAACAAACAACGCCGCGAAAAGAAAAAAGTGCGTAGTGATGTTGCCGCAGGCAAACGAGTGGTACGTGAGCGTTTTGGTGTCGACCCTGACACCTGTACGGGCGATCACTCTTGTATTCGCTTATCTGGTTGCCCGTCTTTATCAATTAAACCCAGCCAAGACCCATTAAGAACAGACCCGGTTGCAACAGTGATGGATAGCTGTGTTGGTTGTGGGCTATGTGGCGAAGTCTCTCACGCTGCTGTTTTGTGCCCTTCTTTTTTTAAGGCTCAAATTATTACTAACCCTAATGGTTGGGACAAATTGCGCCATCGTGTACGCGGTTGGTTTATTGGCTATTTACAGCGTCGTGACGCACGTCGTCGTGAACAATTTAGTTTCTAAGGGGGATGCATGAATTCGTTATCAACTGCATTACCATCAACAAAAGTCACATTACAGCCGATTAAAATTGCCATTTTAGCCATGGGCGGCGAAGGTGGTGGAGTACTTGCCGACTGGGTTGTCAACCTAGGTGAAGAAAACGGTTATTTTGCTCAAACGACTTCAGTGCCTGGCGTGGCACAGCGCACGGGGGCCACAATTTATTATGTGGAATTATTCCCAGGTGCTGACAACCCACAAACGCCTTCTCCTGTATTAGCGCTTATGCCGATGCCCGGTGATGTTGATGTCGTTTTGGCCTCTGAGTTAATGGAAGCAGGCAGAGCAGTACAGCGCGGTTTTGTTACCCCAGAGCGCACAACATTGATTAGTTCAACACACCGCGTTTACTCCATCGCGGAAAAATCCGCTATGGGCGATGGGCGAGTCGATAGCCAAGCATTAATTCGCCACACTGCGGCATCTGCGCGTCAGTTTATTCACTTTGATATGGCTCAAGCAGCACAAGAAAGTGGCAGTGTGATTAGTGCTGTTTTATTTGGTGCGCTGTTTGGTTCCGGTGTTTTACCATTTAGCCGTGCACAATTTGAAGAAACGATTGTACGTGGGGGCGTTGGCGTAAAACCAAGTTTGCGAGCTTTTACATTAGGAGCAGAAAAAGCAGCTAAACCCGAAGATGCATATCAGCCTGAATCCACAAAGAACATCATATATTCACCAAAAAATAAACAGGTATCGCAATTATTAGCTCGTATCCAACATGAATTCTCTCCTCATGTGCAGTATCTCGTGATTGAAGGGACTCGACGACTTATCGATTACCAAGACCTTGCTTATGCCACTTTGTATTTGGAACGCCTCAATAACCTCTTTGCCCAAAAAGGTGGGCAAGATGAGCGTTTGCAACGTGCGCTTGCGCGCCACTTAGCCCTTTGGATGTCCTATGAAGACACTATCCGAGTGGCTGATCTTAAAATTCGTGATAGCCGTTTTGCTCGCGTTCGTAATGAAGTACAGGCAAAAGATAACCAATTGTTGGATATCAATGAATTCATGCATCCAAGAATTGAAGAGATTTGCGAAACGCTTCCCAAAAATTTAGGTCGTTGGTTAATGCGTCCACATTGGTTACACAAAGCGCTTCGCAAAATGACCGAAAAAGGGCGCACGATCACTACCAGTTCTTTATTTGGTTTTTTACAGTTGTATGTATTAGCCACATGGCGAAAAGGTCGGCGTTCGACATTACGTTATCAACTAGAAACGCAGCGTATTGAAAAGTGGCTAGCGGCTGTAATTGAAGCAGCGAAAGCTAACCCTGCACTTGCAACCGAAATTACCCAATGCCAACGCGTGGTTAAGGGGTATAGCGACACTCATGCGAGAGGGTTGCGTAATTTTAAAATCTTAATGGACATCGTTGCGCAGCAAGGGAACAAACTCACCCCCATTAATTTACGTGAACTACGTGAAGCCGCATTGGCCGATGAACATGGGAAAGAATTGGAAAAATGCCGTCAACGTTTAGCGATGAATTAAGGATAACATCATGAGTTTACTGACATTTACTAAGCCACATAAAATTCATTTTTCGGAGTGTGACCCCGCAGGGATTGTGTTTTACCCCCAGTATTTCGTGATGTTTAACAATTTACTTGAACGTTGGGTTGATGAATTAGTCCCTCAAGGCTTTGCGGGTTACATCATGGAACAACGCTTTGGTTTGCCGACGGTACACCTAGAAGCGGAGTTCAAGGCCATTAGCAAAATGGGGGATAACGTGATGCTAGAGCTGCAAGTAGAGCGTATTGGTCGCAAGTCTCTGACGTTACATCAACGCTGTGTCGGTGTTGATGGAGTACTGCGCATGCAAGTGACGCAAACTTATGTCACGACGTCATTAGAAACGCATCAAGCCATCCCCATTCCAGACGCCTTGTATCAGGCATTAACCGCTCAGCAACCAGTGTAAGTAAAGGAGAAATTCCATGAATATTGTGTGTATTGGCGGTGGTCCCGCAGGGCTTTATTTCGGGTTGCTGATGAAATTACAGAACCCAAAGAACCGTGTAGTGGTGGTGGAACGTAATCGTCCTTATGACACTTTCGGCTGGGGAGTGGTATTTTCTGATGCCACGCTCAGTAATTTGCGCCAAGCGGACCCAGTTTCTGCCAAAACGATTTCTGCAGAATTTAGTCACTGGGATGATATTGATGTGCACTTTAAAGGTGTATGTAACCGCAGCGGTGGTCATGGGTTTATCGGCATTGGGCGTAAAAAATTACTCAATATATTACAAGACCGTTGTGTGGAATTGGGGGTGGAGCTGGTATTCGAAACCCAAGTAACGGATGACCAAGCGATTGCTCGTGAGTACCAAGCTGATTTGCTTATCGCTTCTGATGGCATTAATAGTGCGGTACGTACGCGTTATGAAACCGTATTTAACCCCGATATTGACCAACGTCGTTGCCGTTTTGTTTGGCTAGGTACAAAGAAGATTTTTGACGCCTTTACCTTCTTATTCGCTAAAAATGAGCACGGATGGTTTCAAGTTCATGCCTATCAATTTCAAGAAGGGTTATCGACCTTTATTGTGGAGACGACGGAAGAAACCTGGCTTAAAGCTGGTATTGACCAAATGTCCCAAGAGGATGGCATCGCTTATTGTGAAAAACTATTTGCGCCGTGGCTTGATGGTGAAAAACTGATTGCTAACGCAGCGCATTTACGTGGTGCCGCAATTTGGATCCGCTTCCCTCGGGTCATTTGTGGAAATTGGGTGCATTGGACGCAGCCCACACAAGGTAAAGACGTTCCCGTAGTATTGATGGGCGATGCCGCTCATACCGCCCATTTCTCTATTGGCTCTGGAACTAAATTAGCACTAGAAGATGCTATCGAGCTGTGTGAAAGCTTGAAAACTTCAGGGGGTGATTTACGTAAAGGGCTTGAGCATTACCAGAAGGTTCGCAGTGTCGAAGTACTAAAAATTCAGAATGCGGCACGCAATTCGACAGAATGGTTTGAAAATGTCTGTCGTTATGAAAACTTAGCACCAGAGCAATTTGCTTATTCCCTCTTAACACGCTCACAGCGTATATCCCATGAGAATTTGCGTGTGCGTGATGCTGTATGGTTGGAAAACTATGAGCAGTGGTTTGCAGAACAAACCGGTGTCACTTCAACGGCAAAAACACCGCCTATGCTAACGCCTTATCACGTACGGGGTGTCACGCTTAATAACCGAGTGGTTGCATCACCGACACTATTGTATTGCGCTAGTCAGGGCGTACCCGACGATTTTCATTTGGTACATTTGGGTAGCCGTGCATTAGGCGGTGTGGGTCTAGTGATGACTGAAATGACGGCTATAGCCCCCGATGCCCGTGTGACAAAAGGCTGTGCCGGTATTTGGAATGACGAACAAGTTATTGCTTGGCAGCGAGTGACTGATTTCGTTCATCAAAAAACGGATGCCAAAATTGGCATTCAATTAGGTCATGCGGGACGTCGTGGTTCAACTCAGCGAGGGTGGGAGAAAGAAAACCACCCACTGGATGCAGATAACTGGCCGTTAGTTTCTGCTTCAGCGTTGCCTTATTTACCGAATATTTCACAAACACCGGTAGAGCTATCCGAGGCGCAAATGACTACGGTGATTGACCAATTTGTTGCTGCAGCAAAACGAGCGGAAATGGCGGGTTTTGACTGGCTTGAACTGCAAGCAGGGCATGGTTATTTACTCTCAAGCTTTATTTCGCCGTTAACTAATCAGCGTACAGATAACTACGGTGGAACGTTGGAAAACCGCTTACGTTTTTCGTTAGCCGTCATTAGTGCTGTGCGTCAAGTGTGGTCAAAACCTTTGACTGTTCGTATTTCATCGACGGACTGGGTGGATGGTGGGACGACAGTTGATGACGCAGTAGAAATTGGTCGTGCAATAAAGCAAGCGGGGGCCGATATGATTGATTGCTCTTCAGGTGAAGTGTCACCGCAACAGCAACCAGTTTATGGTCGGATGTACCAAACACCAATGGCAGACCGTATTCGTAATGAAGCTGGAATACCGGTTATTGCTGTAGGGGCTATTACTGATGCAGACCAAGTCAACAGCATTATTGCCGCTGGACGGGCGGATTTATGTGCTTTATCTCGACCATTACTTTCTGACTCTGCATGGGTCCTACATGAATGTGCGCGTTATGGGTGGGAAACTCGTTGGCCGGCATCGTATGAATATGGGCGTCAGCAACTCGTTCAATCCTTGAAATCGCGTTAAAGGCTTTGGCAAACAAAGAGGAAAACAGCATGAGTACACACTCCCATGACCAATATCGAGAAAATGTGGCAGGGCGCGCTGATGTGGCAGACACCCCTGAGCTAGTGGCGTATTACCAAGAACTAGATGCGTTGAAGACAGGTGCATTATGGACGGTTGCAAACAAGATTGAACCGTGGCAGCCCAAATCAAGCTCAGTTCCTGTGTTGTGGCGCTACCGTGATTTACGCGAACATGTGTTGCGCTCAGTTGAACTGGTGACACCAGAAAAAGCGGGGCGTCGCGTGATTTATTTAAATAACCCAGGCCGCCAAGATGTTGCTGCTGCAGTCGGTTGGTTATATTCAGGTCTACAAGTCATGCACCCAGGAGAAGCCGCTTCGGCTCATGCCCATTCGTCCTCTGCATTGCGGTTTATTATGGAAGGGCGTGGGGCATACACTATTGTCGAAGGGCAAAAAATGATGCTAGAAGCCAATGACTTTGTACTGACACCGAATGGGACATGGCATGAACACGGTGTTGCGGAGGATGGCTTACCCTGTATCTGGCAAGATGGGTTAGATATCCCCTTAGTCAATGCCATGGAAGCTGGGTTTTATAAAGTGCATCCTGACTTGCATCAAGTGCAAACACGACCTATCGACTACCCAGTTGGCATGTGGGGTGGAACCGCATTACGCCCTCACGATATTGGCTGGGATAAACCTTATTCACCGTTATTTAAATACCAATGGGGGCCAACCTACGAGGCATTATGCCGTGCGGCGAAAGCAGCGGATGGCTCAGTATTTGATGACATTTTAATGCACTACACCAACCCACTAACTGGCGGACCTGTGATGCCAACTATTGGGGCAAGCATGCAATTACTGCGTCCGGGATTTGTAGGTAAGGCTCATCGCCATACGGGGAGTTTTATTTATCAAGTGGCGAAAGGGCAAGGGTACTCCGTGATTAATGGACAACGTTTTGATTGGCAAGAGCGTGATATTTTCTGCGTGCCATCGTGGATGTTCCATGAACATGTGAATACCTCACAAACCGAAGATGCATGTCTGTTTTGCTTTAATGACTTACCCGTAATGCACTCTTTGGGGCTCTACTATGAAGAAGCTCTAGTCGAAAATGAGGGGCACCAGAAAGTCGTTACCTAGGTGAATGTCATGTTTCTTATTGATTAATTTAATTATTTTACTATTCCAATTTACGTGAAGAAGTGAGTGAGGCAACCACCTCATTCAAGGAGAAAGAGAATGCGCTTAATAACTTATCGTTCTGATGTGACCGCGGCAGCTCGTTTAGGAGCAATTGTTAACCATCAAGTAGTTGATTTAGCTCTTCTTGCTCAAGAGCAAGGGTTGTACTTGCCTGACAACATGTTGGATTTTATCGATTTAGGTCCACAAGGTGTGCGTGTTGGTACAGAACTTCTAAATACATATCAAGGGCAATTCCCCGCAGGGACTGCGTGGCCGGTACAAAATGTGAAAATCTTGGCACCGATCCCCCGTCCACGTAAAAATATTTTTGGTATTGGCTTGAACTATGTTGAACACGTGGCGGAGTCCAGCCGCACACTAGACACTTCAAAAGAGCTTCCAAAACAACCCGTTATTTTTTCTAAACCACCAACCACAGTGATTGGACCGGGAGATGCTATTGAACATAATGCCAAAATTACCCAACAATTAGACTGGGAAGTCGAGTTGGCAGTGATTATCGGCACGCGTGCGAAAAGTGTCGCGGCAAAAGATGCGCTTAATTATGTGTTTGGCTACAGCTTGATGATTGATATGAGTGCGCGTGATTGCCGCCGTGCAGGGCAGTGGATTTACTCAAAAGGGCAAGATACCTATGCGCCATTTGGGCCTTGCATTGTGACTGCTGATGAGATCCCAGATCCTCACACCTTAGAGCTAAGCTTGAAGGTGAATGGTGTAACCAAACAATCCTCAAATACACGCCATATGCTATTTAATGTGAATACATTGATTGAAGATATTAGCCAAGGGATCACATTAGAACCCGGTGACATTATTGCCACAGGTACCCCTGAAGGGGTCGGCGCGGGGAGAACGCCACAAGAATGGGTATGGCCAGGCGATGTGATTGAAGCATATGTTGAGAATATTGGTGAATTGCGCCATCCAGTTGTCGCCGTTTAAGGGGGAAGCATGCTTAATTTGCAGACATTTAAAGCCGCTGCAGTACAAGCTGCTCCGGTGTTTCTTGATACCAATGCGACGGTAGATAAAGTTTGCCATTTAATTGAAGAGGCGGCTGATAACGGAGCAAAATTGGTGGCATTTCCAGAGGTTTTTATTTCTGGTTACCCTTATTGGAGTTGGGTGATGAACCCGATAGATGGCAGCCCATGGTTTGAAAAACTGTGCAAATCTGCCATTGAAGTCCCAGGGCCTGAAATACAAAAAATTGCTCAAGCTGCCGCACGCCATCACATCAATGTTGTGATTGGTGTGAATGAGCGAAATCCTAATGGCATTGCTACGTTATATAATACATTAGTGACAATTTCTGATGAAGGAAGAATTCTGGGACGTCATCGTAAATTAGTCCCAACATGGGCAGAAAAATTGACGTGGGCAAATGGAGATGCCTCTTCACTAAAAGTTCACCAAACCAGTATTGGGCCACTTGGGGCGTTGGCGTGTGGGGAAAATACCAATACATTGGCCCGCTTTGCCTTATTGGCGCAAGGCGAGTTAGTCCATATTGCGAGCTATATCGCCTTACCCGTTGCACCAAAAGATTATGACATGGCCGAGGCGATCCGTTTACGTGCTTCAGCCCACTGTTTTGAAGGCAAAGTCTTTACGGTTGTTTCGTGTTCGACAGTGTCAGAAGAAATTATTGATGCAATGTCTGCAACTCATCCAGAAGCACGTGAGTTACTGGCTCGACCAAACAGTGCTTTCTCAGGGATCATCGGTCCTGATGGGCGGGTTGTAGGCCAACCTTTGATTGACAAAGAAGGGATTGTTTACGGTGAAATTGATTTGAACCGCTGTATTCAGCCACGACAAATGCATGATATTACAGGGCATTATAACCGTTTTGATATCTTTGATTTACAAGTAAACCGCCGACCATTAACGGCAGCACGTTTTCACGGTAATGGGCAAGAAAGTGAAGCTTTAAACACATTTCCAGAATCAAGTGAGTCATTTGGGGAGAACGAGATATGAGTTTAGCACGTACATATCGTATCGGGCAGATTGTCCCGTCATCAAATACCACGATGGAAACAGAAATTCCGGCTATATTACGGGCAAGAGAAGCGCTGTTTGCGGAGCGCTTTACCTTTCATTCAAGCCGTATGCGTATGCAAAAAGTTACCAAAGAGGAGTTGGCAAAAATGGACTCCGATAGTGACCGCTGCGCTATTGAATTGTCAGATGCTGCAGTTGATGTTCTGGGATATGCCTGTTTAGTTGCGATTATGAGCATGGGGAAAGGTTACCATCGCATTTCAGAAAAACGTTTATTTCAACGTACGGTAGATAACGGCCATCCAGCACCTGTAGTGACGAGTGCAGGGGCATTAGTTGATGGCCTACATGCGATAGGGGCTAAAAAAGTGTCTATTTTAACGCCGTATATGAAGCCGTTGACGCAGTTAGTGATTGATTATATTGAAAGCGAAGGCATCGAAGTGGTAGATAGTATTTCATTGGAAATTCCAGATAATTTAGACGTGGGGCGGCAAAACCCATTAGCACCAGTGGAAATTACGAAAAAACTCAACACCCAAGTAGATGCAATTGTGGCTTCTGCATGTGTACAAATGCCTTCGCTACCCTCAATACAATTAATTGAAGACCGAGTTGGTTTACCAGTACTGTCTTCTTCGGTAGCAACTACTTATATGATGCTAAAAAAGCTGGGTTTAGAAACTCGTGTTGATGGGTTTGGTTCCTTGTTGAGTGGAAAGTTTTAGCTGAATTATCGCCGACTTCTGCTACTCTTGAGCGGTTGTAATCAAATGCAATAATTCAAGAGTTTATCAAGGGGAGCGAATGGCAAACTCAAAGGTTTTTGTTGATAATTACTTGCCTGCCCTGTTGGGGCAGGCTTGGATGTTAGTTTCATCGGAATTTCATGCCATTGTTGAAAAAAAAGGGTTGTCAGTCTTAGAGTGGCGAGTGCTATCCACACTAGCAGGCAATGGCTCGATGGGGATCACTGAGCTGTCACAAAAAACGGTCAGCAAACAACCGACAATTACTCGCGTACTACAACGGTTAGAGCAGCAGGGACACGTGGTTCGCCACAGTAACCATAATGGAAGTGATAAGCGCATAACACTTGTTAGTGTGACATCAAGTGGAATGTCACTGGTCGATGGCTTACTTGTTGCAGCTCAGCAACACGAAGAAGCCGTTTTAGCCCCTTTGGGGTTGCGTAAAAGTAAGCTCCTTAAGCAAGTACTACAAGAACTTGTTGAGCGGCACAGTATAGAAAACACCAATGCAGCTGATAAAAGTACTTCGGATAAAAATAATGCAAAAATGGTAAAAAGGAAAAAATCAGGCAGTCAAAATTTATCCAAAGAAACAACAAAGTAGTCGATTAATGATGGTTTAGTCCTATTTTTGATGGCAATAGACAGCTTATTATTGATATTGCGTTTAACTATCTATTTATCAAATAGATAAATAAGTTTTTTATGGGTATTTAAGTCAGTGATGATTTTTCGCAACCTGATGATAGATAGGCTATTTCTTAATTTTATTATTTTTGTATCGATTGATTAATTGCCACTTTACATTGATTCAATTTATCTATTTACTTCATAACTGATAATTAATGATTAGCTAAACATGGAGCAATCAATGTCAGTAGTGACACTTGTACTCGTTTTTTTATTAGCCGTTGTTGTGAGCGTTTTTGTTTCACGACTGCTCAAAGATATTATTCCATTACCCTTGATCCAGATAGCACTAGGGGCTGGCTTGTCTTTATACGGTTTTACAGTTGAATTTGAACCTCATCTATTTCTGTTTTTATTTATTCCCCCTTTATTGTTTCTTGATGGCTGGCGTATTCCTAAAGAAGCCTTATTTCAAGAAATTAAGCCGATCATGTCGTTAGCTATTGGTCTAGTGGTAGTAACGGTTATTGGTATGGGCTTTTTTATACATTGGTTAATTCCAGCTATTTCTTTGGCCGTCGCTTTTGCGTTGGCAGCTATTTTGTCGCCTACAGACCCAGTTTCCGTGTCTGCCATGACGGTCAATTCCCCATTGCCATCGCGAATGGCGCATATCCTAGAGGGGGAGTCATTGCTGAATGATGCAACGGGTTTGGTGTGTTTCAGTTTTGCGGTAGTTGCTGCATTAACTGGCACATTTTCTCTTGCTTCAGCGGCTGGGCAATTTGTATTCGTGGCGTTTGGCGGAATTTTAATTGGTTTGCTAGTGGCTTGGGCAATTGGTTGGTTAAACCAATTATTGGTTAAGCGTACAGGGGAAGAACCTGCTATTCAGATAATGATCAGCTTATTGATGCCATTTACGGCTTACTTGTTAGCTGAACATTTACATGTTTCTGGTATTTTAGCGGCAGTGGTTGCCGGTATTGCCATGCACTATGAAAAAATCGCAGGGCGTATGCAAGCCGCCACTCGTATGCAAAGTAAAGCGGTGTGGGATACGGTACAAACCGCGTTGAACGGGATGATTTTCATCTTGTTAGGCGAACAGTTACCGGGTATGTGGACAAATATGCCTGCTGTAGCAGAGGCCGCGGGTGCGAGCCATCCTTGGATGCTATTTGTTTATGTGGCAATTATTACCGTGGCATTGGCCGTTTTACGCTTTAGCTGGGTGTGGATCTCGATGACTTTAACCGTCTTCCATAAGCGCCGTCGCGGTAAAGAAGCGGATGTTATGCATATTCGCATGATGGCGGTGATGGCGACAGCGGGTGTGCGTGGAGCGATTACATTAGCGGGTATTCTCACGTTACCTTTATTGATGCCTGATGGTTCATTATTTCCGAATCGTGACGTGGCTATTTTCTTAGCGATGGGGGTGATTTTATGTTCACTACTGATTGCCAGTATTGCACTGCCTATTTTAACGAAAGGGTTGGTACAAGACTTACCTTATGATAATGACGAAATTCGAGCGCGCTTGGCCTTAAATGAAGCTGCAATGGCACATTTACGTGACCTGATGAATCACCCATCGGATGATATGGATGAAATTGCCATGCGTACTGAGGTTGGGGCTCAATTATTAGAAATTTATGGTAGACGACTCGATAATTCAGATGAAACTGAATCAGATGTCTATGATTTACACAAAATGATTGATATGGAACGTGAGATGTCCAAATCAGCGTTAAAAGCGAAACGGGACGCGTTATATCAAATGCGTAAAAGCAAAAATATCAATGAAAGGGTATATCACCGTTTACGTGATGAACTTGATTTAAAAGAAGAAACGCTTAATCACCATAAAAATGGTAAACATTAGTTAGAGAAAAATGACCTGAATTTATTCAGGTCATTTTTTTATGAATGTCATTCAAGTAGGTTTGACGGTTTGTATAGATTGCTGATAAGTTAGTAATAATTCTATTTAGGAAATTTATATGTTACAAGGCACTGTTAGCTTAAGCATTATTATTACCATCACATAGTGGTGGGGATAAGCTACATCCTAAACCCGCCAGATAAGGCGGGTTTTTTTGTCCTTATCTGGTTAATTCTTCAGTAAGGAGCTATTTATGAATTTAACAGAAGCCTCACCATCATTAAAAAACCCGCCTCGTTTGCATTTTCTTTGTGGCAAAATTGCTTCAGGGAAATCGACATTAGCAAAACAACTGGCTAACGCCCCCCGTACTATTTTGCTCTGTGAAGATGAATGGCTTGCCGCCCTTTATCCTAATGAAATCACTGAACTGGCTCACTATGTTGAAAAAAGTACCCTAGTGAAGCAAGTATTAGAAGGCCATATTGAGCAATTGATACAGGCTGGGAATAATATTGTGATGGATTTTCCTGCGAATACACCGATGCAGCGGCAATGGTTAACGTCATTGGCACAGGCATCTGATGTCCCTTATGTATTTCATGTATTACAGGTAAGTAATGACGAGTGTAAAGCAAGACTTGCAGCGCGGAATTTAGCAGGGGAAAACCCATTTCAAACATCTGAAACGCAGTTTGATTTAATTACGGCACATTTCTCTTATCCAAAAAGTAGCGAGCAGTTAATCTGCAAATTTTACCCATAGAAATAACAGGTCTGAGTAATAAACCTCTGGAGGATACTTATTACTCAGATTTATAGTCATTTAGGGCGATACATTTTTAAATTTTGCTGTTGTTCTATCCAATAATAATCGGCGGGTCCTCCTGCACGCAATAGTGGCTTCTGGCCAGCACAGTCATATAATCCATCATTCAATGCGGACTCATCAATATGCACCATGACAACCTCTCCCATCACCATCCAAGTATCCAATAACTGGCCATCAGCACGTTTCAGTTGTTGGTATTGCGTGACAACACATTCCATTGAAACGGGTGTTTGAGCGATGCGAGGGGGTGAAACTAATGTTGAAGGGAGAGTGGATAGCCCCGTTAATGCAAATTCGCTTTCACCATGTGCCAATGTAGCACTACTCATATTTACCTTTTCGCCAAGTGCAAGAGTTGCGAGGTTATACACAAACTCCCCTGTTTCGATGGCATTAGTTACTGAATCTTTTTTACCAACACTCGAAAAGGCCAATATAGGTGGTGAATAATTGAAAATATTGAAAAAACTATAAGGAGCTAGATTGGCTCTACCTTTACTATCACAGGTTGATATCCAACCAATAGGCCTAGGGCCAATGAGTGATGGGATAGGATCATGGGGGAGCCCGTGACCCTGCAGTGGTTGGTAGCTATAGAATTTTTCTATCATTTTGGAGTCCTTTTTAACTTTACTTTAACGGATATTTGAACAAGGTGTTAGGTGTTTAAATAAAAAATGCGATTAATGCATAAATAATGCAGTAAGTGGATATTCTATTTTTAATTTTGCTTATATTAACGCTTGAGGATATAACTCAATATAACAATAATAAATTAAATAGTAATTGATGATTATCTTTATTTTATTTATGAGTTTTAGCATTGACTTCATTGTTTAACTCTATTTCTGTGTAAATCTAGTGGGTTTATTCGTTTTAATTGGTAGCGTTGCTTTATTCTTTTTATTTTATTTTGTCCGGTACGTTAATATTTTAAATTTAATTTATTTATTTTGCTATTGTTTTATCTGCAATGTTGTTTAATTTGTTGATTTTTTTGTTTATTTTTGTAGTTTTATAAAATATATAATAGGTGTTATATAATTTAATAGGAAATAACTATCAAATTATATATGTTCGATCGATACAAACGTATTTACAGGCTTAATTAATAAACCTATATTTAAAATTAATTGTTTCTATCTGTGTTTGGATATATCCGCTTTTTTACATGAAAATAATCTGTCTTTTAAGTAAGGTTGGCTAATTGAATTTTTTATATGGGAGTGTTTTTTGTTGGAATTAATATGATAAAAACGGATGCATTATTACGTCGAGATGTTGGGTTATTTTTAAGGCAAGCAAGAATTGATAAATCATTAACAGGATACCAATTAGCGAAAATATTAAAAATAAGTCAACAGCAGATTTCTCGTTATGAAAGAGGAGAAACTGGTATTAATATTGAAACGTTAAATATTTTTTTGAACGTATTAGAAAAAAATTGGTTAGAGTTCTTTTTTAAAGTATTAGTGAACCATTCAAGTGAAATTGCAGATATAAGAACACAAGATGAAATTTTTTATCTCATCGAAAGAACATTTTTCTACTATTATGGAAAACTAAAAACCAGATGATTTTCAATGGATTTTTTATTGAGATAGTAATTTACATATATTGTAGTTCTTAGTTTTTGTGTCCTCTTTAATTGGATTAAATATGGAAATTAGACTTACGCTATTAAATTTTTAATGGTGTATTTGTTGTAGTTTAATTTTTTAATTGAAAGGAAAAATATATGCGATTAACCAAATTAAATATTGCCCCCAAATTATCAAAATCATCTCGGTTATTTATTTTTACTGCATTGATGACGGTTTTTTTGTCAGCAAATTCTGCGGCAGACAATACCGGTACAGTTGATTTCGAAGGTGTCGTTGTGAGCACGCCTTGTAATATAGCTCAATCATCACTAAAGCAACTTATTGATTTTGGACAGTTATCTCGCAGAGCATTGGAAAATGGTCGCGTAGCTGAAGTGAAATTTAATATTGAATTTACGGGATGCGATTTCGCTGATTTTGATACTGATGCAGCCGGAAAACCCATTGCTGTTAAATCAATGGAATTAGTGTTTACAGGTCAAAGTTATGCGGATGCAACAAATACTTTGCTTTCTACTTCTGCAGGCAATACCAACAATGTGGGAATTGGTATTGATGGATTTGAATTTGGAAAAGCGAAAGATGTGTTCTCACGCATTATCAATAAAAAGGGAGATAACGTGCTGTCTTTCAAAGCGTTAGCAAAGGCTGTTGATACGACGAAAAGTGTATCGGAAGGTAGGTTCAGTGCGGTAACAAACTTTCGTATTACCTATCAATAACTAAATTATTTAACCGCCAGCATTGGCTGGTGGTTAAATGAGAGCCAGTAGAAGAGGTGTCGTGGTGAGCTATCAAAGGGCTATGGATATAACAGTGCTGTTGGTAATGCTTATTTTTAGTATTCATTCATATGCAGACATCAAAAGCGTTAAACCCCACAGCGTCAGTGCAATAACGTTACTCAGGGGTAGCGTCATTGATGCACCGTGCTCAATAACATTGCAAAATCGCTATCAAACTATTGATTTTTCTTCTTTGGCTCTCGCTTTGTTGTCAAATAGCTTGCAAAGAGAAATGCATGATCAGCCTTTTATTATCGAGTTACAAGATTGCGGCAGTGTCTATTCAACCGTTGATCTAAAAACATGGAAGATACGCTTTGTTGGCCAAAATACACAATATATAGATGCTTTTATACTACAAGGTGCTTCCGAAGGGGTGGGTATTTCGGTATTAGATAATTCAAAAAGACGATTACAGCCTAATAAGGATTATTCATTATCTGACAATGTGTTGTATCAAGATAAATCAGGTTACAGCCTTTTCCTTCGTTATTTCTTACGTCTGGAATTAACCGGACAACCGATCCAAGCAGGTCGTTATTACGGACTGCTCCGCTTTTTCATCGATTACCAATAACACGCACGAAGAATACGTTTCTATGAGCTTCATTTTGAAGATGCACTCTTATTGCATTTAATCTGGTATAGCGAGGATGGTATAGAGCATGGTGTTCAAAATTAACGCGAAATTGAAGCTGGTTTGGCGCATTGCTTTTCTGTTATCGGGTCTTATGGGATGCAAAGTATTTGCCTCTGAATTTAATACAGATGTTTTAGATGCGGATGATATTCAGAATATTGATATGAGCCAGTTTTCAGTAGCAGGGTATACGCTACCAGGAAATTATGTTTTTACTCTCTTTGTTAATGGGCAACGCTTAGGGGCACCCCGTGATATCTCCGTTTATGAAAATAAGCCAATCGCCGGAGAATCAACCCAAGTCACACAAACCATCTGTATTCCTCCAGATGTTCTTGAATTAATTGGTTTAAAGCGTTCGGCGATGGAGAAAGTAACACTTACCCATAATGGGAAATGTCTCGACTTTTCTGCGTTAACAGGGGTTCAAACAGCCATCGAGCTCAGTACATTGTCGTTGAAAATGACGGTTCCACAAATATGGATGGAATACCGCGACCCTTACTGGGTACCCGCTAATTTATGGGAAGAGGGGATCGGTGGTGTATTTATTGATTACAACGCGAATATTTCAGCAACCAAAGAAACGGATAATCATCGGCAAGTTTATTTATCGAGTAATGGGATCACCGGGGTGAATTGGGGGGCTTGGCGCTTACGTGGCGATTACAGTACATCTTACCAAAAACAACGGGGTGATTATCCGCAGGAAAAACACAACTTTGATTTTACTCGTCTTTATGCATTTACCTCATTGAAAGATAGTGCCTCAATCTTTACGTTGGGAGAAAATTATTTCTATTCGGATATTTTTGAATCTTGGCAATATACCGGTTTTTCTTTAGAAAGTGATGACCGCATGCTGCCGCCTAAATTAGTGGGGTATGCACCTGAAATTATTGGTGTTGCAAATACGAATGCAATTGTGATTGTTCGCAGCCAAGAACGCATTATCTCTGAAACGGCAGTTCCTCCCGGCCCATTTCGTATTCAAACACTTGATAGCGGCATTCGTGGTGTATTAGATGTGACCGTCCGCGAAGAAAATGGGGAAGAGAGTAAGTTTAGTATCAGTACGGCCTCGTTGCCTTATTTAACACGTCCCGGGCGCGTCATTTATAAGGTTGCTATGGGAAAGACGCGTTATGACAATCGGCATTTGACAGGGGAGCCTGTTGTAAGTGGTGAATTATCATATGGTGTTTCAAATGCATGGTCCTTATATGGAGGCACTCAGCTCAATGGCTATTACCAAAGCGCAGCGTTAGGAATAGGGCGAGATCTTTTTTCAATAGGTGCGGTTTCTTTTGATATCACACAATCTTTTGCCGATTTTTCAGATAAAAGACGCCAAGGACGCTCTTATCGCGTTAATTACGCAAAATCTTTCGATGAGCTACGTACAGATATTACCTTTGCGGGCTACCGTTTTGCTGACAAAGAATACCGAACACTCACACAATTTATGGATGAGGAGAGAATAGGTTATGGTACTCAGGCAGCAAAAGAAAATTATCAATTATATTTAAATAAATATTTCGATGATTTTAATATTTCTCTTAATTATCAATATAGTACTTATTGGCAGCATGACTCACAAACACAATACGGTTTATACGTTAATGCGCCTTTAAATTTCCCTCTTCTGTCCCAAAATGCGGCAAATTTATCATTATCAGCGAGCCGTACAGAGCGAGACAATGGTAATGAAGATGATGCCATTAATCTGTATCTCACTGTACCGTTATTTCGTGGACATAGTGTCACATTCTCTGAGCTCTACTCACGCTCAGCGGGAAATAACCAATTTAATCATCAGGTTGGATATAGTGGCTATGGAGAGCAGGATAATTTCAATATCAATGTTGGTTATAACCATGGGCAAAATATTGATAATCAAGTCAGTTTGAGTGGCTTCTATTCACGAGATATCTCTCAAGCAAGTACATCTATAAATGCAAGCTATGTACCAGATCAGTACCACAGTATTGGTGGGTCAATCAATGGTGGGCTCACATTAACCTCTAAAGGGGCAGCACTGCACCGCTCAGCGCACGGTGATACACGACTTATGATTGAAACACCGGAGGTAAGCGGTGTTCCTCTCGAAAATGGTGTAACTAAAACTAATGCATTTGGATTGGCCGTTATTCCCAATGTGAATAGTTATCGAAAATCTACTGCTTCAATCAATACCAGCCAGTTACCCGATGATATAGAAAGCCTCGATCCCTCAACGGATATTACGTTAACCAAAGGTGCCATCGGTTATCGCAGCTTATCGGTGATGAAAGGCGAAAAGTTATTTGCTGTTTTTGCTTTGTTAGATGGAAAACACCCACCTTTTGGTGCCAGTGTACGTAATAAAAATAACCAAGAATTGGGGCTCGTGGGTGAAGGCGGTGTGACGTGGCTAGTGGGGGTATCACCTCAAGAAAAGTTGTCGTTGTATTGGAATAACCAGCTGCAGTGCGAGTTATCCCTACCTGAAAAATTAAATGAGCTTACTGATTTGTTATTGCTGCCATGCTCTTCAGTCAAAGCGGTCCGTTCAGTTGATTCATCATCAAGTAAATGATTGTGAGGCTAATTATGTGGAAATTAGATATCTGTTATCAATGGGTTGTGAGGGTGCTGTTTGTTATATCAATATTATCATTTAATACTCATGCAGCAGTGACCTTGGATCGAACTCGGATCATTTTCCCTGGGGATGCGAAATCGATCAATATCAAGATAGCCAATGATAACCCAGAAGAGGCGTATCTCGCGCAAAGTTGGATTGAAGACCCGCAAGGTAACAAGTTAATAAAAGGAGCGTTATTAGCCACGCCTCCTCTACAGCGTGTCGAGCCGAATAGCCAAAGCTTAGTTCGTTTGAGTCTGACGCCTTTATTTAGTCAGTTACCGCAAGATAGGGAATCCGTATTTTATTTTAATTTACGAGAAGTCCCGCCTAAATCTCATGATGCGAATACCTTACAAATTGCTTTGCAATCGCGGGTGAAGCTTTTTTATCGGCCCTCGTCCATTTTAGCTGAGTCAGAAACAAACTGGGCACATAAGGTCACACTAATGAAGACCAATAAAGGGTATCAACTCAATAATTCAACACCTTTTAATTTGACGGTTATTGGCTTGGGTAATAACCAAAAACAGTCTGAACAAAGTCAATTCGAGGTGGTGATGGTACCACCGAAATCTACCCAAGAATTTGTTTCCCAGCCGCTGACAAAGCCACATTTAACCTATATCAACGACTATGGCGGAAAACCGACTTTAGCTTTTCGTTGCCAGCAAGAGGTTTGCACTGTGGTTGATGAACGTTAGTTAAGTTAGGAAATATGCCTAGCATTAATAATAGAAGGAGTAATGCATTGATAAAATATATGCTTATCGGCTTATTTTTCATCAGTAGCATGGTCATCAGTGGCGTGATAGGCGGGATGGCTTCGGCTAGCGAGTTTTTAAATCATACTGCAGTGAATGAATCGCATTATGAAGATTCAAATAGTGGATGGTTAGAAGTCAGCGCTCAATTATTCAATTCACCTTGTCACTTAAAAATATCAACCTCAGCGGTGATGCTGACTCAATGTGGCGCAGGCGATGCCTTTTCTGCCAACAAAATGCAAACAACGCCCGCACAAATACGTTTTTATGATGTGCAAAATGGGAATGTTACGGCTATAGAGAAAATGAATCTATTAAATGGCAATAATCTCATTTATCCCCCTGTTTCAATGCACAAATCGAATTTATTACGGCTGGAGGTGGTTTATGAGTAAGGCTATTTTACTTTTAAGCCTTGGATTCCCTATTTTTGCTTGGAGTATGGACAGCTTAGATGTGGAGTTTAGTGGCATTTTAGTCAATAAAACCTGTCAGTTAGCGGCTGATTCTATCAATAAGCGGGTAACAATTGAAAATATACGTTTGAAGTCGATTAATGACAATATTCCTAGTGATATCACCCCCTTTTTTATCACGATTGAAAAATGTAGCCAAGCCGACCTAAATAAGATGATTAAGATTACCTGGAAAAGCCCAAAACAGGTCGCTGTAGAGGGTGATAATTACCTTGGAACGGATGGAAATAGTGGTGTACTGCTCGGTGTAGTTGATAAGCAAAGAGTACTTGTTACTTGGGATAAATCGATTGAGGTAACACCGGTTACGGTTACGGATGGGACTCAACAATTGGAATTTGGTGTATTTGTTCGTAAAAATCCGCTGAATGAAGCAAAAAAAGGTTTTTTTTCAAGCTCAGCGACTTTTTCATTGGAGTATGAGTAATGAATACAATCAATTGGTTATCTAAATTTGTTTTGTGTTTTTTATTTCTCCCATTTATATCTAAGTCGGATGTCTTAATCGATGTGAGTGCGACGCTAGTCGACCCAGCCTGCCACCTGCGTAGTGAAGATAACAGTACCCCGTTAAAAATCAATTTTGGGGTGATTAATATACCGCATAATTCTGATGATATTTCCCAATCCCATACATTTCCTTTGTATTTAACTGGCTGTAATTGGAATAAATCACTCGGTATTATGATTAACCCCAAAAATAGTAACACTATGGTTTATCAAGGAAAAAGTATTTTATCCACCAGTACTGATGGCCTTGGCATTAATATCAATAATATAACTGGAGGTGTGGCTCATCCACTTGAAGTTAATCAAATTCAGCAAATATTCCCAGAACAAATAGATGCCACTTTGCAGCGAATTATTTTACAAGCTGATCTCGTTAGTACCCTACCAGCGAGCCAACTCCGTGCTGGAAAATTTAGTGCTATTGCCATGATTTCGGTCACTTACTATTAAGGCGGTAATATCGGTTATGTCTAATTTTCAAATCCTATTTCAGGCGGTTTCTTGCTCTATGGTGAAAATACCATTTCCCTTATTTTTGAGGCGAGAATTCTTTAAAC
Source organism: Providencia sp. PROV201 (assembly GCF_028479545.1). Taxonomy (NCBI): domain Bacteria; kingdom Pseudomonadati; phylum Pseudomonadota; class Gammaproteobacteria; order Enterobacterales; family Morganellaceae; genus Providencia; species Providencia sp. PROV201. The sequence goes on from NZ_JAMPNW010000008.1 coordinate 69,101, forward strand.
AACCATCTGGCTTATCAATGTATTTTCTGGTGGCTATTCTTAGTTTGTATGGAATAAATGCTCATGCAGACTATGCACCTCGAATACAAAATTCCAATTCAGGTTATTCAATTCGGATCGATAGTAATAGTGTTATTGAACCCGTTTCACGGGTTGGCTCTGATGGCAAAAATTATTATCGTGTAGGAAACCCTATTGTTATTGACGGTAATAGTGCTCAAGTGAGCGTGTCTGGCTTGGTTGATTGTGTTGGTAGACGATGGGGAAGTAGCAATACAAGAATTCATTCATCACAGGCATTTCATCGTTTGTTTATGTATGTGGCTTCTGCGGGAGTCACGATTGATGGAAAAACGGCCTACCGGATCAATAACAATTTAGTGATGACGGTGGAAACTCCGATAATAAATTGGATAAATATTGATGCAGGAATGTGCTCATATGCTTATGTGGGGCTTGTTAGGTCTGCTCAAGAGTTTACCAGTCAATTTCCGGTTACTATTACATTTTTTATTAATGAGCAAATTATTGATGGAAAACTGGTTATTCCTGCAATGGATTTAGCGGGCTATGTTCGCGCTTTTACTGAACCTAAAACAGCGCCTCCCTTTGACAGCTGGCCTTTATCTGAATCAACAGTGCCAATGCGTCTTGCAGCTTCTCAGTTAAATGTGAAAGCAATGTGCTCCACGCAAACGAGCTCTGGGCAGGCTAGCACAGTCAATTTGCGACACGGCCAATTAAGTAGTATTCATTACGATAGTTTGGTGACGGAAAGCATCAGATACACGTGTAAATTTGCGGCCTTAACGAAGGTAAGGTTACGGTTAGACTATGTGACAGATGGTGACCCGCAAAAGCGTTTACCGATGAAAGATGCTTCAAATAGAACGATTTACAGTAAGTTAGACATTGTGGATGAACAAACAGGGGCGACGGGGACAGATATTCGTGTAGGAATTCATTCAAATCGCACGATCCATATACGTAGTCGTATTCAAGGAAATAATGCAGACGCAGGAAGTTATCAAGGGTCTGCATGGTTAATTGCCACATTTGACTAAATTGAATTTTTGAATGGTTAGGTGTTATCCACTAATTCTCTGAATAAAACTGGATGGACTTTGCCCTAACCATTTTTTAAACATGGTCGAAAAAGACCCAACGCTGCTGTAGCCTAAATCGAATGCGACCTCGGTAATGGATTTACCCGCAGAAATGTGGGTAATCGCACTTAATAAACAAGCTTGCTGCCGCCAGTCAGAGAAAGATAACCCTGTTTGAGCACCAAAAAAACGGCTAAATGAGCGCTCACTTTTATGTAATTTTGCCGCCCACTCCTGTGGTAATGAGGTGATTTGTGGGGCTTTTAGGAATTCTCGGCACAACTGGGCCAAATGTTCATCCCGTGGAATTGGGGCATAGAAAGGCAGGGGCTCTGCCTGCGCAATTTCATGCAAGATCAATTGGTACATCACACCATCACGGCCATTTAAATCATATTCAATTGGGGTATCAACCGCTTCAAGCAATAGCTGACGAAGTAAGGGTGAAACCCTGAGCACTTCACATTTGTTTCCCCTACGTGGAGCGGCTTTGGGCTCAATGTATAAGCTACGCGTACTGACATTCAACATGCGTGTTTCATGAGGCGTATTACAGGGGATCCAAACACCACTATCAGGTGGTATGACCCATTCGCCATCTGCTGTACTCACTTCAATCAAGCCTGTCGCACCATATAGAAACTGGGCGCGGCGGTGAACGTGAGAATCAAGCAGCACGTTTGGTAGGTAATCAGTGCCGATAGCTAAAACATCACGCGGAGTTGCATCGACCGTTTTTAGAGGAATATTTCGCATAGTAATTTTCTTGGCTGATATTCAAAAGTTATCATCTATTTTCTGAATATAGGCAATTTTTATTGATATAACCACATGTTTTTCATGGTTGGCTGAAATTCCAATGTGTTTGGCGGTTTTTCGAAAGTTGGCAGGCAGGGAAATGATTACTCTAGCGCGGCAACCTAATGTATGCCAGAGGTAGAGTTATCATGGAAAATTATCACGATCAGGCGGATAGCAAGAGTTTGATTGACCCCATAACCCGTCGTCGGTTTATTCAAGGCAGCTCTGCACTCATGGCTGTCCCATTTATTGCCACAAACACGGTCGCATCGACACCAGAAAACCCGAATATCATCCCAACCACAACGCTGGAAAATAACGGTGAGCGAGTGGTCTCGACCTGCAGTAGTTTTGACTGCGGTGGCAAGTGTGATATTCGAGCACATGTTAAAGAAGGTGTGGTGACACGAATTAGTACCCGTCCAGATGCCGATTTAGACGAAGAGATGCCAATCATGCGTGCTTGCGTGCGCGGCCGCAGCTATCGAAAATTTGTTTATCACCCAAATCGCCTGAAATACCCGATGAAGCGCGTGGGTAAACGTGGCGAAGGGCGCTTTGAGCGCATTAGTTGGGAAGAGGCGACAACATTGATTGCTGACAATATGCAGCGTATCAACGCCCAATATGGCCCTGCATCGCGCTTTGTGAGCCTCAGTACCGGGGTGACTGGGGGGATTTTCTCCGGTGCGAATATGTTGCGTCGGTTGTTTAATATCACGGGTGGTTTTTTAGAAAATTACCACTCAGTGAGCAATGGCAATACCATGGCGGTTACGCCTTATACCTATGGCACGTCAGCCAGTGGTAGCACGCTAGACACACTCGAAGATACGCCATTGGTGATCTTGTGGGGACATAACCCGAACGAAACCATTTTTGGCCATACTAATCATTATTTCCAAAAAATGAAAAAAAATGGCACCAAATTCATTGTGGTTGACCCACGCTATTCGGATACCGCATCGTCATTAGCCGACCAGTGGATCCCCATTTTGCCGACCACAGACAACGCGATGATGGATGCCATGATGTATGTGATCATCAGCGAAGGTCTTCATGATCAGGCCTTTATTGATAAATACACCTTGGGGTTTGATGAGCACCAAATGCCTGAAGGCATCCCTGAAAATGAGTCATTAATTGCTTATTTAATGGGAAAAAAAGATGGTGTGGTGAAAACCCCAGAGTGGGCGGAACCCATCACGAAAGTCCCCGCCGATACCATTCGTCAACTGGCTCGCGAATATGCCAATACAAAACCAGCGGCCTTAATGCAAGGTTGGGGCCCCCAGCGCCATATCTGTGGTGAACGCTCTGCAAGAGGTGCCACGCTATTAGCCACCATCACCGGAAATGTGGGGGTGAAAGGGGGATGGGCTGCGGGTTATGGTATGGCGGTAACGCCTGATTTACGTAAAACCTTAGCGGGACCGAGCTTATTTGAAAACCCAGTTAAAGCGAAAATCAATATTACTAATTGGGTACAAGCTTGTGAGAACAAAGACCTTGTGACGCCAAATAATGGTTTAAAAAACGCAGAAAAACTCGATACGGAAATCAAAATGATTTTTTCGTTGGCGGGTAACTATATGACTAACCAGAACCCCGATATTTTGCATGCTGCCAACGTTCTGGAAGATGAAAGTAAAGTTGAGTTTATTGTTTACAGCGACTTATACATGACGCCTAGCGCCAAGTATGCCGATATTTTATTGCCTGAAACCAGCTTCTTAGAACGTTGGAATGTGGGGGGGACATGGGGAACGGGTAACTACATTATTTTATCTGAAAAAGTGATTGAGCCTGAGTTCGAACGCCGTAGTGATTATGAATGGTTACGTGACGTAGCTGAAAAACTTGGGGTTGGTGAGAAATTCAGTGAAGGGCGCACAGAAAAGGAGTGGATCGAACATTTAGTCAATGACGCTCATCAGAAGCGCCCAGAAGACGGCATTCCAACGTTTGATGAGTTGCTGGTTAAACGTCGCCATTTGTTAAAACATAGACCCCATGTTGGCCATGTCGCCTTTGAGAAAAATATTAACGATATCGATAATAACCCGTTTGAAACGCCATCTGGAAAAATTGAAATTTTTTCTCAGCGTCTTTATGAACGTCATGATGTGGAGATCCCTGCATTATCTCATTATGTACCCGCCATTGAAGGGCCAGAAGACGAGCTAATTTCACGTTATCCATTGCAATTAATTACTTGGAAAGGCCGTAATCGTGCCAATTCAACGCAATTTGCGAACCCGTGGCTACAAGAAGTGCAGCGCCAAGAGTTGTGGATCAACCCCATTGATGCCAAAAAACGAAATATTACGGATGGAGAGCGCGTCAAAGTGAATAACGACCGCGGTATCACTATGGTGCCCGTCAAAATCACCCAGCGGATTATGCCCGGAGTGGTAGCTTTACAAGCAGGGGCATGGTGGCAGCCTGACGAAAATGGGGTTGACCAAGGCGGTTGCGCTAACGTTTTAACATCAGCCCGTAGCACAGCAATGGCACATGGAAATGCCCATCAAACCTTATTGGTGGAGGTAAGCAAAGCATGAGTAAATTTCACGTTTATCCCGCGATAAGCAGCAAACAGCTTGGTTTTTATATCGACTCTGCACGCTGCTCAGGTTGTAAAGCCTGCCAAGTCGCGTGCAAAGATAAAAATAACCTTGATGTCGGGCGCAAATATCGTCGCGTATATGAAATCGCTGGCGGTGAGTTTATTGAAAATGGCTCTGGGGGATTGGTGAATAACGTCTTTGCTTATACGTTATCCATTTCATGCAACCACTGCGCCGACCCAATGTGTGTGAAAAACTGCCCGACAACGGCAATGCACAAACGTGAAGGGGACGGTATCGTGATGGTCAACACAGATAAATGTGTGGGTTGTGGAACTTGCGCGTGGTCTTGCCCCTATGGCGCACCGCAAATGAACCCGGAAACCAAGCAAATGTCGAAATGTGATTTTTGTATCGACTTACAACTAAAAGGGGAGCAACCCGTCTGCGTCGCCACGTGTCCATTAGGGGCAATTCAGTTTGGCCCGATAGATGAATTAAGACAGCGTTATGGCGAGCTGGCGGATGTTCGTGGGCTACCGGACTCATCGATTACGCATCCGAATTTAGTGATCCACCCGCACCAAGGGGCTGGCCGTACTCAAAACTCTCAAGGAGAAGCCAAATGAATGAATGGCCACTATTGTTATTCACATTTTTGATGCAAACATCCATTGGGTTGAGTGTGATGTTAGCGCTTTTCGCAAAAAATTATCAGCGGCGTTGGGCCGTAAAGTTAATGCACAATTTTTGTTGTGGTATATGTTTGTCGCCTGTGTCTTCGCGGGTATTGGTTTGTTGTCTTCAATTACCCACTTAGGGGTTCCTTTGAATGCGCCTAATTCATTGTTGAATATTTTTTCATCATGGTTAAGCCGTGAAGTGGTGTTTACTGCCACCTATTTTGCTTTTCTTGGGATGACCTTTCTATGGCTCTGGTTCAAAAAGGAGCTGTCGTATCTGTTACTTGGTTTAGCGATTATCGCTGGGCTGTGTGATGTATATGCCATGGCTTCAATTTATCGTTATACATCAATGTTAACGTGGATGAATGATAATACCTATTTGATGTTCTACGGCACGATGTTAACTGCGGGAGCTGCTGGGTATTATTTATTAATCAATTTGTTATTGCGTTTTCATGCAGGATCGCCAGCGGCGCAAGTTTCAACTCGCGGGTTATGGATACTGTGGGCAGTGATTGGCATTAGCTTGTTAGTCCGTTTAGCTTATCAACCTACCTATGAAAGTTACTTAGTTAGCACGAGCTATAATAATGAATCTATTACATTTCCTATCGACTCTATTCACGCCTACCAAGGGATTTGGTCGCTGCGTATTACAAGCTGGGTTGTTGGAATATTGTCGGTGATTGTATTGGGGTATGGGTTATTTCGCCATATGCGACAGACTGCGAGTGGGGTTATGTCTTCGAGCAGCAAAGGGTATTTAGTGGTGGGTTGTGCGGCTGCCATGATTGCTGAATTTATGCTGCGCTACTGTTTTTACACTATTCATTGATAAATAACGGCATATTGCTTAGGAAATTATCTTTTTCATGATCCATTTTTCACACTACGCAGCCGCGTTTAATATCTTAGGCACGTGCTATTTATTTTCACCAAATGACGATGCAAGCCGTTATGCGATAAGCTTTTTCAAGTTAAATGACTTTGCATCTCAATGGCCTTGTAAGATCAGTGCTCAGCTTAGTGAACGTATCTCGGCATCACTAAACATCGAAGCTGCGGTACTCCACACTCAATGGACAGATTTATTTATTGGTCCCGAAGCATTACCGGCCCCACCATGGGGCTCGGTATATCTCGACCCTGAAGGGGTATTGCAAGGATCCTCCACGGTGGCATTAAGTGAATTTTTAAAACGCGAACGCTTGAAAATACAAACTCATTATCCAGAACCTTCGGATCATGTTGGTTTAATGTTATTTCAAGCGGCAGTGTTGGCTTCACAAGTCAGGGAAGCCGCATTAAAAGAATTGCTAAATGACCATTTGGCTAATTGGTTACCACAATTTTACCAGCAATTAAATCGAACAACATGTAGCCCATTTTATAACGCATTAACGGAATTAACACTGGTTACTGTAAGGTCATGTTTATAATATTATTCAGTATATTTGACTGTTTAATGGTTAATTAAACGTAATATTTGAATGGGTGAAAAGTTAACAAAATTTAATCAAATGAAAATTGATTTAGTTATAAGAAATGCAAATTAAAATGATTCTTACTTTAGCTTTCTAAGCCATAATACATTTTTAAGCCATACTACTTAATGATGTTTTTGGATATCCATAGGGGGTATAAAGTGGTCAATTTATTAAATCGTTTGTTGTCCCATGAAGATGCTGGCAGGTTGTTATTACGCCTTGCTGTGGGTGGGCTCATGTTGTTTCATGGCATGAGCAAATTAATGACAGGAGCGAGTGGTATTAAAGCGCTGCTGGCTTCTTATGGGTTACCTGAATTTATCGCTTATGGAACCATTTTAGGTGAAGTTGTTGCCCCTATTTTCATTATTTTAGGGGTTTTAACTCGGCCATCTGCATTATTAGTCGCCTTCACTATGGTGGTTGCATGGCTGATGATTGGGCTAGATAAAACATTCTTGCTCGATAAAACAGGTGCATGGGCGATTGAAAGTATTGTGTATTTCTTCTTGAGTGGTATTGCGTTGGCATTTTTAGGTGCGGGTAAATATTCCATTATCAAAAACCCGAACTGGCGATAAATTAGTTTTTCTTTCGTGTTTGACATTGCCTTTGAAAAAAGACCATCAAAATTTTTCTGATGGTCTATTTTTTTGCCCAAACTACGGGAAGTTCAAGACACGTGATTTTTTTGGATTGCTGGTTATTTAAGCTATTTTAGCTATAATAGCTAATCAAGCCATTTTATATTGTAGGTGATGTATGGAAACGATCCCCGCACAAGTCGCTAAAAATCAATTTGGTGATTTGTTGATGAAAGTTCAGCGTGCACCTGTTGAAATAAGTAAGCATGGGAAGCGCGTTGCTGTTGTTATCTCTCCAGATGAATATGACCAGCTAATGCAGTTAAAATTACAGAGTTTAAAAGCGGTTTTGGCTGAATCTATTGCGCAAGCAGAACGCGGTGAACTTCATAGCATTGATGATGTATTTGCTCCGCTAACTATGGACGAACTTGAAAATAAGGCTTAAGGATGAGCGTTAAGTTTACTCATAAAGCGAAAGGACATATCCGCTCAATTCAGCTGTATTCTCTGCGTAGATGGGAAGTTAATGTTGCTGAGGCTTATGCGAATTCATTACGTGTGACAATGACGGATATACTCGCGAACCAGCCATCTTTTGGCCGTGATCGTAGTGAAGATTTATATTTAGGCGTTTTTAGCTTCCCTGTTGAAAGCCACATTATTTATTATCGAAAAGCGCTTGAAGGCATTGAAGTGCTAGCGGTATTGCATCATACACAGGACCCAAACTCTCATTTATAAAAAGCCGGGTGGCAATAAGTTTTATTGTTATTTATTTAATATTATTAAATAAATAGACCATCAAAATTTTTCTGATGGTCTATTTTTTTGAAAAAATATTAGTTAATTATTTTCTAACGCAGTTTTACGAAAAAAGTCATCTAATAATCGGCTGTCACGACAAGCAGGATCTGGAAATTGCATACGCTCTGCATTGGCGATAACTTCCAGAACGAGCTTATCAATAGCAGTTCGCCTCGTGCCATAATCGCTTTCAACCGCTTGGTGCTTAATAACGAGTAGTTCATCTATCTCTGCGAGTACCTTGGTATCCGTGACTGTGGCCGCGACTAATTCAGAAAATGCCATTGGTGGCATACTCTTGCTTGCTTCTATCCAACGTAAAGCTAATACCGCCCGTAATAAATAAAGATATTTTTTTAATTTAACGCGCTCACCTTTAAAATCAGTATGTAAATTACGCTTACTTATTGATAAATAGTGATAACGTGATTTTAATGGCGAATAAAATTGTGCCGCCAGTTGCTCCAGTTGAGCAAAAAATACCTCATCTTTAGAATATACAATAGGTGAGTGTAGCCACTCGATTAATGCAGGGTTAGAGTTACGCATTAATTTCAATGCTTTAGATAGCTCCCAACCCGACACATCCAGCTCATCATCAATTGGCTTTTCTATCACATCGCGTTTTTTATCTAATGTTAGGTACCAATCGAGTTTGTGAACATAGATAAATCGAACATCATAGTCGCTGTCGCGGGAGGCAAAGCCCCAACCGCGACTGCCTGATTCACACGCAAACAGTATTTTAACGTGATGAGTTTCTTCTATTTTTTTGAGTGTTTTTCCTATCCGTTCTCTCATTAGCACGGATACACTTTCATGGTCAGTTTCCATGCTTTCTCCTGTTACTTCTTATATTTACCCCTTCACACACACCACTTGGCGTAGGGTATGAACAATTTCTACTAATGATGATTGAGCTGCCATAACTGCGTCGATGTCTTTGTACGCCATCGGTATTTCGTCAATCACGTCACTGTCTTTTCGGCATTCCACATGGGCGGTAGCCATTTTTTGGTCGCTGACTGAGAAACGTTTTTTCGCCTCTGTTCGGCTCATTACGCGTCCTGCACCGTGGCTACAGGAACAAAAGCTTTCTTCATCACCTAAACCGCGCACGATAAAACTTTTTGCTCCCATAGATCCTGGTATGATCCCCATTTGGCCTTTTCGCGCTGACACCGCGCCTTTTCGGGTTACCAGTACTTCTTCACCAAAGTGCTGCTCTTTTTGCACATAATTATGGTGACAATTTACGGCCTCTTGTTGGGTCGTAAATGGTTTTGGAATTTCACGCGATAGCGCTTCCAATACGCGGTGCATCATCACTTCACGGTTATGGCGCGCAAAATCTTGCGCCCATCCGACCGCTTCCATATAGTCATTAAAGTGCACGCTTCCTTCTTCAAAGTAAGCAAGGTCTCTATCAGGCAAATTAGCGATATGCTGTTGCATATCTTTTTGCGCCAACGTGATAAACAAGTTACCAATCGCGTTTCCCACACCTCGCGACCCGCTATGTAACATTACCCATACACGGTCTTGTTCATCCAAACACAGCTCAATAAAGTGATTTCCCGTTCCCAATGTTCCTAAGTGGTTGTAATGGTTCGTCTGACGCAGTTTTGGGTATTTATCACAGATACGTTTGAACTCTTCATCCAAGTGCGCCCAGTGGCTATCAACAATATCTGGTGTACGATGCCAAGCCCCCTTATCACGTCCATGTCGATGCGTGGTTCGACCGTGCGGTACTGCAGCTTCGATAGCAAAACGGATATTTTGCAAGCTATCTGGTAAATTAGATGCCGTTAAAGACGTTCGCACGGCAATCATTCCACAACCAATATCCACCCCCACTGCCGCAGGGATAATCGCTCCTTTGGTTGGGATCACGCTCCCAATAGTTGAACCTTTCCCTACATGCACATCAGGCATTACGGCTAGGTGCTTAAAAATAAACGGCATTTTTGCGGTGTTTTGTAGTTGTGTTACCGCTTTAGGGTCAACGGGTACACCGTTGGTCCACATTTTTACAGGCACGCCATTTTCTTGAATTAATTCGTTGAATTTATTATTTATCATTATTTATTCCTTAATTTTTACTAATCCGTTTAATACTTGGTCTAGACCGCCGTAAACAGAAATTTGGTCGATCCGATGTGCGATACTTTCTAAGGTCTCAAGCTCTTTTAAACGCAGTGCAACGGGGTTGTTTTCCATCACTTTTGCAGTATTTAACAGTGAGCGCGTTGCGGCGGTTTCTTCGCGGCGGCGGATCACGTTCGCTTGTGCCGATTTTTCGGCTTCTACCACTTGGGATAAAATTGTTCTCATATCCCCTGGTAAAATGATGTCTTTTACACCGATGCTATCGATTTCTAGGCCAAACTCAGCCACACACTGCACGACTTGAGTTAGCATCAATTCATCAACTAACTGCTTGTTTTCTAACAATTCATCTAAGGTTCGAGTACCAACGATTTCCCTTAATGAAAACTGTAATTCACGGTATAAATGCTCTACAGGCTGACTCAATTTTGAGAATGCCAATAAAATATCGTGATAACGCCAGTTAGCACACAGATTGATCCGCAGTGTGACTTTGTCTTTGGTTAAAATCTCTTGCCCGCTGACTTCTAATGACTGTAAACGGGTATCAATCACCTCAACTTCGGGTGTGCGTTCGATACGCCAGTAGCCATAAGTGCCCGGCTCAAGCAAGTTTTCGACTTCACCGTCAATTTTCAGCACGCCCATATGCCATGCAGGTACTTGAGCGACTAAACATAGCTCATGACCTTTAATACGCTTTTTGCCACTTAAACGTTGTATCAAGGTTTCTGATAACACGATTTCACCGATCTTCTGTTTCTCGACCTTCAAGCTATCACCGACTTTCCAGTACAAACGTCGAGTCGCTGGGGATAAAATCTCAACCAAATTATGGTGTGAATATAAAAAGCCAACTTCATCATCCGATAAATCAATATCGACCCCGTGGGATGCTATCCAATCTGGGTGATATTGGCGAATTTGTTCCGCTAATACGTAATCGACTGGTTTATCAATAGATTGCGAGCAAACATCAATGACCTGTATTTCTGGTTTTTGCTTGATATTCCAATATCCATAAGTTCCAGTTTCTAATAAACTTTTTATCTCACCATCAACTTTAAATAAGCCAAGTTTCCCTGCGGGAATTTGCGTGATCAGGCACAGTTCACGGCCTTTAATGTCTTTCTTGTGTACTAACGCGGCGGTTAATTCGTTGGACATTTTAAAGTCAGCGATACTTTGCTTCTCAACCCGTAATGTATTGGTCATTTTCCAATATAAACGGCGCGTTTGTGGCGCAATGACCTCAATTAAACGATCATGCAAATATAAAAATGCGACTTCATCATCGGATAAATTGATATCAATGCAATAGTCGACAACCCACTGCTGATGATATTGGCGCAAATGCTCTGCCAGTTTATGTTCAATTGGTTCGTCATTTAATGGATACATGGTGACTGTTAATTTGTTAAACCAATCATTCACTTTGTGCTCACCAGCTAATAATAGGTGCTGAAAATCGCCATTTTTTTCAGTTAATGCGATAAGTCCTTGAGCTACATTTATTTTTTTCATTATTTTTCCTTTTTTATATTTATCCGCTACTGAAGAAAAAAGCGAAGTAGTGAGGGAAAAAGTAGAGCGCCAAAACTGGCTGTCTAAATTTTTGCTCATCACTCAGCGTGGCTCCCGAGTAGCGGCTTTAAGCTTAACTTCAGCTCGTTGTTTTACGTTTTGGAGACGTTAGTTTCAGGAGTCGAACCTGATAGCTTTGCTATTACCAAAAGGTATCTTACCGACGGCGGCATACAGACCATGCAGTGACTAAGTCACCATGTCTGCACCGGTTGAACGCGAAGTTCAGACAATTTCCGGCAGTGGATGAATAGAGTATTGCCAGAAGCATGCCAACTTTTTAAAAAATGGGATAAAAATTTTTATCAAATTGAAATATAAGTAAAAAATAATTTTAAGATAAAAGTGGGTAACATTGGCGTGGTAAATGGATTATGCTATTTATTATCTTTTTATATCGTAATTTATAAATTTATATAAATACTATGAGTGAAAAACGTAAGGTTGTTATTGGGGTATTGGGTACCGTACTAGACAGGCGAGGCAAAAAAGCCAACCGCTGGACAAAATGGCGGCCAACGGTTGGCCTTTGCCAACAGCCTGATTTGGATATTGGTCGTTTTGAATTACTGCATCAGGTGAATGACTATGGCATGGCACACCGGGTGAAAGAGGACATTGAGCAAGCCTCTCCCAATACAGAAGTGGTGCTGCATGAGGTGGATATTGCTGACCCGTGGGATTTCGAAGAGGTGTATACCTCATTACTGGATTTTTCTTCGCATTATCAATTTGATACTGATAATGAAGAATATCTGGTACACATCACGACGGGTACCCATGTGGTACAAATTTGTTGGTTTTTATTAACGGAAGCTCACTATTTACCTGCCAAATTAATTCAAACGTCACCGAGCCAAAAAGGGCGAGAAAAAGACCCTATCGGTATTCATACCGTGATTGACCTTGACTTAAGCCGTTATACCCATATCACCAGCCGTTTCCAAACAGAGCAGCAACAGCAGGTTTCGTTTTTAAAATCGGGTATTGCCACCCGCAACGCGGCATTTAATACCATGATTGAGCAAATCGAACGTGTCGCGCTGCGTTCTAAAGCCCCGATTTTACTCAATGGACCAACGGGGGCGGGGAAGTCTTTCTTAGCTCGGCGAATTTATCAACTGCGTGAAAGCCGCCACCAAGTTAAAGGGCGTTTTGTGGAAGTAAACTGTGCCACCTTACGCGGTGATAACGCCATGTCGACGCTGTTTGGTCATGTGAAAGGGGCATTCACAGGGGCAATCAACCCAAGGCGTGGGTTACTGAAAGAAGCGGATGGCGGCATTTTATTTCTCGATGAAATTGCGGAGCTAGGCCTTGATGAGCAAGCAATGCTACTGAAAGCCATCGAAGAGAAAAGTTTTTTCCCTTATGGTTCAGATGAAGAAATTCACAGTGATTTTCAATTAATTGCGGGGACTCACCGTAATTTGGCGCAGCAAGTGGAGGAGGGCAAATTTCGTGAAGACCTATTTGCCCGTATCAATATGTGGACGTTTGCGCTACCGGGGTTAAAAGAACGTCGTGAAGATATCGAACCGAATATTGATTATGAATTAGCTAAGTTTTGCCAAGACCAGCAAAGCCACATTCGTTTTGATAGTGAAGCTCGTAATGTGTATGTGAAGTTTGCCTGTTCCCCTCAGGCCCTGTGGCGTGGCAATTTCCGTGAGTTGGGGGCATCCATTAGCCGGATGGCCACTTTTGCCGAACGCGGGCGCATTACCAAAGCGGTGGCCGAAGAGGAAATTGGCCGCTTGCAAGCCCAATGGCAAACAAAATCAACCAATACATTACCCAAGCAAATTGGTGAGATTGATTTATTCGACCAACCACAGTTGGCAATGATGCTTGAAGTTTGCCGCCGTTCATCTACCCTTTCCGAAGCGGGGCGTGAGCTGTTTGCCGTTTCGCGGCAACATAAAAAACAGCCCAATGATGCAGACAGGTTGCGAAAGTATCTCGCTAAATTTGGGTTGGATTGGGAAGGGATGAAGGGTAGGTAAAGGGAATTGATAATAAAAAGCCCCCAATAGGGGGCTGATGAGATATAAGTATCAATAATTTAAAACTAATTACAATTAATACTCTTTAACACACACCAGACCACGCTCACCGGCATTAAAAGGATTGGTTAGGTACTTATGTGTTCGTAGATTGTATAAGGTTATATGATTCTGGTTCATTACCCAAATCCAGCCTTGTGTTGCTATTTGGTCTAGTTTTATGTTGTCGTTAATGGTTTTCTCTGTCCACTGGGTGAATAGCGAGATATTACTGTATTTTATATCTTCTGGTGTGGCTATTCTTTGAGAATTAGTACAATATTTCATTACATTATGAAAATCCAATTGTGCCCCTGTGCTAAACCACTTATTCATGTTAAAGGTATATACCATATTCTTGCTATTAGTCGTTTTAGGTCTTCCTGTGATGGTGACTTTTGCAGTGTTGCGGCCTTCCGGGTGTTTATTCAGTGTCACAACTCCTTTGCTATCAATAGATAACCACTTTTGGTCAACCTCCCAGTTATAGTTAGATGCGGTACCTAGTGAAGGTTTGATGGCAAATTGTGCTCCAGTAAATCCGGTAGAAGGGAATTGCTTATCAACCGCATAGGTTTCCTTAGTACCTAACGGTGTAATTGATATTTTGTCGTAATTGACAATTTGAATAGATTGGTAATTACCCGTATAACCAATGGAGCTATTGAGTAATTTGATGTGAATAATTTCTGGATCAAGACTGTTTTGGTACTCTGCAGTGTATATTCCTGCCGATTTTTCTATCATATCCTTCGATACCCGCTTAGAGGTTACGTTTGATATGGTTTCTATTTTTGGTTTTTTCCCTGTAATCAAATGACCATTATCATCTTTAAGCATTAGCTGTATCGTGGTCGTTTTGATATCAGTTGTGCTTGTTTCATAGGCACTCGCAGTGAGTGAGCTTTTTCCTGGGGCAAATACAGGTGCGCCAGCTTCAATAGTTACCACTTCAGGTTTACTATTTACCCTACCTACACCGACTGAGATTATATACTCTCCAGGTTTTGTAAAACTGAGCGTTCCTTTATATTGGCGAGTGAAAGTGTCACTTGTTATATCCCACTTCTCTTGAATAGCTGATGATTTTTGATTTTTATTATGTATTGCAATATCGTTGTTATTAACAAATACGTCATTACCGTATCTATCCTTGATTTTTAACTCAACATTATATGTTTTACCCATATTGGTATTAGTTTTATCAAGTTTTAATTCAACGGTTGCAATGTAATTGGTGTCTCTGAATGGGGTCACCATTATCTGTGCAGTATCCGAAACAGTATTCACTTTTGCTGTCAGCTTGTGTTGGGCTGTTTGAGTCAGTGATACAGTGGCATTGTATTCACCTTTCTTCAGTGTATTTTCTTGCCATGCCGTTATTAGCACTGAACTTGGTTTTTGAGTATCAGTTAAGTTGATATCTGTTTCTTTTAACCCAGTGACGCCATTGTAATACTGGTCAGTTAATGTGAATGTTAACTTGAACTCTTGCCCTGGGAAGGTAGTTAATTTCCCTGAACTATCAGCGGTTATTGAAGACTTCATACTGATCTTGGCCACATGTTTAACCCCTTCCGGGCTGTCAACCGTGATAGTGGCATTTGAAGAATGTCCATTAACCTTGGCTGTCAGTGGATGTGCTTTGGCCTTAGTTAGCGCTAAGCTGGATGTGTACTTACCTTCATTGCCTTCAACCCAAGTTATTGGTATTAATGTATTTAAATGTTCCAGTGTGATATCAGAAATATTAACCGCGACAACACCATTACCGAATTTATCTTTTAGGCTGAGTTGAAGCTCGGCACCAGCATTAATTGCCACTGTTTTTGGTGCATTTAACTCAATTTTCGCGACATTTTTGGCACCTTCTTGCGGTTTTACATCAATTTCGATATTTTTTACCTGTTTATTTACCTCAACCGATAATGTGTGCTTTTTAACTTTCTCTAGCGTGACCTGAGCCGTATAGACACTACCGTGTGAAGATGCTTTCACCCACGCTGCTTTAGTGTTAATCGTGCTATCAGTATTTTTGAACATAATATCTTTCGATGTGATATCTGCCACTTCATTACCATAGTTATCGAGCATGGTGAGGGTTAATGAGGTGCTTTCCCCTGCATTGATTGAAGTTGCCACCGTGGTTAATTTGATCTCCTTAACATTGCTAGCCCCTTTCAACGCTTTCACCGTGACTTCCTTGGTATCGGCATCTTGTTTATTCACCATCGCGGTTAATGTGTGTTTACCCACTTTGGTTAATGGTAAAGTGGCTTTATACACGCCCACCGATTCCATTTTCCAAGCAATATTGCTGCTATCAATAGTTTCTCCTGTATGACTATCGGTTAAAGCAATATCAGCGCCATTGACGCCAGTAACCAAATTGCCATATTGGTCTTTTAGTTCTAACGTTAAGTCAACCTTTTTACCTGCATCAAACGTATTTGCGTTTGTGGTCATTTTTGCGGATTTCACCACATCTTTTCCACTTGGATAGGTTGCTTCCACGGTTTGGATACGGCTTGAGCGGTTATTTACGGTGGCTTTAAACTGATAATTACCAACAGTGCTTAACTGCTGCTTGGTGGTATACACGCCATCTTGTGGATTAGCCCATGTAACGTTGGCTAGTTTTCCATTATTGGTGAGCTGAATAGCCCCTGTATCGATATCAATAACACCGTTATCAACACTATCCGTTAAGGCTAATGTTAATTGCACTTCTTTACCTGCCTCAATAGCACCTTCATCGGTTTCAAGAGTGGTTTTATGCACCTTATTTACCCCTTTGGCAGGAGCAACGGTTAGCTCAAGCTTATCGCTGAGTAGTTTATCTACTACGACTTGAATAGACTGCTTATGTAGCTTATTCATGGTGAGTTCTTGAGTATATAGCCCGCCGCGGAGTTCTCTCCATGTTGAGGCTGAATGTAAGTTAGTTAATAATTTTAATGAGTTTGCCGCACCAGTCAGTTTGTTATCGAACTTATCTTTTAGTCCGACAGTTAAGGTCACTTTATCGCCTGAGTTGGCACTGTTAGTGGGGGTATTACTGGTGATAGAAATAGTCTCTAGCGAGCCTCGTAAACGGTCTTTATCATAAGAAGTGATTGGGATTTCTATCGGCGGATTGACGAGCCATTCGGCAGTTTCTGACTGGCCGTTGACTTCCACTGCTATTTTATAGCGGCTAGCTTTAGCGGCGGGAAGTTGGGCGATATATTTATTTAACACATTTTTTTCCATAAAGAGGATGTCTTGTTTTTGCCCATTAATGGTCACAGTAATATCGCTACTGGAGACATTTTTAACCGGGTTGCCATATGCATCAGTTAAATCAATAGATAGCGGTGATGATTGTCCTGCATCACTGTTGGCTATTGGTGAAATGGCGATGGTCTTCACTGCATCTTTACCTGTTGGTGAATTGACCGTGATAGTTGCTGTATCTGTAAATTGATCAATACCAGCTATCAGAGTATGCGTTTTAACGTCACTGAGCATGATGCGAGTTGTGTAGATCCCTAATCCATGGTTATCTTCATTCCAGATCATGTTAACTGGCTTCTTGTTATCAGTCAGTGTGATTGTATTATTGTTGATATGAATAACCGGATTGTTATCCATATCAGTCACTTTCAAGGACAAAGAGACTTCATCACCCGCAGTGATCATATTTGATGTCGCTGATAGCGTTATATTGCGAACTCGGTTTGAGTCAGTGGAAGGCTTCGCTTCAATTAATATATTTTTACTGTGTTGTAGATTAACTCTGGCTCTCAGTGAATGAATTCCTGCCATTGATAGAGTAACGGGGGTGGTATAAACACCATTGCCTTTTGACGCCCAAACTAAGCCTATAAGATCTTTCTTCGTATGCGCATCATTGATGGTGATATCTTTAGCGGTGATCCCTTCAACGCCATTATTCCATTGGTCTGCTAATATTAGTGTCAACTCTGTTTTACTGCCTACAGTCAGTTGGTTTGTATTGGCCTTGAGCTCAACCGTTTTTACCTGTGTTGGGTCTGTTAGTGCGCTGACATCAATCGTCAGTGGGGCGTTGGTTTGGTGATTAACTCGGCTTACAAAGGTGTTTTTCCCTTGTTTATGCAGAGGGAGTGTCGTTGTGTAAATACCTGCGCCTTTCTCTAACCAGGTCAACTTAGGAACAAGCGTATGATTATGCTCTAATTGAATGTCGTTGGTTTGTACCTTTTCAACACCATTGCCATAGTTATCAGCCAATGTTAGTTGTAATTCGGCGGTATCACCTACCTTAAACGTCCGGTTGGTCGCCTTTAATGCCACATTGCTCACGGCAGGTTTACCCTGTGGCGCTTCAACATCGATAACCTGTGATTGGCTAATACCATTAGCTGTGACTTTTAAGGTGTCAGTGCCTAGCTTGCTTAATAATAAGTCAGCGGTATAAGTACCATTCGCATTGTCTTTCCATATGACAGAGCCTGATTGCTGCTGAGCAATGGCGAGACTGTTGATACCCGTCAGCGAATTACCAAAGCTATCTTCTAACATTACAGTTAATGCGAGCAGGGTACCGGCTTGTTGGCTGCCTGACGGTGCGGTATTAAATTGTACTTTAGCAACGACCCCGCGTTGGCCTTTAATTCCATTTCCTTGATGGTTTGTGGCAACGATGGTGCTTGGATTAGACACTGTCAGTGTTTTAGCAGCTGAATTGATATTATTAGCTGTAACAATAATGTCATAGGAGCCGCTTTGTTTCGCCGGTAGCGTGAGGATATAGTTACCATTATCGAGTGGTGCTACAGCAATCGTCGATGAGTGTTTATTATCGACTTTAACGGTGACCTCTTTGATACCTGTGACGGAGTGATTATTTATATCTGTCAGTGCAACAATTAATGTGCTGTCCATTCCTGCGATTTGTGTAGGAAGAGATAAGATATCAACATTCTTGACTGTATTGACCTCGTCACTCTTTATTACTTCAATATCGACAGCTTGGCTGCTAATTCCATTAACGGTGGAACGTAATGCGTCTTTGCCCAGTGTTTTTAAGGTTAAATCAGTGGTATAGGTGCCATTATGGTGATCAACCCAAGTCACTTTACCGATTTGGTTATGTGCTAATATGATGTTTTTAACATCAATACCGCTAAGCGCATTATCAAACGCATCTTTTAAGGTTAGTGTGAGTTTTACTGTCTCACCGGATTTAAAGTTTGGTGCGTTTGTCGCAGCGAGCGCAACGTTACTCACTACACCGGCTTGGCCTTGAACACCTGAACCATCGGTTTTTGTTGTTTGAATCGTTTTGGCAGCAGTAACTTGCCAAGTTTGTTGAGTTTCCTGTTTATTGGCGGTCACTTTAACCAGATAATTTCCTGTTTTTTGTGCAGGTAATGTGGCGATATAAGTGCCTTTATCCGTTTTCGATTCAACAAATGTTAAGTTAAGTGGCTTATCATTGAGCGTAATTTTAATGTCATCCGCAATGTGTGTCACACCATGACGACTGCCATCAACCGCTTGTACGCTAATGGTTTGCTCTGAGCCGGTTGCCGATGGGGCGATAGCGGCAATAGCCAGTTGATTAACTTGCTTGATATCGGTGGAATTTGTCACGGTGATGTTTGCTGGTGAACTATCGATGCCGTTAACGGTGGCGACTAATGCATCATTTCCCAATACCTTTAATGGCAGGGTCGCGGTGTATTGGCCATTGTTATGGTCAGTCCAAACGACATGACCTGCCTGCTTGTGCTTCAGCGCAATGTGGTTGCTGGAGACGCCTTTTAATGGGTTATTAAAGCCATCTTTTAGCTCGACAGTGAGCTGTAAATGATCACCAGATACTGAACTTGTTGATGCGGTTTTCAGTTCAACATGACTAACGACGCCGCGCTGGTCTTTTTTGCCACTTCCATTTGAGGTCGCAGTGACTGTATCAGGTTCTGTCACTGTGAGTGTTTTTGCCGTGGATGGTTTATTATTGGCAGTGATAACGACACTATAAACCCCACTTTGTTGTCCCGGTAATTTCCCTGTGTAGATGCCATCCGTTTGTTGAGTAACGGCAATATTTAGTGGTTGCTGTTTCGCAATATTCACAGTGACCTCAGTGATCCCCATGACTGTGAGGCTGTTTATATCGGTCAAGGATACTGCAAAGTGGCTTTCGGCACCGGCTTGCGGACTGGCGATATTAACAATATCAACCTGATGGGTGCGGTTGCTTCCAATTACATTTTCAACGTTGATGTCAACTGGCGTACTTTTTATCTGGTTAACCATCGCCACTAAGCGCTCTTTACCCAGTGTCTTTAACGGTAAATCAGCGGTGTAGGTGCCATTATGGTGATCAACCCAAGTCACTTTACCGGTTTGGTTATGTGCTAATGTGATGTTTTTAACATCAATGTCGCTAAGCGCATTATCAAACGCATCTTTTAAGGTTAGCGTGAGTTTTACGGTATCACCGGATTTAAAGTTTGGTGCGTTTGTCGCAGCGAGCGCAACGGTATTCACCACACCGGCTTGGCCTTGAACACCTGAGCCATCAGTTTTTGTTGCTTGAATCGTTTTGGCGGCAGTAACCTGCCAAGTTTGTTGCGTTTCCTTCTTATTGGCACTGGCCTTGACGGTATAGTTACCGGTTTTTTGGGCTGGTAGGGTTGCAGTGTAAGTGCCCTTAATGGTTTTCGATTCAACAAATGTTAAATTAAGTGGCTTGTCATTGAGGGCAACGTTGATGTTATTCTCAATTTGAGTCACACCATGGTTATTGGCATCAACGGCTTGTACGGTGATTTGCTGTTCTGTTCCCGCTGCAGATGGTGCAATCGTCGCGACGATTAGCTTACTCACCTGTTTAATATCAGCAGTATTTTCCACGGTAATATTTGCTACCGAACTATTGATACCGTTAACGGTGGCGGTTAATACATCGCTTCCCAGTACCTTTAATGGCAAGGTCGCGGTGTATTGGCCGTTGTTATGGTCGGTCCAAACCACATGACTTGCTTGCTTGTGCGTTAGTGCAATGTGGTTGCTGGAGACGCCTTTTAATGGGTTATTAAAGCTATCTTTTAGCTCGACAGTTAACTGTAAATGATGGCCAGATACCGAACTTACTGATGCGCTTTTCAGTTCAACATGGCTAACGACGCCACGCTGGTCTTTTTTGCCACTTCCATTTGAGGTCGCAGTGACTGTATCAGGTTTTGTCACGGCGAATGTTTTTTTAGCCGAATTTTGTTGATTGGCGCTAATAACCACGTCATAAGAGCCACTTTGTTGCCCAGATAATTTCCCTATGTAGCGGCCATCTGCTTGTTGAGTGACATTAATGCTTTCTGGTTTTTGCTTACCGATGGTGACCTCAACACTTTGGACACCGTCGATTAAGTTACCTTGAGCATCGGCCAATACCACCGTGAAGGTGCTTTCTGCACCAGCGGCTGCGTTGGTAATATCATTAATATCGATTTTATGAATCGCGTTATTACCTAACTGTGGTTTGACATCAATAACAATGGTTGGGCTTTGTATGTTATTTACGGTGATAAATAAGTGATCTTGCCCTAATTGCGTTAAAACTAAGTTAGCCGTATAGCTTCCATCTTTTTGTGCTATCCAAGTGGCTTTACCCGCTTGTTTATGGGTGAGTGATTGCGCTAAATCAACGCCAGTTAATGGGTTACCAAAGGCATCTTCTAATATCGCGGTTAGCTTTAACGCACCGCCAGATTTTAGGTTATTATTTGGGGAAATGGCGAGTGTTGCACGGTTAACGACACCGCGATAATGTGGTTTACCACCATGATTGATAGCAATGGGGGAAGGAGCGCTAACGGTTAAGGTTGATTCTGTGGATTTAACACCACCAACAGTGGCAATAATTTTATGAACGCCTGATTTTTGGCCAGAAAGCGTGCCAGTATAGGTTCCTTTGCTATTGGTTGTTTCCGTGATTTTAAACAATTCTTCAGTGCCATCAATAGAGATAACTGCGTTACTATCTATCCCTGTAATGGGTTGGTCATTGGTATCAGTGATTGATAGTGTGATGGAACTCGTTTCACCTGCAGCGGGTTTAGCGATATCTTTGATTTTAACTTGCTTGATTTGCGAGGTTCCAATAGCACTTCCCACGTTAATATTCAGTGGGGAAGTGGTTATTTTGTTCACTTTCACGGTTAAAGTATCTTGGCCAATTTTGGTGAGAGGCAAAAGAGCCGTGTAGTCGCCGTTGCGGAGGTCTATCCAAGTCACAGAGCGATTGCTAGGTTGTCGATGATTTAACTGAATACTCGCGCCACTGAGCCCTTCAAGGGGGTTACCAAATGCATCTTTAAGTGTCACGGTTAATTGTAATGACTGCCCTGATTTTAGGTCGTTAACCGCTGATGAAGCCAATGTAACGGTTTTAATGACGCCACGCTGATTTTCTATACCACTTCCATTTTTGTCTTTCACGGCTATGGTTGCAGGGGTTTTAACTGTCCAAATTTTTGATGCAGTTTTATTATTCGCCGTCACTTTAACGGTATATTTACCCGTATTTTGTACAGGTAACGTTCCTGTATAAATACCTGCTTGAGTGAGTGACTCTGTTAAAACAATCGATGTTGACTGGCCGTCGATATTTGCCGTTATCATGCTGCTAATCATGGTGACGGGGTGCTGATATTTATCAGTGACTTTTACGGTGATAATTTGGTTTTCACCTGCATCACTCGGGATGATTGTTTCAAGTTCGACGTTAGCAACTCGATTGATATCCGTCGTATTACTCACTGTAATAGGGAATTGTTGTGATTTATGACCATTAATAGATGCCGCGATATTATTGGAGCCAGTTTGTGTTAACAGCAACGAAGTCGTGTAAGCGCCATTACCTTTATCTAACCATTTCAGCGAGCTTGCCTTGTATCCATCCAAAATGATATTACTGGTATCGAGAGCCGTTAACGGATTATTAAATGCATCAAAGATGGTGACAGTGATATCCAGTTTGTCACCTGATTGCAGACGTGAGATATCACCTGTTGTCATGGTTAGGTTATTGATAACGCCTCGTTCACCATGAGCACCTGTTCCGCTTGAGTTTTTCGCGCTAATTGGGGTTGGTTTTTTCACTGCTAAAGTATCTTTAACTGAGCTTTGGCCATTTACCGTGGCTATAATGTTATGATCACCTGCTTGCTGTGCGGGTAGCGTGACCTCATAAATGCCCGGTTTCCCTTCCTTTGCTGGCAAGGTGTGTGGGGTACCATCAATCTCAATAACCATTTCCTGTTCACCGACCACTGGATTGCCATTTTTATCGGTTAATTGAACAGTTAGAGTGCCATTTGAACCTGCATCTGCTTTTTCTATTTTGGTGATTTCAACTTTACTGACGTTATTTTGACCCGACGCGTGACTAACTTGGAGCGGTGTTACAGCGGTTTTATGATTGCTGATAGAAGCAATTAAGTTTTTATCGCCAACTTCAGTCAGTGTGAGAGTCGCCGTATAAGAGCCATCGCCATTATCCGTCCAGACTGGCTTGCCGTTAAATCCGTCAAGGGTAATTGTATTTAGCTCAATTAAACCGTTATTAAAAGCGTCGGTGATGGTCACGGTGATTTCAAGTTGATCGCCAGACTGTAAGTTACTGGTATTGCCTGTCGTCATAGCAATACTATTGACCACGCCTTTTTCTCCCGGTTTACCATTGCTATTTGGTTTAATTGGAGTTGGTTTTGCGACCACTAAGGTTGTGTCAGTTGAGTGTTGGGCATTCACACTCGCGCTAATGTTGTGATTGCCCGCTTGCAGTGCGGGTAGGCTAACCTCATAAATCCCGGGTTTACCTTCTTTTGCGGGACGTTTATAGGCTTGTCCATCAATATGAATGGTAATTTCTTTTTCACCGACAACCGAGTTGCCATATTTATCGGTTAACTCGATAGTTACAATACTATTTGTACCAGCCGCCGGTTTTTCTGTTTTGGTGATTTTTACCTTATCGACATGGGAAGCGCCTACGGCATGATTGACCTGAACTTCTGTATGTGGGCTATGGGCACCATTGACGGAGGCAGTTAAATTATTGCTACCAACGTCGGTTAAGGTCAAGGTAGTGGTATAAGAGCCATCACCATTATCTACCCAGCTTAAGGTATTTCCTTTGTGTTTACCGATATCGATGTTATCAGTATTTAAGCCAGCTAAGCCGTTACCAAAGGCATCAGTTACCGCAACCGTGATTTCAAGAGGATTACCGGATTCAAAACGGTGAGTGTGATCAAGTGTGATTGCGACTTTGTCGATAACGCCTTTCTCACCTTGTTGGCCTGTACCATTCGAATTATTCGGGCTAATTGGGGTCGGTTTTTGTACTTCTAAAGTATCTTTAGGGGAGCTTTGGCCATTTATCACGGCAGTAATTTGATGATTACCTGCTTGCAGTGCTGGCAGCGTGACCTCATAGATACCGGGTTTCCCTTCTTTCGCGGGGAGAGTATGTGGTTTGCCATCAATATTCACGGTCATTTCAGTTTCACCGACTACTGAGTTACCGTTGTTATCGGTTAATTGAACGGTTAGTGTGCTGGTTGAACCTGCGGCGGGTTTTTCTGTTTGAATAATTTCAACTTTACTGACTTTGTCTTTTCCTTTGGCATTGCTAACTTGGACTTGTTTTTGCGGACTCTTAGTACCATTGATGGAAACGGTAAGGTCATTATTGCCGATGTCGGTTAGTGGCAAGGTGGTGGTGTAAGAGCCATCACCGTTGTCAACCCATACCAATGTATCGCCTTTGTGTTTACCAACATTGATATTATTGGTGTCTAAGCCTGACAAGCCGTTGTTAAAGGCATCAGTAATGGAAACGACGACCTCAAGTTTATCGCCAGATTGCAGATGGCTAGTATCGCCTGTCGTGATAACGATATTATCGATAACACCTAGTTCGCCTTTTTGCCCTGCACCGCTTGGGTCTTTAGGTTTAACAGGCCGTGATTTATCAACAATAAGTGGCTCTTTTGGTGATCCTTCCCCATTAACGATAACAGAAACAATGTGGTTGCCTGCGAGTTGACCCTGAATAATGACGTCATAAATACCTGGAGATGTTTCTGTCACTGGCAAAGTATGTGCTTGGCCATCAATATTGACAGTCACTTCTGTTTCACCAACAACGGGGTTGCTATGTTTATCGGTTAACTCGAGGGTTATAGTGCTATCTACACCTGCTGCTGGTTTTTCTACTTTAATGATTTTGACTTTATCAACATGAATAGTCCCAGTGGCATTAGCGACCTGAATATCAGTTTTCAAGCTAGTGGTGCCATTAATAGAAGCGGTTAAATCATTGGTTCCGATCTCCGTTAATGGCAAAGTGGTGGTGTAAGACCCGTCGCCATTATCCGTCCATATCAGCGTATCGCCTTTATGTTGACCTATATCGATGTCATTGGTGTTTAAACCCGTAAGTCCATTATTAAATCCATCAGTAATGGTTACAGTGACGTCAAGAGTATCTCCCGATTGTAAACCGTGGGTTCGGTTTGGAGTGACGGCGATATTTTCAATAACGCCTTTTTCCCCTTTTTGGCCTGTGCCGCTTGAGTTGTTTGGGGAGATTGGTTTTGGCTGCTCAACAATTAACGTTTCTGGAGAGGAGGTTTGCCCATCAATGGTGACGGTGATACTTGGCGTACCAGTATGTTGTCCCGGTAATTTTCCGGTGTAGATACCACTACCAGGACGGTTTTCCGTGATAGTAATTGGTGTTGGTTTGCCATCGATGTTCACGATGACAGAACCATCAGCGCCAGAAATAGGGTTGTTGTTTGTATCAGTCAGTGAAATGGTAATCGTGCTGTCTGTGCCAGCAGCGGCTTGCGCAAGGTCGACAATCGTGACATGGGCTAATTGGCCAAATACAAAATGGGTTTCTACCGTGACGCTTTGTTCATTCAGTGTTGCCGTTATTTTGGCAGGCCCTGCGACTTGGCTTTTTACCTCGACTTCAGTGTTACCCTGTTCATCGGTTGGGCTTAGCTGCTTGGCTGTGGCATTTCTTGCCTCAAGTTGCAGTACAGCGTCTTTAATGGGGTGTGCATTATCATCAGTAACATGGAATTGAATTTTGTTATTGGATGTCCCATCGGCTATCGCATTATCATTGAGGATATTAAAATGCTTAATATGCGCTTGATGCGTATCGGCAATAAAGAAAAAGGTGGTTTCAATGGGAACGCCGCCATTTGGCACTACCTGAATTCGGTGTTCACCCGTAGTCAAAGTGGTGAATTGAATCGAAGCTTCCCCTTTGATATTGGTGGCAATTTTATATTTTTGTTTATCAGTTGATTTTGCCGCCTGCATTTTTTTGAATAAATTGCTAAACGCCATTCTTGAAGAGGTGGCTTTTTGTGTGACGAATTTAAGTCCTGCCGGGAGAATAAATGTCACTGTTGAGTCTGGCGCGATATTATTTAAACTATCTCTGGCCGTAATCGTTAATTTATTAATATCTTGGCCGTTAGCAACCGCATTTCCTTGTTTGATAACCTCATTTGGGTTAATTGATAATACGCCGGAGTTTGTAACTTCAACCAAAGTTGTGGCCTGTGGTGAAATATTTCCTTTGCTGTCAGAGGCTGTTACCGTGAATCGGTAAAGGTTGATTTTCTTCCTTTCTTGTTCGGTCATTGCCACTTTATAAGACGGCAATTTGACTCTTGTAGACGCTCCGTCGAGGATTATTTCGCCCCCAGCGGCTAAAAATTCAGGTGCTTGTACGGCTAATTGATCTAACGGATATTTGGTATTGAGGGTATTAATTAAAGGTAATAATTCCCCTGTCTTCCCTTGGATTATTGAGGGTAATGATAGGGTTATCAGGGTGTTCTTTTGGTATTCTAGTACGATATTGTTATTACGATTCACAAAATCATAGCGACTGCCCATTAAACGACGAGCATCACCCACTTTACTTGGGTCAAGCTGTTCTGCGAGGCTCTTACCCAGTGCCCAAGTGAACTGGACTTTGGCATTAGTTTCACTTAATCCACCACTGATTTTTTGTTCTGCGCTTAAAGTTACCAGTGAGAATGGAGTCCAGTTTATACCAACCGTTGTGGCAAGAGGGTCTTTCTGGCGCTTATCTTTGCCAAATAGGGCGACATCGTCGCCAAAATACTGCTCAAATTTAAGGCTTCCGCCAATATTTGGGTAAGAAGGCAACCAGCCCTCAGCGTGTAAATCCCATCCATTAGCCGGGCGGGCATTGTAGTCATTCTTTAATTCAGGAGCGCTACGCCATGCTGATGTACGTAAATAGGTATTGGCACTCAGTTTTAAGAAATCTTGAGCGTACTCTGCCCCGAAACCTAGGCGAGAGTGGTAGCGAGATAAGTCATGATCAAAAAAGGCATTGACGCCCATCATACTCTCTGGGGTAAAGCGACGAACCCCAATACCATTATTGGTTTGTAATCGGCCATCAGTACGGTGAATGTTATGTTGGGTAAACAATAATAAATCTGTACTGTCATACCAAGGAATTAACCAATCTAATTGGGTATTTTTAATGGTTAATTTTTTATCTACGTCAACACTGAATTTGGCATTACCGGTTTTGGATAACCAACGATTTATCTCATCTGTTGCCGCATTTGTGGCTTTACTGCGAGCGAAGTCTTGTGCCATATCAGCAAGATCTGCCGCTTTTTTCTTACCAGAGATAAAACGTGCAGCACTTTGGCTATATTCAGCAACCAGCTTCTCTGTTTTATCATCATCGGTTAGAACGGGGTCACTTCCCAGAGTAGGTAGGTCATCAGGTGTGAGCATTTTTGCATAGCTTGGTATAACCGGCATGATGGCCGAAGACCATATTGCAGTAAAGAGCACAAAACCATTTGAGATTTTATGTCTCATGGTTGGCTTTGTGGTTGACGTAGCGGGGTTCATTCAATTTATTCCTAGTGTCAATATTAACTGGGTTATTGTTGAATGCTTATATAGGTAAGAGCTTGTGAATTAGTTTGACTTAAACAGAAGCGGAATTTACAAGGTGGAATAACACGGAATGGCCAGCTTTTATTAATAATGCTAAAAAATAGTCTCTTCGCCTATATTAAAGTATTTTTATCGATTGGGAATAAACCTTACTTGAATGAAAACAAGCCACTAGCTTATAAAACATGCGATATTGGATTGGTAAGGAGAGTAAATTTAGTCGCGATTCAATAAAGTCATAAGCTAGGTTAGTTGAATTTAAAAAGCCCCATCAGGGGCAATTTTGATACTGAAAAAACAACTAAATTAAGTCTATTTTACAGCGAACAGCATTATCCCATTTTTTGAAATAGCTGCTTTAGCAAACCTAACGGTGTGCGTGGATGGCTGTTTTGTTCATTTACTGGCGATTTGAAAAGAGTTCCTGTGCTTGGCTGAATATTTATCGCAGATGCATTCCTTAGAAAATTAACTTGTATTGTTCGGCTATCGCCATTTAAGGTAGCAATGATATCCATGGAGCCTTCGGCTAAACTGCTGATTTCTAATTCTGTATTTCCATATTCATCAGTCAATTTAATTGGTGAGATAACGCCATTTGGTGCTTCAAAATGAACCTGTGCCCCAGCGATGCTTTGTCGGCTATTATTCACAATATGCAGTTTAATTTTGTTTTTACTGATCCCATCAGCGACTGCATTGTCTTGGATGATATCAATGCTACCAATGAATGACTGGCTAATATCGGGTTTAAAGTTAAACATTTCATTTATTTCTATGCCATGTTCCGTATTTGCTTTTATGGCATAACTTCCTGATATAAAAGAGGTGAATTGAATAGAGGCTTCACCTTTACTATTGGCAACGATGCTATAGGGTTGTTCAGAAACTGATTTTGTCGCTTGGGCTTTCCACATAAAATGATTAAGTAATGAATAATACCCCATATTTTTTTGATCAATAGATTTAAGGCTTGCAGGCAGTGTGAAGCTGACTTTTGCATTGGGGACTGGGTGACCAAGAGCATCTTTAATTACTACGGCGAATGTATTTGCGTCTTTACCGTTAGCGACGGCATTATTTCTTTTTACGGTATTTTTATGGGTGATGGTGAGAGCACCGGTATTGGTAACTTCAATTAACGTTTCCGCTTGTGGAGAAACATTTCCATTGGTGTCATAAGCCGTTACGGTTAAACGATAAAGGTTGAGTTGTTGGTTTTTAAAAGCATTGCTGGCAATTTTATAAGATGGCAGTTTTACTGAGCTTTCTATGCCATTAAGGTGAATTTCTCCCCCAGCGGCTATCAATTCAGGGGCTTCTATCACTATTTTTTCTAGCGGGTATTTCGTGGTTAAATTGCGGATAATAGAGAGTTCTTCTCCTGTCATACCCTGAATAACTTTCGGTAATGAGAGTGAAATTAACGTTTTCTTTCGGTACTCCAACACAATATTGTTATTACGGTTAACAAAATCATAGCGGTTACTGGAAATATGACGAGTAGCTTCTATCGCGGAAGCATCAAGATGTTGTGCTAAGCTTCTTCCTAACAACCAATTGAAGGCAATTTTTGCACTTGTTTCATTTGTTCCTCTATTACCTATTTTATGTTCTGTATTTAGCGCAAGGAGAGGGAATGGGGACCAATTGATGCCTACAGTAGCCGCTATTGGGTTTTTCTGACGCTCATCTTTACCAAATAAAGCCACGTCATCACCATAATATTGTTCCAGTTTTAGGTTCGCACCTAAATTGGCATACGTAGGGAGCCAACCTTCAACTTGAATATCCCAACCGTTAGCAGGTCGTGCGTTATAATCATAGGCTAATTCGGACGCACTACGCCAAGCCGATAGCCCTAAATAGCTATTCGCACTCATTCGAACGTAATCTTGAGCATACTCGACTCCAAGCCCTAAGCGCGAATGGTAATGGGATAAATCATGATCAAAGAAAGCATTCACCCCGATCATGCTATTTTGTTGGAAATGACGTAAACCAATACCGTTATTGGTCTGTAACCGGCCATCAGTACGGTGAATACTGTGCTGAGAAAATAACAACAAATCGTGTTGATCATACCAAGGTACTAGCCAATCTAATTGAGAAGCCTTAATTGACAATTTTTTATCGAGATTAATATTGAGCCTGGCATTACCGGCTTTGGATAACCAATGTGTTATTTCATCTGTAGCGATATTAGCCGCTTTATGGCGAGCGTAATCTTGTGCCATATCGGCAAGATTTTGGGTGTTTTTTTCTTCAGAAGCAAAGTTTGCGGCATTTTGCCCATATTCCGCTAAAAAACGTTCAGTACTATCTTCAAGTTGGGCTTCGGGTTGGGGTCCTTCAAATTGAATAGCATTACTACCGAGTGTAGGTAAATCGTCTAAATGGGCGATTTGGGCATAGCTTGGCACCATTGGCACAATAGCCGTAGACCAAATTGCCGTTGAGAATAGCAAGCAGTTCGGTAATTTAGGTTTCAATTTTGACGAAGGGGGATTCATCGAGCATATTCCTGATATCAATATTAACATGGCTATTTTCAGGGTAGACAGTGCTCAGTGCTTGTGAATTGATTGGATGAATACGGAAACACGATTTGTATATTGGAAATATTTGGAATAACTGGCTTTGGTTGATAATCAAAAAATACAGAATATTATACAGATTAAAATAAATGATTTTTTATTGGAAAAAATCTTACCATAATAAAAACAACAAATTAGATGAGGACGTTATGGAGTTAACATTTTTAGGAACCAGTGCTGGGGTGCCGACAAAAGAGCGCAATGTCACCAGTATGATATTAAATTTGGTCGGTATTCGTAAAAGCTATTGGTTATTTGATTGTGGCGAAGGGACACAGCATCGCATTTTAAATAGCCCATTTAAAACGCCAAAAATTGAGAAAATATTTATTACCCATTTACATGGCGATCATATTTTTGGTCTACCCGGCTTGTTATGTAGCCGTTCAATGGGGGGAGCGACAGACCCGCTGACGGTTTATGGTCCAAAAGGGTTAAAGCAATATATTGAAACGGTATTAGCGGTGAGTATGTCTTATATGACATACCCGTTGGAAATCGTTGAAATTGAAGCTGGGCAGTTATTTGATGATGGGGAGTTAATTGTAACGGCTTATGCCCTTGACCACCGTGTTGAGTGCTATGGCTATCGTATTGAGGAGTACCCGAAGAGTGGTGCATTAGATGCAGTCAAATTAGCCAATGACAATATTCCTCGAGGCCCTTGGATGCAAGCGCTTAAAGCGGGAGAAACGATAATTCTTGATGACGGGCGAGTCGTTAATGGCGCTGATTACCTCGGTGAGCCCGTACCCGGTAAAGTCGTTGCGATTTTTGGAGACACTCAACCGACAGAGCAAGCGCTGGCGCTCGCGAAAAATGCCGATGTAATGATCCATGAAACGACACTAGAGGCTGAATTCGCCGAAAAAGCCAATGAGCGTGGGCACTCGACGACAGTACAAGCGGCGGAGCTAGCACGTGAAGCGGGAGTAAAACGTTTTATTGCCACTCATTTGAGTGGCCGCTATACGAGTGAGGATATTCCAAGGTTATTGGCACAGTGCCAGTCAGTATTCCCTCAAACGGAAATCGCAGAAGATTATTTGACGGTGAAGATCTAATGTTGGCGGGCAATAGGTTGCCCGCTAAATCTATTGATGGTTTTAATAAATCACTTTCACAAAGCCATTACGGCAATATGTTTCATATTCATCAGAAAGTTGCCGGTTTGTGACAATCACATCAAATTGTGATAATTCCCCCATATTGGCGGTAGCGACTTCATCAAACAGGTTATAGGGCGCTAATAAAATCTTACGGATGGATTTCTCCATAGCTTTTTTCTTCATGGGTAAATCATCGAGATTATAGCAAGTTACACCAAAATTCCCATGTACACCGGCCGCTGAAATAAAGGCTTTTTTGGGGTTGATTGAATCCAGTAATGAAGGGAGAGATGGGTTGTAAAAAGAGTCACTTTTAGGACGATATTCCCCACCACACAGTAGCGCGGTGGCATTTTTTTTCTGACTAAGGGCGAGAAAAACGTTATGTGAGTAACAAATACCAGTGAAATTAATCTCTTCGGGGATGAGTGAAATTAAGGTTGCCATTTCAATGCCATTATCAAAGAAGATCACGTCATCTTCAGTCACCATGCTCGCTGCAAGGTTAGGAATATATAATTCTTCAGTTTGATCTGGGGTAAAAACATCCGCTTGTGGCTCATTTGACACTAAATTGGCAGGTTGGGTAACAGAAACAATATAGCCGCCGAGGAGCGACATAGGGATAGGGCCTTCGGTATCAGCGCTGAGGTCTCGTCGAATAGTCATTTCTGAGACTTCGAGTATTCTAGCGGCTTCTTTTAAATGAATGCGCCCTGAGCGTTTTAAACATTCACTTAAACGGCGAAGGCGTTCTTTTTGTTTAGTTTCTATCACCCTACAATCCTTTTATGATATACAAAATTGGCGCGGTTAAACCGCGCCCCATCACTTAGTAGTCACTCGGCTTGGTTGCCGTTCCTGTGACAATTGCAACACTCGCACTTGCACCTACACGGTTTGCGCCGGCTTCAATCATTTTAATTGCAGTTTCACGGTCACGCACACCACCGGAGGCTTTGACACCGACTTCATCGCCAACGACTTTACGCATCAGAGCGACATGGTGTTCTGTTGCACCCATTGTACTGAAACCTGTTGAAGTTTTCACAAAACCGACTTTAATTGTGCGGCAAATTTCACAAACTTGGGTAATTTCTTCATCAGTTAACAGGCAATTTTCTAAAATAACTTTTAATGTTGCTTTACCGCAGGCGGCAAATACGGCTTCGATATCACGACGAACAAAGTCTAAGTCGCCACTTTTGAGCATGCCAATGTTGATAACCATATCGACTTCATCAGCACCACGGCGCACAGCTTCTGCGGCTTCAAATGCTTTGGCTTCCGTTAAGCCTGCACCGAGTGGAAAGCCTACCACACAGCAAACCTTAACGTCGCTGTTTTTTAAAAGTTCGCTGGCTAAAGGAACATAACCTGTGTTCACACAGACAGATGCAAAATGGTGCTCTGCAGCTTCTGTACACAGTTTAGTAATATCGCTGACAGTCGCATTCGCAGCAAGTAAAGTGTGATCAATATATTTTGCTAAGTCTTGCATTTTCAACTTTCCTATATAAATGTGGGATAGACAACAAAGAATGAGGAAATGTGGTAGATATAACACTTGATCATTCGTTATTCGAGATCCTAATCACAAATGATATTTTTGCAACATGATAATGTTACTATCATATCATTATGTGATTTATTTAACACGAGGGACATTATGGATATAGCAGTTATTGGTTCAAACATGGTTGATTTGATCACTTACATCGATCAAATGCCAAAAGAAGGCGAAACGTTAGAAGCGCCAGCTTTCAAAATTGGTTGCGGTGGTAAAGGTGCGAACCAAGCGGTTGCTGCTGCTAAGTTAAATTCAAAAGTGATCATGCTAACCAAAGTCGGTGATGATATTTTTGCAGATAATACGATCCGCAATCTAGAGTCTTATGGCATTAACACCCGTTATGTGGAAAAAGTACCTTGTACCTCCAGTGGTGTTGCGCCAATTTTTGTTAATCAAAATTCATCGAATAGTATTTTGATCGTCAAAGGGGCGAATAAGTTTTTATCCCCAGAAGATATCGATCGCGCAGCGGAAGATCTGAAAAAATGTAAATTGATCGTTCTGCAATTAGAAGTCCAACTTGAAACAGTTTATCACGCGATTTCATTCGGTAATAAACATGGGATCCCTGTGTTGCTTAACCCAGCGCCTGCACAACGTACGCTCGATCTGGATTTTGCCTGCCGATGTGATTTCTTTGTCCCTAATGAAACTGAACTCGAAATTTTAACCAATATGCCAGTCGACACGATGGATAACATTCGTCGTGCTGCGCAGTCCCTACTGGATAAAGGGTTAAAAAACGTCATCGTGACATTAGGGGAAAAAGGGGCGTTATGGATGACCCGCGACAGCGAGTTACATATACCCGCAATTAAAGTGAATGCGATTGACACCAGTGGTGCAGGGGATGCCTTTATCGGCTGTTTCTCTCATTACTATGTCCATACGGGGAATATTGAAGAAGCACTGAAAAAAGCAGTGATGTTTTCGGCTTTCAGTGTGACAGGGAAAGGAACTCAATCTTCTTATCCAAGTGTTGAGCAATTTAATGAATTTGTACAAATCAACACAGCTAATGAATAGCTAAATAATAATAGTCCAACGTAGCTATATACCCTTTGAATAATTAAGTGGTCATCAGAGCCACATAGCCACTCATCGGGTATAAATTATAAAAATATAAGGGTTACTATGAACATTAAGAACATCACTCAGTTACCGGATGGCTACCTGAGTAAGACACCTCTATTCCAATTTATCCTACTATCGTGCCTGTTCCCATTGTGGGGATGCGCAGCAGCATTAAATGATATTTTAATCACACAGTTTAAAAGTGTCTTTGAACTCAGTAACTTCGCCTCTGCTTTAGTACAAAGCGCATTCTATGGTGGTTATTTCTTAATCGCTATTCCAGCGTCGTTAGTGATCAAAAAAACCAGTTATAAATATGCCATTATGGTAGGGCTGATCCTATACATCGCGGGCTGCAGCATGTTCTTCCCTGCGTCTCATATGGCGACTTACACCATGTTCTTGGCCGCGATTTTCGCCATTGCGATTGGTTTAAGCTTCCTTGAAACCGCAGCGAATACATACAGCTCAATGATAGGACCTAAACAATACGCTACATTGCGTTTAAATATTAGCCAAACTTTCTACCCAATTGGCGCAGCTGGTGGGATCTTACTGGGTAAATATCTGGTATTTTCCGAAGGAGAGAGTTTACAAAACCAAATGGCGGGAATGAATGCGGAACAAATCCATGAATTCCGGTTAGCCATGTTGGAGAATACCCTCGAACCTTACCGTTACATGATTATGGTATTGGTTGTGGTAATGATTTTATTCCTTATTACCAAGTTTCCTAAATGTAAAGTGGCAGAAACGCAAGATCATAAGCGTCCTACTGCATTAGAAACCTTAAGATATTTAGCGAAAAATAGCCGCTTTAGAAAAGGAATTATTGCCCAGTTCTTATATGTCGGAATGCAAGTGGCAGTGTGGTCATTTACTATTCGCCTAGCGCTAGAAATGGGGGATATTAACGAACGTGATGCCTCAAACTTTATGGTGTATAGCTTTGCTTGTTTCTTTATTGGTAAGTTTATCGCCAATATTTTAATGACTCGCTTTAATGCAGAGAAAGTCCTAATTATCTACTCGGTGATTGGTGCGCTGTTCCTGATTTATGTTGCATTTATTCCGAGTTTCACTGCAGTGTATGCAGCGGTCATGGTGAGTATTCTATTTGGACCTTGCTGGGCAACAATCTACGCAGGTACTTTGGATACTGTTGATAATGAGCATACCGAAATGGCCGGAGCGGTCATTGTAATGGCGATTGTCGGTGCTGCGGTTGTTCCTGCAGTTCAAGGCTATGTCGCAGATATGCTGCACTCATTACAGCTTTCATTCCTCGTTTCTATGCTGTGCTTCGTGTATGTCGGTTTTTACTTCGTTGGTGAACGCCGCTTTAAAGCCAAACAAGCTGCAAAATAGTGCTCAAATTGGGTAGTGTGAGCTACCCATTTCCATTTATCTCATTAAACCGTGAGTATGAAAATGAATACATTGATACCTCTTCACAAAAGCTTATTTACGGAAAACCCGACGCTTATTCTAAAAAATAACCAGTTTACGGCCACTGCATTTCGTTACCAAACTGGCGTGGAAGGGCTACGAATTGAAAATCAGCAAGGGTATTTAACGATTTTACCTTTTTTAGGACAAATGATTTGGGATGCACAATTTTGTGGCCAAAATCTGAAAATGGAAAATATGTTTTCAGCGCCAAAACGTGTTCCAACGGTCGTTGAAACCTACGGTTGCTTTGCATTCCATTCAGGTTTAATCAGCAATGGTTGCCCTTCACCAGAAGATTCACATCCATTACATGGGGAAATGCCTTGCGCAGCAATGGATAGCGCTTGGCTTGAACTGACTGGCGAAAGTTTAAGAGTTGTTGGCGAATATGAGTATGTGATGGGTTTTGGTCATCATTATCGTGCGACACCGTCAGTGCAATTAAACTCAGACAGTGCATTATTTGATATTCATATGTCAGTCACCAATTTAGCATCGGTTCCTATGCCTCTCCAATATATGTGCCATATGAATTATGCTTACGTGGAGAATGCAACACTGACGCAAAATATCCCTGAAAATGCGATTAAATTGCGTGAATCAATACCGGGACATGTTCAGCCAACTGAAAAATGGCTCGAATTTAATGAAGCGCTGAAATCCGGTAAAGTCACATTAAATCAGCTTAATCAGCCACAAATGTGTGACCCTGAAATTGTATTTTTTATGGATGACCTTAGCCAATATACCGCAACGCCTGAGTTTAGGATGACTTCGTCTACAGGAGATACGTTTGTCACTCGTTTCAAATCTAATGAGCTAAATTATGCGACCCGTTGGATTTTGTATAATGGTGACCAAAAAGTTGGCGCATTTGTTCTCCCCGCAACGTGTCGTCCAGAAGGTTTCCTTGCGGCAAAAAATAGCCAAACACTGATTTGGTTGGAGGCGGGGCAAACCCGTGAATTTACTGTCACTACCGGTGTTGAAAAGTAGTTTTTATCTCAAAAAGGCAGCGTTGCTGCCTTTTACTCATATTGCTGACATTCTTCTTCCAAATCAGCAAGAAGCGCCGCAGCATCATAAATCAGTGTTTTTTTCCCATCAGATTGCATCATCAAAGCAACCTTAATATTTGCTTCATGCATATCAGGCAAAATTTCTGTCATCAGGTGTTCAAGGGTAAATAGCATTGGCGTAAAATTTGCCCATTTATCCGTTAAACACAACTCAACATACGCTTTGGCAGGCCATAGGGGTAGAAAAAGACATTTTTCATCATTCCATGCGGTAACAATATTTTGCCCATCTCCAAGACCCCATACCTGCTCCCAATCAGCGATTTTACCGACAAAATAGGTATACTGCTGATATGGCCTAAGCGCATGGACATTTTTTATTTCTTTGTCATTTGGGGAAAACTGGTTGTTATTCATTATTGGATATTTTAAAAAGTAACTGATAATTATTAGGAAAATTATCTTTATAATTGTTATCTTAATGGCAAAGTAACGAAAAACAATACACAGTAAAACAAATAAAAATAAGATCTATCAGGTAAATTTTAGGGCGGTTAGAAATGATAGAAGCATTACTTGAGAAATATGCCATTGGCATGACCTTAATTGCGACTTTTCTCGCAATCTATTTAGTTTTTGAGATTGTACATAAACGGCGTAAGCATAAACATAAGCGCAAAAGTATTTTGATCCATGTGGTTCAAACCCTAGTGCTGTGTGGCGTAGTTATCGTTATTGCTCAGTATGTCGATATGGCTGCCTCTGATTTTGATTTAACTTTTATTTCAACCTCTTTAGTTAATTTTATCACTATTACATTGATTGCATTGATTTTAATGCGAAAACTGTTTCAATTAGCGAACCGACTAGAAAAAGCTCAGATTAAAAAAGGCAGTGACCCCACTTCGGCTCGTATTATCGCCCGTGTATTTAAAACCGCAATATTTGTCATTATGGTACTGCTGTTTGGTGAGCATTTTGGGATGAGCCTGTCTGGTTTGATGGCGTTTGGTGGAATTGGCGGTATTGCTATCGGTATGGCAGGTAAAGACATCCTAAGTAACTTTTTCTCAGGGATAATGCTCTATTTTGACCGCCCCTTTAATATTGGCGATTGGGTCAGTTCACCGGATAGAAATATCGAAGGCACGGTGGTTGAAATTGGTTGGCGGATCACCAAAATTATTACGTTTGACCACCGCCCGCTATACATTCCTAACTCGGTTTTTTCTTCTATTAGTGTAGAAAACCCAGGGCGCATGACTAACCGACGCATCAAAACTGAAATTGGTTTACGTTACGAAGATTCAGATAAAATTGGAGCGATTGTCGACGATATCCGTACGATGTTACAGCAAGATGCCAATATCGATACCAGCCAAACTCTATTAGTGTATTTCGATGCTTTTGCTGACTCTTCGTTAAATATTATGGTGTATTGCTTTACCAAAACAACAGTTTGGGCTGAATGGTTAGCCGCGCAGCAAGCGGTGTATTTGAAGATCATTGAGATAGTTAAACGCCACGATGCGGACTTCGCATTCCCATCACAAACGTTGTATGTGGAAAAAAACAACTAACGTCCCATTACAGATAAATTGGCCGATTAATTGGTGGTGATCACCGGGTTAATTGGTTAATTTATCTTTTTATTATCTTTATGATGGCCTGAAGTGTGGGGAAGTAGGTTGTGATGAGATAGAATTTTTATGCTATTAACCAGTGGCTTATAAAATATATTCGACTTTCCAAATCTTGCCCTCTTTTCTTACCATGCTAATCATTTCAATTCCCTGATCTATCAAGTATATTGTCCGCCTCTTTTCCTCAGCTAACTAAGAGCCAGACTGCTATGAACAAAATCAATGTGGCATGTAGCCAGGGGGTCGCAATCTATTTCACTAATCAATTTCAGTGGGTAGATATTCGCGATGCACAGTTAAACAATATTGCCGCTGTCGTGCTATCTGAACAAGATGCCAACCAAGGGCTGTGGGAAAGAGTCGTTGAGAGCCAGCTGAGTATTCCGCTGTTTATCATCAGTGATAAACAGCTGCCAACCGATGGAAATTTACCACCTTATTTAACGGCGTTATTACCGCCAGCTCCAGCTGCCCGTGAAGAAAATAGCCGTCAATTGCTCGATGCTGCGGATCAGTACCTTGAGCAGTTATTACCGCCATTTTTTGCTCGAATGATGGATTATGCTGCGGGCCATAATGTGACTTTCGCCTGTCCGGGGCACCAGGGCGGCCAATTTTTCCGTCGCCACCCTACAGGGGAACAATTTTATCAGTTTTATGGTGAAAACCTGTTTCGTACCGATTTATGCAATGCCGATGTGGCAATGGGCGATTTATTGATCCACGAAGGTGCCGCGAAAGAGGCACAAAAATTCGCCGCGAAAGTGTTCAATGCGGACAAAACTTATTTTGTGTTAAATGGTACCTCATCATCTAATAAAGTGGTGCTAAATGCGCTATTAACACCGGGCGATTTAGTTTTATTCGATCGCAATAATCATAAATCAAACCACCATGGGGCGTTAATACAGGCGGGGGCAACACCTGTCTACCTAGAGACGGCACGTAATCCTTTTGGTTTTATTGGTGGTATTGATGCGCACTGCTTTGGCGAAAGTTATCTACGTGAACTTATTCAAGAAGTGATGCCTGAAAAAGCTCAAGCTAAACGACCATTTCGCTTAGCCGTGATCCAACTTGGAACTTATGACGGTACGGTGTATAACGCAAGGCAAGTCGTTGATAAAATAGGTCATTTATGTGACTACATTCTATTTGATTCTGCGTGGGTGGGGTATGAACAATTTATTCCAATGATGCGCCAGTGCTCGCCATTGCTACTTGAATTAAATGAAAACGACCCAGGTATTATGGTCACTCAGTCAGTTCATAAACAGCTGGCCGGGTTTTCTCAAGCGTCACAAATTCATAAAAAAGATAATCATATCAAGGGACAAGAGCGTTTTGTATCACACAAAAAACTCAACAATGCTTTTATGATGCACGCCTCTACTAGCCCATTTTATCCCTTGTTTGCCTCTTTGGATGTGAATGCACGTATTCACCAAGGTGATGCAGGTAAAATGATGTGGATGGACTGCGTGAAAGTGGGGATTGAGGTAAGAAAATCGATATTTCAGCACTGCCGTTATTTTAAACCCTTTGTTCCTGAAGTGGTGGATGGCAAGGCATGGCATGAATACCCAACGGAACAAATCGCTGCGCAGCAGCGCTTCTTTAATTTCATACCGCAAGAACGTTGGCATGCGTTTGATGGCTATGCACAGGACCAATACTTCGTTGACCCCTGCAAATTGATGCTAACGACCCCGGGTATTGATGTCGAAAGTGGCGAATATGAAACTTTTGGCGTTCCTGCGACGATTTTGGCGCATTTTTTACGTGAACACGGAGTGATCCCTGAAAAGTGTGACTTAAATTCAATTTTGTTTTTGTTAACTCCCGCAGAAACCCGTGAAAAACTGGAGCTGTTAGTCTCTCATTTAGTCCGTTTCGAACAGTTACTGGATGAAGACGCACTATTGGAAGAGGTTTTGCCATCGGTTTATCAGCGTTATCAAGCACATTACCAAGGCTACACATTGCGTCGCCTGTGCCAAGAAATGCATCAGCTCAGCGTTAATGACAACATTAAACAGCTGCAAAAAGAGATGTTCCGTAAAAATCACTTCCCTGAAGTAAAAATGGCGCCTCAGCAAGCACACTTAGAATTTATTCGTGGTAATTGTGAATTATTGCCGTTAGATGAATTAGAAGGGCGTATTGCGGTTGAAGGTGCGCTACCGTACCCACCGGGTGTGCTGTGTGTGGTGCCAGGGGAAGTGTGGTCTGGCCCAGTATTGCGCTATTTCAAAGCACTAGAAACAGGGATTAATGCATTACCGGGCTTTGCACCTGAGCTACAAGGTGTTTATATTTCGAAAAATGAAGGTGAGAAAAAACGTGTCTATGCGCATGTTTTGAAATAAATTTCCAAGTATTCAGATATTAAGCATAGATTTTGCCTTGCTAGCTCGTTAAATTGGGGTCAGTGCCATTTCTGACTCCAATTTTAAGAAGGTAAGGTATGAGCAAAAAAATAATCCTCGATTGTGATCCCGGCCATGACGATGCTATCGCGTTATTACTGGCCTATGGTAACCCTGAAATTGAATTATTGGCGGTAACAACCGTTGCCGGCAATCAAACCCTTGAAAAAGTCACTCATAATGCATTGGCTATCGCTGAAATGGCGAAGATCACCGGTGTTCCATTTGCCGCGGGTTCGGTTCGCCCCTTAGTTCGGGAAATTGAAGTCGCACCTGATATTCATGGGGAATCAGGTCTCGATGGGCCTGTATTACCAACGCCCACATTGACGCTTGATGAACGGCATGCGGTTTCGCTGATTATCGAAACGATTATGTCTCATCCTCCTAAAACAGTGACTTTAGTTCCTACTGGTGCATTAACCAATATTGCGCTTGCGGCTCGTCTTGAACCGCGCATTGTCGAGCGAGTTAAAGAGGTGGTGCTGATGGGCGGGGGCTACCATGTTGGGAATTGGAGTGCGGTAGCTGAGTTTAATATTAAAATTGACCCAGAAGCGGCTCATATTGTTTTCAATGAAAAGTGGCCACTAACCATGGTGGGGTTAGATCTTACCCATCAAGCGCTAGCAACCCCTGATGTTGTGAAAGAAATTGCTGCGATTGGCAGTGATTGTTCGCAATTTGTCATCGAATTATTGGATTTCTTTGGGAAAATGTACAAGCAAGCTCAAGGCTTTGATGCTCCGCCAGTGCACGACCCTTGTGCGGTTGCCTATGTCATTGATCCGACAGTAATGACTACGCAAAAAGTGCCTGTGAATATTGAGCTGACAGGAACGCACACGCTAGGCATGACAGTGGCTGATTTCCGTCATCCAGCGCCTGAAAATTGCCATACTCAAGTCGCGGTTAAGTTAGACCATCATAAATTTTGGCAGTTGATTATCAATGCATTAAAAAATATTGGGTAATAAATGGATAATGAAATAGAACAGATGCCTTATGAGGCATTAATTGAACGCAGTATGAATGCGTTACAGGCCAAAAACCAATTTCATTGTGATACATGGAAATTAGATGAAGCCGATTGGTCCGTGAACCAAGACGAAGGAACCATTATTTTTCATGCGCCTGACAATATAATGGCAACAGCGCCAGTTCAAATTGTTGGTACTTATGACCAAAGCCAAGGCAGTTGGATGTGGAGCTGGGCAAACAGTTCTATCGACAGCGCTTTAACCCAAGATGCAATTGTGGTGAAAGCTTATGGCGAGCGGAAAGACAACGCATTATTAACCGCCCGAATTAGTCACATTGAAGAATATGACGCATGGCAATTAACGGCATTGGCTTGCGAACTCAATAGCCAGCAAGGGGTATATCGTGGGATTGCGGGGCATACTTTGATATTTATGACATTTGGTGAGGTGTCTCTCCAACAAATTTAGGTTGTATTGGTGCTTTATCTCTGGTCGATAAGGCATTTTAGTGCCTTTATTCTATAACCTGTCCGTTATACTCAGTTTTTTCAATGAGGAGTTTGCTATCAGCCGCGACGCCAGAATTAGCTGAGCAAATTATTGAACTGATGAATAGTTGAAGATGAGAGCGTGAAGATAAGCCTCTTCACGCGATTTAGTTGGTATAAATTAGCTAAAATCAAAATGCAAACGTAGTTTTTTGCAATGTAAACAACGAAATAAATAACCTTGAGCAGCGCTATCTTGATGGAGAATATTCGCGAGCTCTGAAATTGAAAAACCATAATCAGCGATATCATTTTCAAGGGAAACAAATTCATCGAGTTTATCTTTGATGTCATCCCAGTAAACATAGCCTATGAATTCACAAGGCTCTTGGCAGTGTGCGAGCCAAATTTCTTGTTGCCACCCTTGATAGCCCGGTGTTCGTTTAATTAGTTCATCAAACATTTCAGTAGGATAGGGGGTTAGGGTATGTGAAAACTCGCCGTCCTCGTCATATTCGCAATCAATACCTTCAACACTGGCAGGGTCTTGAAACTCACCATCAAATTTTGCACTGGCAGAACCATCGGCAATACACCAAGGACACAAAGCATCAATGTCCTCAATAGAATAAAACGGGCTTTCATAATAAATATCAGTAGGTTGCTTACAACAATCACAGGTTACTGTTTTATCCGTCAGAAAAGCTTCAGTTTCAATAGGATCCGGGTGGTACCTAAATGTAGGGAGTGTTCGGTTATTGAGTGGCATATACAGTTCCTATTAAAGGTTGCGCGAGAAGTAAACCAACTTTGGGAAAGCATACCACAAGGCTGCTTGATTATATCTTTCGGTTTTATTCCATGGTGAGTTTCAGATAAAGTAAGTTGTTCAGTTAATTTGAATGAATTGAGCGATATTATTAGCTTTAACCTAAATAACATTGTCGATATGATACCTTCATCGCAGACAACAAGGGTTGTCTCATCGAATAAAAAGTGAAGGAATTGGATTATGAACATGTTAAAAACTTTGATGGCAGCTTCTGTATTATCTTTCGTCGCATTTGGTGCATCAGCAGCAACAATCACTGCAACAGGTGATACGCTGGCTTCAACAGAAGCAAAAATTGCAGCTAAAGCTAAAGCCGCCGGTGCGGATAGCTATACAATTACCAGTGCTCGTATGGGAAATTTTGTCACAATGAGCGCAGAAACTAAATAACGAATTGTGTGAATTCATCTTGTTGAAATATTTTTGATGAAAAGTGGTTTTTTAGGTGCGATAAGCAGACTAAATACCACTTTTGTTTTATCTGAACCC
The DNA here is from genome assembly GCF_028479545.1 of Providencia sp. PROV201. Taxonomy (NCBI): domain Bacteria; kingdom Pseudomonadati; phylum Pseudomonadota; class Gammaproteobacteria; order Enterobacterales; family Morganellaceae; genus Providencia; species Providencia sp. PROV201. Next base: position 112,587 of record NZ_JAMPNW010000008.1, read on the forward strand.
ACATAGAGTACTTTTCTAACTATTGAGGAGTCGTTGATATGAGTTTCAAATATAACCGCCTAGATAAAGATAATGCCGCTGTATTACTTGTTGACCATCAAACGGGTTTATTATCACTGGTTCGCGACCAAGACCCCGATAAATTCAAGAATAGCGTGTTAGCGTTAGCGGATCTTGCCAAGTATTTTAACTTGCCGACTATTTTGACGACATCTTTTGAAGATGGTCCTAATGGCCCGTTAGTACCTGAGTTAAAAGAAACTTTTCCTGATGCCCCTTTCATTGCCCGCCCAGGCCAAATCAATGCATGGGATAACGAAGAGTTCGTCAAAGCTGTCAAAGCGACAGGTAAAAAACAGTTGATTATTGCCGGTGTTGTGACAGAAGTGTGTGTGGCATTCCCTGCATTATCAGCCTTAGAAGAAGGCTATGAAGTTTTTGTTATTACTGATGCTTCAGGTACATTTAACCCAATCACACGTGATGCCGCGTGGGATAGAATGTCAAAAGCAGGGGCCCAATTGATGAGCTGGTTTGGTGCCGCTTGTGAATTACACCGTGATTGGCGCAATGATGTGGAAGGGTTAGGTACGTTGTTCTCAAACCATATCCCTGATTATCGTAACTTAATGACCAGCTATGCACTGCTTTCTGCGAAAAAATAGTGTGTGACTGAATATTAAAATGACATAATTGGTTTGGAAATCCTCGATATGACATTGCTCATATCGGGGGTTATTTCGTTAAATTAGCTGAGTTCAGCCGCTCGTTTTCGTCATCATCGCACTTAGTTCGCTCTATGCTATAATAGCCTGCTGTTTTTGCTTGGCTCCTTACTTTTTGGGGCTATCCATTTGATTTCAATACACAAGACCACCATGCATCAAAATACCTCAAAACAAGGCTACACCAACCTAAACCGATTTTCCGTTGCGCCGATGCTCGATTGGACAGATCGCCATTGCCGTTATTTTCATCGTTTATTAAGCAAAAACACCTTGCTGTATACTGAAATGGTCACAACAGGGGCGATTATTTTCGGGAAAGGGGACTATCTTGCCTTTAGTGAGGAAGAACATCCGGTAGCACTACAGCTCGGTGGTAGCGACCCAGCCGCATTGGCACAATGTGCCAAGCTGGCCCAAGAACGTGGTTATGATGAAATTAATTTAAATGTCGGATGCCCATCAGATCGCGTACAAAATGGGCGTTTTGGTGCCTGTTTAATGGGGGATGCCCAATTGGTTGCTGATTGCGTGAAAGCCATGCAAGACGTGGTTTCTATCCCGGTGACCGTAAAAACCCGTATTGGTATTGATGAGCAAGACAGCTACGCGTTTTTATGTGATTTTATTGAAACCGTTTCTGATAAAGGCGGTTGTGAGATGTTTATTATCCATGCGCGTAAAGCATGGCTATCCGGCCTTAGCCCAAAAGAAAATCGCGAAATCCCACCATTAGATTACCCGCGAGTTTATCAATTAAAACGTGATTTCCCACATCTGACGATGGCCATTAATGGCGGTATTAAAACATTAGAAGAAGCCAAACAGCATCTTCAACATTTAGATGGTGTGATGGTGGGGCGTGAAGCTTATCAAAACCCGTCTATTTTAACAGCGGTTGATAACCAATTGTTTGGTGAGCACTTTCCTATCACCAATGGTGTTGATGCAGTTAGGGCGATGTACCCTTATATAGAAAATGAATTAACAAAGGGCGCCTATTTAGGTCATATGACGAGGCATATGTTAGGGATTTTCCAAGGTATTCCTGGTGCGCGCCAATGGCGTCGGCATTTAAGTGAAAATGCGCATAAAAAAGGGGCGGATCTAGCCGTTGTTGAGCAAGCTCTGGAGTTTGTCACTCGCGGTGAATAGCTACATATGGGAAAAAAAGCGCCAATTGGCGCTTTTTGGCTGTCATATGGCTAATTATGGAATTAACAAACTCGAACCTTGGGTTTTTCTCGATTCGATAGTGACATGCGCTTTTTGTGCATCTTTTAAAGCAAAAATTTGTGATTGCGGTACATCCACGTTCACTTTACCGCTTAAAATCATATCAAATAAGGCATTACTAGCTTGGTCTAGCTCAGCACGGTTAGTCACATAAACGCCTAACGATGGGCGAGTAACGTATAACCCGCCTTTTTGGTTTAAGATCCCCAAATTCACGCCAGTGACAGGGCCTGAGGCGTTACCAAAGCTAACCATCAAGCCACGGCGTTTGAGTGAGTCTAATGAGGCAAGCCATGTGGATTGACCAACAGAGTCATACGCTACATTCACTTTTTCGCCATTCGTGATTTCTTTCACGCGAGCTGCAATGTCTTCTGTTTGGTAATTGATGACTTCCCATGCTCCGGCATCTTTGGCTCTTAACGCTTTATCTGCAGAACCCACTGTGCCTATCATCTTAGCGCCTAGTGCATTTGCCCACTGGCAAGCTATCAGCCCAACACCGCCTGCAGCGGCATGGAACAGAAAGACTTCGTCACGTTTCAGTTGATATGTCTGATGGAATAAATAATAAACCGTCATACCTTTTAATGAGCTGGCTGCGGCTTGTTCAAACGTAATACCATCTGGGAGGTGAGCGACCGCATTTTCAGGAACATTGTGGACTTCGCTATAAGCACCTAGTGGGCCTTGCGCATAAACGACACGGTCACCGGGCTTGAAACCTGTGACATGAGCACCGGTTTTTACAACAACACCCGCTGCTTCTGTACCAAGACCACAAGGCAGATTAGCGACAGGGTATAAACCACTGCGGACATAGGTGTCGATAAAGTTAATCCCGATAGCACGGTTTTCAATTTGAATTTCGTTATCTGCTGGATTTGCTGGGGAGTAATCTACCAAGTTAAGGACGTCAGCGCCGCCATGTTGCGCGAACTCAATACGTTTTGCCATGACAATCTCCAATAAGAACCATTCATTTTAATTACAATAACAATCGTTTTATCATAACGCCATGTTTCAATCAGAAGAATTATAGGTTTGTGCTTTCAGTGATGTATTTTATCTTGTGATGACTTTGCGTAAAGATGCAAAGAAAACCACAAAAAAATAAGATTGGCGTATACTAAGCGCAGATCGTTAATTATAGACTTGGATATTAATGTATGGCTAAAAAACCCTCATCAAATTTCAAAACGGATGCCCCACGAGACCACCAAATGGAAGGGTTAAAACTTCCACCTCATTCTCTCGAAGCGGAGCAGTCTGTTTTAGGGGGGTTAATGTTAGATAACGAGCGTTGGGATACCGTTTCTGAACGTGTGACTCATGCTGATTTCTTTAGCCGACCCCACCGCACTATTTTCTCGCAAATGCAATTTTTGCTTGAGCAAGGCAAACCTATTGATCTTATTACTCTATCGGAATCACTAGAACAACAGGGTGAATTAGATAGCGTCGGTGGTTTTGCTTATTTGGCTGAGCTATCTAAAAATACGCCAAGTGCGGCGAATATTAATGCTTATGCAGACATCGTCCGTGAACGTGCGATAGTTCGCGATATGATTTCTGTTGCTAATGAAATTGCGGATGCAGGTTATGACCCACAAGGGCGAAGCAGTGAAGACCTCCTCGATTTAGCCGAAACTAAAGTTTTCCAAATTGCCGAATCAAGAGCGAATAAAGATGAAGGGCCGAAAGGCATTGAAGCCATTTTGTCGGAAACTGTTGAAAAAATTGAGCAACTTTACCAGCAGCCTCACGACGGTGTTACTGGGGTTTCAACAGGTTACCAAGACCTCGATAAAAAAACTGCAGGTTTACAAGGTTCTGATTTAATTATTGTGGCCGCTCGTCCATCGATGGGGAAAACCACTTTTGCAATGAACTTGTGCGAAAACGCGGCGATGACGGAAGAAAAACCGGTTTTAATCTTCAGTTTAGAGATGCCAGGTAACCAAATCATGATGCGTATGTTGGCATCATTATCCCGTGTTGACCAAACCCGTATTCGTACTGGGCAACTTGATGATGAGGATTGGGCGCGAATTTCAAGCACGATGGGTATTTTGATGGAAAAGCGCAATATGTACATCGATGACTCTTCGGGCCTGACTCCCACAGAGGTTCGTTCACGTGCGAGGCGTATTTACCGTGAACATGGTGGTTTAAGTTTGATCATGATTGACTACCTACAATTGATGCGAGTTCCTGCGCTTTCTGACAACCGTACGTTAGAAATTGCCGAAATTTCACGTTCACTTAAGGCGTTAGCGAAAGAATTAAATGTACCGGTGGTGGCACTGTCTCAGTTGAACCGAAGCCTTGAGCAACGTGCTGATAAACGCCCAGTTAACTCGGATTTACGTGAATCAGGGTCTATCGAGCAAGATGCGGACTTGATTATGTTTATCTACCGCGATGAAGTTTATCACGATAATAGTGAGCTCAAAGGCGTTGCTGAGATTATATTAGGTAAACAGCGTAACGGGCCAATTGGTACAGTGCGGTTGACGTTTAATGGGCAGTGGTCGCGCTTCGATAATTATGCGGGGCCGGCTTATAACGACGAGGACTAAATACTCCTCATAAATACTCGTCATATTTCGCGCTGTCGCGGTGTTGGCTTCATTCCCTAATCCTAGTCACATACTTTTGTATGCTCCTAGGCTTAGCTCAATCGCCGCCTAGCGACAACGCAAACTATTTAGAGTATTGGATTAGAGTATTGGAATCGTCATATTTCGCGCTGTCGCGGTGTTGGCTTCATTCCCTAATCCTAGTCACATACTTTTGTATGCTCCTAGGATTAGCTCAATCGCCGCCTAGCGACAACGCAAACTATTTAGAGTATTGGAACTAGCGTATTAAAATTAAATGATCCATAAAAATAATATCGAATGGAAATTGATATTTTTTAGCGTATAACAAATAGAGAACATATTGGGCTGCCAAAGGGCAGCTTAATTTTTAGCGGGTTTAGAGAAAAAGAACGAGGAAACAATGAAAGCGGCAACCGCATTGATAAACCGCCGCGCTCTGCGACACAACTTGCAACGGGTGAAAGAAATTGCACCAAATAGCCAAATGATTGCAGTTGTCAAAGCAAACGCTTATGGTCATGGGTTAGTAGGGGTTGGTCAGGCAGTAGAAGAGCTGGTGGATGGCTTTGGGGTGGCAAGGCTCAACGAGGCGCTATTGCTGCGGCAACATGGTGTGGTAAAACCGATTGTGTTACTGGAAGGTTTTTTTGAGCAGTCTGACTTGTTGTTGATGGCAGAAAACCAGATTGATACCGTGATCCACTGTATTGAACAACTTGAAATGCTAGAAGCCACCAAATTGCCTTATCCTCTTAAAGTTTGGATGAAATTAGATACAGGCATGCACCGCCTAGGTGTCCTCCCTAAAGATGCTGAAGGCTTTTATCAACGTTTACAACGCTGCCAACAAGTTCAGCTTCCTATCAACATTGTTAGTCATTTTTGCCAAGCGGATACCCCCCATTTACCGACAACTGAAAAACAAATTGCCTGCTTTAAACAGTTTATTGCTGATAAAGAGGGGGAAAAATCCATTGCGGCCTCCGCGGGGATTTTACTTTGGCCAGAAGCTCATTATGACTGGGTACGTCCAGGGATCATGATGTATGGCGCTTCGCCACAAGAGGGGAAAAGTGCACAAGACTTCGGTTTACTTCCCGCGATGACACTAAAATCAACATTAATTGCGGTTAGAAAACATGCGGCAGGGCAATGTGTAGGTTACGGTGAAACATGGTGCAGTGATAAAGAGACTCTGCTTGGTGTTGTTGCAATCGGCTATGGTGATGGTTATCCACGTAACGTACCTTCAGGTACACCTGTGTTAATTAATGGACGAAAAGTGCCTATTGTTGGGCGAATTTCCATGGATATGACCGTGGTGGATTTAGGGTTAAATGCCAATGATAAAGTGGGTGATGACGTGATTTTGTGGGGAAATCAACTACCGGTTGAAGAAATTGCCACACAAACGGGTATTATCAACTATGAGTTGCTGACAAAGTTAACCTCTAGAGTTGCAATGGAATATGTAGACGAATAGCCAGCAAAGGGTTATTTTCAGATAACAACGTAAAAATGGCGCTAAATAGGGCAAATCATCGCTTGGTTTATTTAGCGTAAAATAATGATTAGGAGATGTCCTGTGTTCGAACATGTTGATGCTTATCCGGGCGACCCAATTCTGTCGTTAATGGATGAATTTAATAAAGACACTCGTGAAAATAAAATTAATTTGAGTATCGGTCTTTACTATGATGGTGAAGGGAAAACCCCTGAACTAGCGACAGTCGGTACGGCAAAAGCAGCGTTAAATAAACTGCCAGCAAGCGCATCACTGTATTTGCCTATGGAAGGTTTGAAAGATTACCGTACTGAATTGCAAAAATTAGTATTTGGTGAGGATTGCCCACTAATTGCACAGGAGCGTATTGCTACTGTGCAAACCATTGGTGGTTCTGGTGCATTGAAAATTGGTGCAGATTTTTTACATCAATATTATCCAGATTCCGAAGTGTGGTGCAGTGACCCAACTTGGGAAAACCATGCTTCTATTTTTTCAGGTGCGGGTACAAAAGTGCATTATTACCCATACTTTGATGAAAAAACTAAAGGCGTTAAATTTGATGAAATGTTAGCAACATTCAAAAAATTACCTGCTAATAGCATCATCCTAATGCACCCGTGCTGCCATAACCCAACAGGCTCCGACCTGACTCCTGCACAATGGGATGAAGTCACAAAGGTGGCATTAGAGCGTAAACTGATCCCATTTTTAGATATTGCTTATCAAGGTTTTGCAGAAGGCATTAATGAAGATGCTTACGCTATCCGAACGATGGTTAAAGCTGGCTTGCCTGTGTTCGTTAGCAATTCATTCTCTAAAATCTTTGGTATTTACGGTGAACGTGCCGGAGGGCTATCCGTTATTTGCGAAAACCCAGATGAGCGCGACCGTGTATTAGGTCAGTTAAAAGCGGGCGTTCGTCGCTTATACTCAAGCCCGCCATCGAATGGCGCAAAAATTGTTGCAGCGGTATTAACCAATAGCGCAGAAAAAGCCAAATGGTTAGCAGAAGTGGAAGAGATGCGTTTGCGCATTTTAGACATGCGTACGGTACTGGTTGATGAGCTGAAAAAAGCATTACCAAACCACAATTTCGACCACTTGTTAAAGCAACGCGGTATGTTCAGTTACACTGGTTTTTCTAAAGAGCAAGTGGCTCGCCTGAAAGACGAATTTGCGGTTTACTTGGTTGGAACTGGCCGTGTTTGTATGGCAGGCGTCAATCGCCATAATGTTAAACGTATTGTGGAAGCATTTGCTGCGGTTAGCTAATAACTCTTAGCTATCGTAATAATTATCAGGGAGCAAAATACTCCCTGATAATCTTCTTACTTATTTTTTAATGGCCTTTTTACTTAGTAGCCGCGTTCTAAAATCGTTTTTAAGAACCTTGCAGTGTGAGATTTTTTGCACTCAGCCACTTCTTCTGGTGTGCCGGCAATTAAAATTTCACCGCCACCGCTCCCTCCTTCAGGGCCTAAATCAACAATCCAGTCTGCCGTTTTAATCACATCAAGGTTGTGCTCAATCACTACAATGGTGTTTCCTTGGTCACGAAGTTGATGTAAAACGACCAAAAGTTGCTGGATATCAGCAAAGTGCAGGCCTGTTGTCGGTTCATCCAATATATAGATAGTTTGCCCTGTTCCGCGTTTAGACAGCTCTTTGGCTAATTTCACACGCTGTGCTTCACCACCGGATAGCGTCGTTGCTGATTGGCCGAGACGGATATAGGATAAACCAACGTCCATCAGAGTTTGTAGCTTGCGAGCAAGGGCAGGTACGGCATCAAAGAATTCACGAGACTCTTCGATGGTCATATCCAGCACTTCATGGATATTTTTACCTTTATATTTAATTTCTAGTGTTTCGCGGTTATAGCGTTTGCCTTTACATTGGTCACAAGGGACATACACATCAGGTAAGAAGTGCATTTCAACCTTAATGACGCCATCACCTTGGCAAGCTTCGCATCGGCCGCCTTTAACGTTAAAGCTAAAGCGCCCTGGGTTATAACCACGAGTTCGAGACTCAGGCACACCGGCAAATAATTCACGAACAGGTGTAAAAACACCGGTATAGGTAGCAGGGTTGGAACGTGGTGTACGGCCTATTGGGCTCTGGTCAATATCAATGACTTTGTCAAAGTGCTCTAAGCCTTCTACATCCAAATAAGGGGCAGGGGTGATGGTGGTCGCCCCATTTAATTGGCGTTGAGCAATAGGGAATAGCGTATCGTTTATTAGTGTTGATTTACCTGAGCCAGACACACCAGTGATGCAGGTAAATAACCCGACAGGGACTTTTAATGTCACATTCTTCAGGTTATTGCCCTTGGCCCCAAACACCGTCAGCATTTTATCTTTATTAATTGGAACGCGTTTTTGTGGAATGTCAATTCTGCGCTCACCGCTTAAAAATTTACCAGTGAGTGAATCTGGGTTTGCGACAATATCTTCCAGTGTTCCTTGGGCAACAATTTGCCCACCATGCACCCCAGCACCGGGTCCGATATCAATCACATGGTCTGCAGCGCGGATCGCGTCTTCGTCATGTTCAACGACGATCACAGTATTTCCTAGATCACGAAGATGGATCAATGTTTCAAGTAAGCGATCATTATCCCGTTGGTGTAAGCCAATTGAAGGTTCATCAAGAACATACATCACTCCCACTAAACCAGCACCAATTTGGCTTGCTAAACGAATGCGTTGTGCTTCACCACCAGACAAGGTGTCAGCAGAACGTGAAAGTGTCAGATAATTAAGCCCAACATTGACGAGAAATTTCAGGCGATCGCCAATTTCTTTTAAAACTTTTTCTGCGATTTGAGCGCGCTGACCTGTGAGTTTTAGGTTCTGGAAAAATTCCATTGCGTGGCCAATGCTGTAATCTGCGATTTCAGGCAATGTCGTATTTTCAACAAATACAAAGCGTGCTTCTTTACGTAAGCGAGTCCCATGGCAAGAAACACATGGACGGTTACTGATATATTTCGCTAATTCTTCACGGACAGCCGTTGATTCTGTTTCTTTATAACGACGCTCCATATTATTGAGCACGCCTTCAAAAGGGTGTCGGCGCACGGTGATGTCACCACGATCATTACGGTATTTAAACTCAATCGTTTCTTTGCCTGAGCCGTATAAAATAATTTTTTGAATGGCAGGGCTCAGAGTGTCATAAGGGGCTTCCACATCAAATTTATAATGCTCAGCTAATGACATCAGCATTTGGAAATAGTAAAAATTACGGCGATCCCAACCCCGAATTGCACCACCCGCGAGTGAGATTTCAGTATTTTGAATGACTCTTTCGGGGTCAAAAAACTGCTGAACACCTAAGCCATCACAGCTCGGACAGGCACCTGCAGGGTTGTTAAAAGAAAATAGGCGAGGTTCAAGTTCCACCATGCTGTAGCCGCAAACGGAACAGGCAAAATTGGCAGAAAAAACCAGTTCTTCTGCATTGGCGTCATCCATATCTGCAACAATTGCGGTACCGCCAGACAGGTCTAATGCAGTTTCAAAGGATTCGGCTAAACGCTGAGCAATATCATCACGAATTTTAAAACGATCGACAATCACTTCAATCGTATGTTTTTTCTGTAATTCGAGCTTTGGCGGGTCGGATAGATCGCAAACTTCTCCATCAATTCGGGCGCGGATATAACCTTGACTGGCTAAGTTATCGAGTAACTTAACGTGCTCCCCTTTACGTTCTTTAACGACAGGCGCAAGTAGCATCATTCGGCGATCGGTGGGCTGAGCCAGAACATTATCGACCATCTGGCTAACAGTTTGAGCAGCAAGTGGTATGTCGTGATCAGGGCAGCGAGGTTCACCAACACGTGCAAATAATAACCGCAGATAGTCATGAATTTCTGTGATGGTTCCGACCGTCGATCGTGGGTTATGTGAAGTGGATTTTTGTTCAATCGAAATCGCAGGGGATAACCCTTCAATATGATCGACATCCGGTTTTTCCATTAAAGAAAGAAACTGGCGAGCATAAGCAGATAAAGATTCAACATAACGGCGCTGACCCTCTGCATACAGGGTATCAAAAGCTAAAGATGATTTCCCTGAACCAGATAACCCAGTAATAACAATGAGTTTGTCGCGAGGGATGATGAGATTGATGTTTTTCAGATTATGCGTGCGTGCGCCGCGGACTTCGATATTATCCATTTACCACTTCCCGGATGATTTGATATTGAACAATCGCAAGAGACTATTATCACATATTTATGGCTGAATGGATATACAGTATTTCCTATTCGTCATATTTCAAACCGTGGCGGTGTTAGCTGCTCTCTGCGATATCTTCGCTTGCCGCCTAGCCACTGCTTGAACTATTTAGAGTAAGATTTTAATAGTGAAACAGAAAAACAGCGATCTGAATTTATCGAAAAGATAGATGCTGTGCGAATTATTTTATGTCTATACTGAAAATTGGCACGGTAGAATTTCACCAAAAGTTGGAAAGCGTTTCGCAATAACGCTCAGTAGTTTCAATTTCGTGGTGCAAAAAAGCGAGGTCGTGGTAAACTTCACGGCTAATCCAGAGATTAAAATTCAATGCATCAGGAGTAATAAATGGCCAGCAGAGGCGTAAATAAAGTAATTCTTATCGGTAACCTAGGACAAGATCCAGAAATCCGTTATATGCCTAACGGCGGAGCTGTGGCAAACCTGACTCTGGCAACTTCTGAAAGTTGGCGTGACAAGCAAACCGGTGAGATGCGTGAAAAAACCGAATGGCACCGCGTGGTTATCTTCGGCAAACTTGCTGAGGTAGCCGGTGAATACCTGAAAAAAGGTTCACAAGTCTATATCGAAGGTTCTCTGCAAACACGTAAATGGCAAGACCAAAGTGGTCAAGACCGTTATTCGACAGAAGTTGTTGTGAATATCGGTGGATCAATGCAAATGTTAGGCGGCCGTGGCGGTGATGCACCATCACAAGGTCAAGGCGGCCAAGGCGGTTGGGGTCAACCTCAGCAGCCACAAGCAGCACAGCAATTTAGTGGCGGCGGAGCCCCTGCAGCACGCTCATCAGCGCCTGCTCCACAAACCAATGAACCACCAATGGACTTCGATGACGATATTCCGTTCTAGGATTTATCTTGGAGTTATTTTTAATAAATGAAAATTAAAGTCCTTTAATTGTGAAGTGCCCATAAAGTTGGACATTTTTAGCTAAGCGGCTTGTAAGGCCTGATTTCGATATTCAACCGGAGTCAGGCTTTTTAGTTTGGAGTTGGCCCATTTGGTATTGTAATACTCTATATATTCGTCAATTTTTTCAGTTAGTTCATCGGTATTTTGAAAATTATGTCCATGGTACATTTCTGGTTTTAATAGTCCGAATATGTTTCCAGTAGTATCAAAGTGGATTTCACCAGTCACAACGTCCATCACATAATCAATGGATTGGTCAAAAACATACCTGTCAACTATTATAAGGCAGACTACCAAAGAATGTTTGGTGATCAATAAGACTGAAAGTTTTTCTTACTTGATCTCCTTTCCAGATCCTATATATTGACATTTTGGTACTTTTTCGACATTGGTGAAGAATCTCGTCATGAGTAACCCCATATTGACTATCAAAGACGTGGCCGATTACCTCAAGGTGAATGAACGAACTATATACCGTTTGGCTGCAAGTGGTGAACTACCAGGCTTTAAAGTTGGTAACTCCTGGCGATTTAAACAAAGCGAGCTGGAGCAATATATCGCCGCCCAGCACAACCGAGCAAGAGTGAGTGAAGTCATTAAATCAGCAAGCAGTAGTTCAGACGATAACTAGAAATTTGGCCCGACGGCATAACTGGAAAACATCGAAGTAATTGAAAAACGACTGTGAAAATCTGCTGATGCCCTAAAGCCCACGACTAGCTACGGCTCAAACTTATGAGTAACGAGCTAACCATGTAAATCAAGGAGTGATCATGAATCGAGCCCAAGCCCAACAATTACTAAAAGCTGCCTTAGCTAATCCTGCCGCCGAATTCCGCGATGGCCAATGGGAAGCTATTGATGCATTGGTGAATCATCGTCAAAAGCTGTTAGTGGTGCAGCGCACCGGTTGGGGTAAAAGTTCGGTTTATTTTATTAGCACCAAAATATTCCGTGATCGGGGGATGGGACCGACTATTATCGTTTCGCCTTTGTTAGCTTTGATGCGTAACCAGATCGAATCGGCGCAGCGTTTGGGTATTGTCGCCGAGACCATGAACTCAAGCAATCAAAACGATTGGCAGGCGGTGACCCAGCGGGTTCTGAATAATCAAATCGATTGTTTGTTGATTTCCCCTGAGCGCTTGGCCAACGACAACTTTATCCAAACCGTGTTACAACCCATTGCCGATCGTATCGCTCTGATGGTGATTGATGAAGCGCATTGTATTTCGGACTGGGGTCATGACTTTCGCCCCGATTACCGTCGAATAGTGAATATTCTTCGCCGGTTGCCTGCCAATACGCCGGTACTGGGGACTACAGCAACAGCTAATAACCGTGTAGTTGAGGATATTCAAACTCAGCTTGGAACTATTCAAATCCATCGAGGCCAGTTGATCCGAGAAAGCCTTGCATTGCAGACTATGATATTGCCCGACCAGGCTTCTCGATTGGCTTGGTTGGCGCAGGTGATACCTACATTACCGAACACAGGTATCGTTTACACCTTAACAGTACGGGATGCCGAACAGGTAGCTGAATGGTTAAGTGATAATGGCATAGACGCCAGAGCTTATCACGGCAGCGTTAAAGCAGATGGTTTTGAAAATAGCAACTTATATCGACAGTATCTGGAGGAACTGCTGCTCAATAACCAGTTAAAGGTATTAGTAGCTACCACAGCCTTGGGGATGGGCTACGACAAACCGGATTTAAGTTTTGTTATTCACTATCAAGCGCCGGGCTCTATCGTTGCCTATTATCAGCAGGTAGGGCGCGCCGGTCGTGGTATTACTTATGCTGTAGGGATGTTGATGTCGGGTGTTGAAGATCAGGATATTCATGAATTTTTCCGCGACTCGGCTTTTCCTTCAGAGGAGCATGTTAATGAGATCTTGTCAGTTCTAGAGCAGAACGATGGTGTGTCGATCCGTAGCATTGAGGAGCAAACCAACCTTCGGCATGGCCAGATTGAAAAAGTATTAAAGCTGCTGAGCGTGGAAAACCCTGCACCTGTCATTAAAGACGGAAGTCGTTGGGTTAGAACACCGGTTCGTTACCAAATGGATCATGCCCGAATTGCTCACTTAATCGGGCAGCGGGAGAACGAATGGCAAGAGGTTCAGGCATATTTGAATGATACTGGCTGCAAAATGACTTTTCTGCGCCGGGCGCTGGATGATCTCGATCCTACGCCTTGCAATAAATGTTCATCTTGCCTAGGGCAGGCCGTCATCAATACTCCGATTGATCCTGCTTTGGTGCATCGTGCAGGTACCTTCCTTAAGCACGCGGAAATGGTGATTACCCCTAAAGCACAAGTGGCGGCCAATTCCTTTCTGGATTACGATTTTCATGGTAATCTACCCCAGCAACTTCGCGCACAAGAAGGCCGTGTTTTATCCCGCTGGGGGGATGCTGGCTGGGGTAGTACGGTTGCTGACAACAAGCATGCCGGGCGTTTCAGCGATGAGTTGGTTGAAGCCATGGCGGAAATGTTTCTTCAGCGCTGGCAGCCGGATCCTGCGCCACAGTGGGTGTGCTGCGTGCCATCGCGTAATCATCCTGAACTGGTACCGGATTTTGCACGTCGTCTGGCTGCACGATTAGGTCTACCATTTGTGGATGCAGTTAGCAAAGTCAAAGACAACCAGCCGCAAAAAGGCCAGCAGAATCGTTTCCATCAATGTCGCAATCTAGATGGTGCGTTTGCTGTAACTCAGCTTTATAGGGAACAGCCAGTTTTGTTAGTTGATGACATAGTAGACTCCGGCTGGACGCTGACGGTCATTGCAGCACTCTTACAGCAAGCAGGCAGCGGAGTAGTTTATCCTGTGGCACTAGCTTCATCTTCGGTGAAAGACTCATGATTGAATCCACTCTATTGTCACCTACGGCGCAAGCGACCTTGCTGCTGACCAGTTATTTTTCGAAAACTAGTAGCGAAGCTGCCAAGCCGCTGACTAATACGGAGTGGGGACGCTTTGCCTTATGGCTAAAAGAAAAGTCCACCACTCCCGCCGACTTGTTGATGACCGACCCGAAAGCATTGCTGCATGGTTGGTACGATGCGCGTATCAGCATGGAGAGAATCATTGAATTGTTGAGTCGTGGCCATAGCCTTGCACTGGCTATGGAAAAATGGCAACGGGCTGGTCTCTGGGTTGTAACCCGCTCAGATCCAGAATATCCAAAACGCCTAAAGCAACGGTTGAAAACCGATTGTCCGCCGGTGTTATTTGGCTGCGGTAATAAATCCTTGTTAAATGCAGGTGGCTTGGCGGTTATTGGCTCGCGAAATGCCAGTGAGCCTGATCTGGCCTTTACCGAACAGATAGGAGAGAAAGCCGCAGTAGAGGGTATTGCCATTGTTTCTGGCGGTGCACGGGGGGTCGACGAAACGGTAATGCAGGGTGCCATCAAACAAGGTGGAGTGGTGATCGGCATTATGGCCGATAGCCTGCTAAAGGCATCAACCAGCAGCAAGTGGCGAAAAGGGGTAATGGATGGTCATACTGTGTTGGTATCGCCTTTCTACCCTGAGGCAGGATTCAGTGTAGGTAACGCTATGGCCCGCAATAAATATATCTATTGCCTTGCGGATAGCTCTCTGGTGATTCACTCAGGTAAAAAAGGCGGTACACTAAACGGTGCAGAAGAAAATCTGAAAAAAACATGGGTGCCTCTGTGGGTTAAACAAACGACTGATAAAGATGCCGCGAATGCCGATTTGGTTGCCAAAGGTGGTCGTTGGCTGGAGGCAGACTCTCAAGCCTTCACTATTTCCGATTTAATGAGTAATGAAGGTGGCTGTGAGAATCAGGTAGAAGGGCAGATAGGCGATTTATTTTCCATGCCTGCTCAGTCGGAATTGTTTTTTCAGCCTCAGTCTAGTCCTGAGCCACAATCTGAGCTTGAAGAAGACGTTATCGAGTCAGAGCGTGAAATAGTCGTTAGCAAAAGTCAGGCAAATATTGAGACTATTCCAGAGCAGGCAACCAAAAGCGAAGCTACGCCAGCAGGGCCTGTCGATTTTTATCAGCTGTTTGCCTCCGAGCTTCAACAATTGGCTGAAAAGCCAGTTACCCTTGATACGCTAGTTGAAAGCACTCAGCTTCATAAGTCTCAGTTAACTGAATGGCTGAAACGCGCTGTTGATGATGGCGTGGTGAAGAAGCTCAATCGTCCGGTACGTTATCAAGTTAAGAATAATAAATAGAGGGATTTATTCATGATTATGAATAAATAGACGCTAGTTCAGGAAGTCATCGCAGTATAGTGGCCTGATTTTGGCTCCACAGTTAGTTGAGCAAAAATACTAAGGTTTGATATAGAGTTGAGGGTAAGAGTGGAAAATGGATTTTTTCACTGAGATCTTACTAGAATATGATTCAATGTTTGTTAAAAACAGCCCGCTTTCGAATACTTACCTATTTGATTTTGAGGGAGCAGCCTGAGTTGAGAAAGTGCTGTTAATGAAAGTGTCAAGATTCTACCTTTACGCTTGGGACAAATACTCCCAGAGTACCGGATCAGAAAGTTGATAATATTAGGCTTAACTAAACGGTTTTTTCTCTGCTTTATGTTAATTACTGTTCTACTTTGTTTGCTTATCAGAGTATGCAAATAAAATAAATAATAAAATTAAAATTATATATCCAGAAAATTATTTTTTTTATTAACATGGTAAACTAAATATAAAACTAAAACCTTAAGAGTTTATTAATCTTAAATTAAGAGTTTCTTAAATGAATAGAAAATAAAAAAGCCCTAGTAATTAACTTACATAGGGCTTTGTATTGGTAGTGTTATTAAAAAAGGAAATATAAATTTTATTTTCATATTAGCGTATCAAGCTACTTTAGGTTCCAGTAGTAATGGGTCATTTTGACTTTCACCGGACAGTCGGTAGATTGACGGTGATGTACCTAAATAAGCTCTAAATCGCTTTGCAAAAGATTGCTGGGAGTCAAATTGGTATTTTAATGCAATATCAATAACCTGGAGTTCGGTGGAACATAGGTCTTTAGCGGCTTCACAGATCCTCCTTCGGCGAATATATTCACCTAAAGGCATACCAACGACTTTTCTAAATACTCTTTGTAAATGCCATTTTGTATATCCTGATTTTAGTGCGATATCATCAAGTAATAGACGACTGGTTAAGTTCATTTCAATCCAAACTAATATTTCATTAACAACTGTAGATTGAAATTCTGTGTATTTCCCATTGCAGGGAACAGGGATTTCTTTATACATAATATCTTCCTATTAGTTACTTTTTAATCTTATCCCTCATTCAGTCAATAGCCAATAAATAAATAGTAAACAAAGTTGAATACAGTTTGTTAATTGGCAAAATAGACAAAATACCGATTTTTAATTAGTTTATAGCCAGTGGAGTTTATCTTAAGGAGATATATTCATCATGATATCGATTAATAATAGATAAAACTATTAGGCTCTCTGAATATAAAACCATCGTACAGTGATGTAACTTTTCATTGGCGTTTGGGGATATATTTTTTTAGCTTCCAAAAACTAATTAAAATGGTGGTGGAAATGACTACAGATAGGGCATTCATCGTCTGCCAACCGAATATAAAGAAAAGAACTCCTGCCCCTAAGCTACCTATTCCTCCGAAGAAATAGATAAGAAAGTCGGTCATTCCTTGCACTTTAGCGCGTTCATGAGCTTCATAGGTATGTGGTAATAAGTTAGTGGTGCTAATTAAAATTAAATTCCAGGCGACACCGACAAAAATACCCGCCAACAAATAATTGTAAAAATGGTTACCTAGCAGGTTCATAGTAGCTGATAAAATTAACAATATGATACCGCAGAAAATAATGCGTTTTGCCCCTAAATGATGGATTAATGTTCCAGTGAAAAATGATGGTGCAAACATACCTAATACATGGAATTGAAATACAATCGCAATAGAGGAAAAGGCGAAATCATGTTGTTTCATGGATAACGGTATTGAGGCAAAGGTGAAAACCACAATGGCATATCCAACCGCGCTCACAATGGCGATTAATTTTAAAATAGGTTGTGAATACAATGCACTGTAGTTGCGTTTGACTAACGCTTCATCCGATGGCGTTTTCTCTATTTTCTTTAATGGCACAACTAATAATAGAATAAATGCGATCACATAGATGGCGGCTAACGTGATGAATGGCCCTGCAAACGGGTGCTCTGCAAAAAATCTTTGGGTAGTAATGGCTAATGTTGGGCCGATTAAGGCGGCGGCGATACCTCCCCTCATGACAAGGCCAATAGCTTTTGCTCGCAAAGAAATTGGTGCTTCTTCGATAGCAGCAAAACGGAATTGTTGTGCAGTACCAATAGCAATACCAGTGAAAAATAACCCGATGGAAAAATAAACTAAATGGCTTTCTATCACGCCCAGAATAGAAAAGCCTGCGCCGATTAACCCACCGATATTACCAATAATAAAGCCTACTCTTCTCGAGTACTTTTGCATTAAAAACGCGATCGGAATAGTTGCTAAGATTAAGCCAACGTATTGGCTTACCAGTGGAATTGTCGCATACGTTGGGTTGATAGCCAGTTTTTCGCCAATAACCACTGCTACAGAAAGGACAATAGCATTTCCTGTGATAAATAATGCAAGTGTGATGGTTAACCACCAAACGGATTTTGGCATATATCCCTCTGTTTATTAATTAAAAATCAATTAGTTAATGTTTCCATCAAGAGCGAACCCCCTTGAGTTGGAGTAAAGGATACAACTTAAAGTTAACTTTAAGTCAAGGTTTTTGCTGGGATTTTGAATGGTGATTAATTCTATATTTTTTTATTTTTCTAGATAATATCTCTACTGGAATGGGGTGTGATGAATGTCGCAATTACCATTCCTTTGGAATAAAACAAGAAAAAATGATTGTCATGCTACGAAATTTATGTTTTCTTAAGAAAAGAAACTGAAAAATAATAATCAATAAATTAGACAGACTAAACAGGAAGAACCCGTGAACATGACTATTCATCATTCCAACCTACTACTAACCGCGCCACGTGCCGCGGTGGTCGTGCGTGTGGTGGTGGTCGTGGGCTTAGCGCCGTAACGGGTACAAATCAACGTAGATTTAGAAACCCCGCCGGCGCAAACCGAGCGGGGTTTTTTATCACTTCTCGCTCGAGTCCGCAGGCTAGCAAAGGATAATTATGATGAGCGAATCGGGCACCACAACACCACATAAAACCCGCTTTACGGGTGCAGAATTAATCGTACATTTACTGGAAAAACACGGTATTACCATCGTTTCTGGCATTCCTGGGGGAGCGGCTTTGCCTTTTTATGATGCATTAGGGCAAAGCCAGAAAATCCGTCATATACTGGCTCGCCATGAGCAAGGAGCAGGTTTTATTGCTCAGGGAATTGCGCGTACCACAGGAAAAGCCGCAGTTTGTATCTCTTCAAGTGGGCCTGGGGCAACAAACTTAGTGACTGCTATTGCCGATGCAAAACTGGATTCTATCCCGCTGGTTTGTATTACGGCTCAAGTTTCTTCGTCAATGATTGGCACGGATGCTTTTCAAGAGGTTGATACCTATGGCATTTCGATTCCAGTGACGAAACATAATTATTTGGTTCGTAATATCAATGAATTGCCACAAGTGATTTGTGATGCTTTTCGTATTGCAGAGTCAGGCCGCCCTGGACCTGTTTGGATTGATATTCCAAAAGATGTTCAAACTGCCACAATTGAACTAACTGAAATACCAGAAGTATTACCGAAAGATAAAGCTCCTGCTTTTGACATGGAAAAAGTTCTGCAAGCGGCTGAAATGATTAATAACGCGAAACGTCCAGTATTGTATTTTGGTGGTGGGGTGATTAGCTCCGATTCTACAGAAACGGCAATCGCATTTGCGGAAAAAGCCTCATTACCAACAACCATGACCTTAATGGCACTTGGTACTATCCCGATGAGGCATCCGTTATATTTAGGTATGTTAGGTATGCACGCTGCGGCAAGTACTAACATGATAATGGAAGAATCGGATCTATTGATTGTTATTGGTGCACGCTTTGATGATAGGGCGATAGGCAAGGCAGAGAAATTTTGTCCTAACGCGAAAATCATCCATGTGGATATCGATAAAGCAGAAATCAGCAAAATTAAGCGCCCAGATATCGCTATTCATGCAGATGCGGGGCAAATATTGGAGCTGTTATTGCCTTTGGTTGAACGTAATGAGCGCGCTGATTGGATGGCGCAAGTAAATCAATTAAAAGAGAAATATCCACTGAATTTCAGTGATGCGGATAACCCGCTGAATCACTATGGCTTAGTTTTGTCTACAGCACGTGCGGCAGGTGAAGATGCAATTGTGACAACGGATGTTGGTCAGCATCAAATGTGGGCAGCTCAAGCTTATCCTCTGTCTCGTCCACGTCAATGGCTGACATCAGGAGGGTTAGGTACCATGGGGTTTGGTCTGCCTGCTGCGATAGGCGCGGCGTTAGCAAAACCTGAAAAAACGATAGTGTGCTTTTCTGGTGATGGCAGTTTGATGATGAATATTCAAGAACTGGCAACCGCAGCGGAACATCAGTTAAATATCAAAATCATTTTAATGAATAACCAAGCATTAGGAATGGTTCATCAACAACAAGATTTATTTTTTGAAAACCGCATATTTGCTGCAGCTTATCCGTACCAAACTGACTTTATCAAAATTGCGGCAGGGTTTGGTTTGCAAACTTGCGATTTAAATAATGAAGCAGACCCTGAAATGGCGTTAGAAGCGATAATGAATACCAAAGGTCCATGTTTGATCCATGCCTTGATTGATGTTAATCAGAAGGTATATCCAATGGTTCCACCGGGTGCAGCTAACATTGATATGATTGGAGCGTAATTATGGTATTTGAACATCATCCGATTGCTTTAGAGCTAATCGTTCGTAACCACCCAGGTGTAATGTCACATATTTGTGGTTTATTTGCCCGTAGAGCATTTAACGTTGATGGCATTCTCTGTATGCCGATTAAAGATAAAGATGAAAGCCGTATATGGCTATTAGTACAAAAAGATGAGCGCTTGTCGCAAATGATTAACCAAGTTGAAAAACTAGAAGATGTTCGAGAAGTACGCTTTAGTGATGATTTGCGCCTCTTCGAAACAATGGAAAGTTATTTGCAGTAATTCTGAGATTAAGTTTATGACCGAATAGCCCATTCAACTGTGTGGGCTATTTTTGTTTGATATTTAATCATAGTGTTAAATGGGGTTTCCTAAAGCGAACGAAAGTGATATAAATTCAGTTGCTGAACAATAATTTTTCGAATGTATTGTGGGTTTCTATTTGGTAAATTGAATAACAAACAGGTATGAATCTATGCAAAATAACATCTATTTATCGAACACTTATCAGTATGAAATCGAAACTTCCTTACTGGCGCAAGGGGAAGATGATGAGGGGCATTGGGTTGCTTTAAAAGATAATATTTTCCACCCACAAGGTGGTGGGCAACCCATGGACACAGCTTGGGTGAATGATATTACTGTTCGTATTAAGAAACAATGGGGTGGCTTGATTGTGGCATACTTACCAGAACATGTCATTTTGAGCCAAGATAGCAATGTGGTTGCAAGGGTCGATAAGGAAAAACGTCAGCGTTATGCGGCGCTACATACTGCTGGTCACTTGCTGAATTGGGAATTACGTCGCTTTGGTTGGCTTGCACAAAAAGGCCATCACTTTCCTGATGAATCACGGGTGGAATTTAGCATGATGGAAGGGGATGTCACGCCTTTTGAAGAGCTAGATAGCCAATACATTGAAGATATTGTTAACCAAAGCCTTCATAGTGGGCGAGCCGTTGCAATAAAGCAAAAGGGGGATTTGCGGATCAGTTATATCGACCAAACTGAAGAAATGCCTTGTGGTGGAACACATGTTTCTTCGCTAGATAACATTCAGCATTTTTCAATTAAGTCGATGAAATTTAAAAAGGGGACGTTGCGCATTAGTTATGATGCACAACATGCCGCAATTTAAACGCTATCACTAAGGTGAGAGTAAGTCATGACGACGGTTGCTTGCAGCTCTCCCTCCATACAGAGATAACTATGTGGGAAATCACCACTGAAAGCATAAAAATCTCCCGCTTCTAAGACGATATTTTGGTCGTCATGTAGCCGTAACATGAGTGAGCCAGAATTCACCATAATGTGTTCGTGGGTTCCACTCATATGGGCGGGGCTATTAATGATAGCGCCTCTCTTCATGGTTAATTGCCAAATTTCAGAGATATTTCCCATGCTAATGCGAAACTTAAACTGTTGTGAATACTCTTTTTCATTGGGAGTGGCTTTGAGAAAATAGGGATAGGCCTCATGTTGCCGTGTAAACAGATCGCTTAGTGGAAAGCGCAGGGCAATGGCAATCGACTCTAATGTATCAATGCGTGGGTTTGAATCGCCAGATTCTAACTTGGATAAAGCCGCTTTCGAGATCCCCGATAGACGAGATAGCTCGTTTAGTGAAAGATCTCTTGCTTGCCTAAGTAAACGAATTTTCTGCCCGATTTTTAAATTAATTTTTTTATCCACAATGTGTCTTTACCTGAATTTTAATTTATTGTGCTAGTTCTGTATCACTCAGTGAAGCAAATTATACACTCTTAGTTGTATATTGTATTTAAAGTGGCTATTTTGTTTTTTGATATAGATTTGAAATTTAAAACCCTACAAAAATAAAACTATTTTCTGTATTTGAAAGAACCTATAGTGAGGACGTTAAAAAACGTCTGGAGTTAAGGTCATGCCGTTTGAATTATTATCATTAGAAATGGCGATTTGTTTCTCAACGCTACTTTTTGCTTATTTGGTTTTTGGTATGGCGGGGTTTGGTTCGGCCCTCATAGCAACCCCTGTGCTAGCCATGTATTTGCCATTAAATATGATTGTTCCAATTCTTGCGCTAATTGATCTAACCGCCGCAGTTTTGAACTTATTTAAAGATGGCAAAAATGCGGATTATCAGGAAATTAAATGGATAATTCCATTAATGATAGTAGGGAGTTTAGTTGGCGCTGCGATTTTATTAAAAACACGTCCCGATATACTCGTATTATTACTTGGGTTATTTGTTGTTGGTTATGTATTACATGCATTCTTTTCTAAAAAATCAAAATTACCCTTTTCAAAGGCATTGGTTGTCCCATTTAGTTTAGTGGGTGGTGTTTTTAGTGCTTTATTTGGTAGTGGTGGTTTTATCTATGCCATGTATTTATCGAGCCGAATTGAAGATAAACAACGTTTTCGACTCACTCAAATGACGTTAATTGGGTTTAGCACGCTAACTCGAGTGGTGATATTTTTGGTGATGGGAGTGTATCTCAATCTGGATATTTTATTGATTGCCTTAGCGTTTTCTCCTGCTATGTTAATCGGTACGTGGGTTGGGCGGCATATAACATTAAAAATTTCACGTGAAAGTTTTTTAAAATTTATTAATGTCATTATTTTATTATCAGGTATTGCTCTGCTTTATCGATATTTCTTCGTCCTTTAAGTATTTAGAATATTAAAAATAGTTTTATAAAGATAAATAGCAGAATATATAGGTCGTGTTACAATCATCGCGAACATTATTGGTTTTACTAATAATGATGTGGTTTTTTATTTCTCATAACAATCTATTTTATGGAGTTAAAGTCTGTTATTTTGTTAAAAAGAAACAGATTAATTTCAACATGAGCTCTGATAATCAGCGTTTACAACATTTTCGTCGTTCCCCATCCTTTGCTATTTTTACCATTACAATGAGTATTGCTGTCATTGGTATCGTTATTGGGCTAAGTATTCCAATGGTAGCGCTTAGGCTAAATAATTATGGTATCAATGAGTTGTATATTGGCATTATTTCAGCGGCACCTGCATTAGGCATGTTTTTAATTGCACCTGTCGTTCAACGTATTGTGCGTTGGTCAGGTAAGCGAAAAGCAATGCTATTGGCAACGATTGTTTCTGCCATTAGCTTATTACCATTATTGAGCACATTACCTCTTTGGTTATTATTTCCGTTACGGTTAGTAACAGGCTTGGCGAGCGGTGTGCTGATTTGCTTGGGTGAAACGTGGATTAACGAATTATCGCCTGAAAATAAACGGGGCCGTATTTTGGCAATTTACACCACTGTATTCACAGTAAGCCAACTACTCGGGCCTTCCTTTATTGCTTATTATGGTGTGGAAGATAAATCCCCTTTATTGATTTGTACGTTGATCCATTTAATCTCTGTGGCACTATTTATTTTAATGGATCAAAAAGTCGGTGACCGTTTAGCCGAAAATGCCGAAAAATCTAATTTTTCAATTGTTCAATTTGTGAAAATTGCACCGAGTATTTGTGGCGGAATTTTATTTTTTGCCTTTTTTGATGGAACCATTTTATCGATATTCCCAATCTATGGCATGGGAATGGGTCATACAGAAGCGGTTGCCGCATTAATGATCAGCGCTATTCTTGCTGGGGATGCCATTATGCAACTTCCTTTCGGCTGGCTAGCAGACCATATGAATAGAGAAAAATTGTACCGAATCTGTGGCATTATCACACTTGCAGCCAGTCTATTATTGCCTTTCCTTATAACTCAACCTTATCTGATTTGGGTATTACTGTTTGTCTTAGGGGCGACAGCAGGGGCAATTTATACTATTGCGTTGGTGCAAATCGGCCAATATTTCAAAGGGAACGAGTTGATCATTGCTAATGCTGCGGCTGCCATGCTGTGGGGAATTGGTAATTTATCAGGGCCACTACTTGCGGGAATTGCGACTTCAATCTCACCTGTAGGCTTACCGGTGTTATTGGTTCTGTCTGTGACTGTATTTTTATGGTTCACACGAGAAAAATACAGTGCCCAAAAAGTTGAGCAAGTTACCCAATAAGCTCATTTGCGGTGCTCTACTCAGCCAGCGAGCACCGCAAATAAATTACTCAATAACTTTATACACAACGAGGTTTTCTCTGAATTCATCCGGCCGATGATTGTGCCAGAATAATTCCATGCCTTGCGGTGCAGGTTTAATCGTTTTTGAGAGTACAATTAGCCAGCGGCATTGTTCCGGTTTTTCAAACCGATCTTGGCGTTGGTGTAATACCCCCGCGTAGTAGTAGAGCATCGGTGCTTCAGATTCACCAATATTATCAGATGCCATACAATCATTTTCTGTAAATTGGCCAGTTAAATGCTGGTCTAAATCGACAAAAACCCCTTCGAAACCTTTTGCATAGTCTATCCACCCCAAAAATAAGGTTAAAATTACCCCCCAAACAGCACATAAGCCTAATAACCAGTTTTTCATCATATGAAAAGCAGGTGGCATAAAGTTTGGAATAATTTTATTGCGTAAAAACCATACCAATGTAATCAACAGAGCACAGATGAATACAACGGGAGAAAATGCCATTTGGTAGCTCATAGGGAGCCAGCGGCCAAATGGAGCTAGCCATTCTTGTTGATAGCCAGCCAAAGAGATGAAATAGCAGACCCATAAAAAAAGAATAAGTACAGACCACAAAACAGCTGCAAAGCGGGCAATATTATTGAGGAGCTTTTCTGGGAAACAAAATAGTGTCTGGCTTCCTAATATGGCCATGGGGGCAATATTAGGCAGTAAATATAACGCCCGACCAGAAGCTGAAATCTGTAAAAAAACGATACCTAATAAAGGAAATAGCGCCAATAGAAACTCGTTAGAATTAAATAAACGCTTAACCGGATGCCTTAGAAAATAAGCAACAGCCAGTAAACCAGAAGGAAAGGCAAATAAGGAAACTGCCGCAGGGATCCGGGTTAAATTAGCTTTTGCCCCTAATTTTTCAACCGAAAAACCAAAGAAGCGGCCGATATTATTTTCCCAAAACCACACGATAAACAAATCAGGGTGTTGAAGGTACAGTTGGATAGGCCAAGGTAAAATCGCAATAAAGGCAATTAACCCTGCAGTTAAGCTGTATAACCAAAATTGCTTAGTTCGGCATTGAGCGAGAAAAATTGGCGATAAAAATAGGCAGATCCAGAGAACACCAGGGATAAAAACACCTTTTGACAACATGGTGACGATGGTTCCAAGGGATAACCAAAGTGCAGACATGTGCATTTTTTGTTGTTGTATCAGCCCTAATAACCCATACAAGCCAATAGTCGTCCCTGCCATCAGCGCAACATCGGTAAACATATCATGGCTATGCCTGATAACACCGGGGGCACAAGCATACAGTGCAAAAGCGACCCAAATACGGGTATCGGTGAAGTCTTTGGCATGGAAAAAACGGCGCGCCAAAAGAATAAAAAATGAAAAATTGATCACCGAAAAAAATAAGCTTGCACTACGGGCGGCATCATAAAGTGGGATAAAACTTGAAAACAAATGAGAGGTAATTGCTGCAACCCAATAATAAAGCGGAGGTTTTTCCATAAACGGCTCGCCCGCATTTGTGGGGACTAACCATTTACCTGTTTCATACATAGTTTGAATAATACCAAAACTATAATTTTCATCTTGCTTCCAAGGGCTATGACTATATATTCCTGGTAATAAATACATAGCAAGAAAACTAATGAAAAGTAATAAAATACTCCGCTGTAATATGATTAATGGTGCATTTTTATTTGGCATTTTAATGTGTTTTTACTGGATTAAATTGAAACTATAACTGCAGTTGATAATAATTGAGATTATATACTTAAATATATATTTACTCAGTGAGTGATGGTTGTTTTTTTATAAAAAACAATAGGGAGCGTATTTTTAGGTACGTTTTTAAATAACGCATATTACCACCAATAAATAAATTTTCAGCTATTCGTTTTGTAAGAAAATATTCTAGGATTGTATCAAAAAAATAACCGTACTTTTTAAACAGACACTATATGAAAGGTATTTAGCTATTTTTACGTAAGGTAAATGTAACTAAAAAGAATTGTTATTTGAAAATAATGTTCATTACATAAGAATCTGGGTATTTAGATGTTAAAAAACAGTTAGTGGGTAAGAAATGCTAAAAATACTTGATCATTCCCCCTGTTTAGAATGATAATTGCTCCCCTCACAACATGTTTTATTCTAGTTTTAAAGCCAAACGATTGCGTAGCTGTTTTTATTGGGATTTTTTCCCAGTTAGTTTGTTTTTTCTGAAAAAACGTAATCGTTTACGTCGATATATAGATTAGTTGTTAGCAGTACTTGAGTGCTTTCGTTTTCCATTAACAGCAGAGGTATACCATGTCAGGCCAACAGGCTTCATCCAGTTGCAAATTGGATTCATTTTTCAAGATAACAGCGCGCGGCTCTTCAGTTCGCCGTGAAATCATTGCAGGGTTAACCACATTCTTAGCGATGGTTTATTCTGTCATCGTTGTACCTGGCATGTTAGGGCAAGCAGGGTTCCCTCCAACTGCGGTATTTATTGCAACCTGCTTAGTGGCTGGCTTTGGCTCTTTATTAATGGGGTTATGGGCCAATTTACCGATGGCGATTGGTTGTGCGATTTCACTCACTGCATTTACTGCATTCAGTCTGGTGTTAGGGCAGCAAATTAGTATTCCTGTGGCACTAGGCGCTGTATTTTTAATGGGGTGTTTGTTCACCATCATTTCTGTTACAGGTATTCGTAGTTGGATTTTACGCAATATGCCAATGGGTATTGCACATGGTACAGGTATTGGTATCGGTTTATTTTTACTGTTAATCGCTGCTAATGGGGTGGGTTTAGTGATCAAAAACCCAAATGCAGGCCTGCCTGTTGCTCTGGGTGAATTTACGTCTTTCCCTGTCTTGATGTCACTCATTGGGTTAGCGGTCATTTTTGGTTTAGAAAAACGTCGCGTTCCGGGTGGTGTGCTCCTTGTTATTATTGCGATTTCAATTATTGGTTTAATTTTTGATCCTGCTGTGAAATATCAGGGCTTCTTTAAGTTGCCTTCATTGGGTGATGACGGGCTCTCATTGGTTTTTAATATGGATATCATGGGTGCATTACAGCCAATGGTATTGCCAAGCTTGCTTGCATTAGTGATGACGGCAGTTTTTGATGCGACAGGTACTATCCGCGCAGTGGCGGGACAAGCGAATTTATTGGATAAAGACGGCCAAATTATTGATGGTGGTAAAGCATTAACAGCAGACTCCGTGAGCAGTATTTTTGCGGGGGCGATTGGTGCATCTCCTGCGGCGGTATATATTGAATCTGCGGCAGGTACCGCTGCGGGTGGTCGTACCGGTTTAACCGCAGTGGTGGTTGGCGTACTATTCTTATTGATTCTCTTTTTATCGCCACTCTCTTATTTGGTGCCTGCCTATGCAACGGCTCCTGCATTGATGTATGTTGGGCTTTTAATGCTCAGTAATGTTTCTAAGCTTGATTTTGATGATTTTGTGGATTCAATGTCTGGCTTATTATGTGCGGTGTTCATTGTTCTGACTTGTAATATTGTCACAGGTATCATGTTGGGCTTTGCCGCTTTGGTTATCGGCCGTATTTGTGCAGGTGAATGGCGCAAATTGAATATTGGTACTGTCATTATTGCGGTACTTTTAGTGGCATTTTACGCTTCAGGATTGGCAATCTAAAGTGAATTGCTTCAAAAAGGTGGCCAATGTTGCCACCTTTTTAACTTATTGTATTAATTAATCGTAAAGTCTTAATTTTTTCCCCGAAAATGGATGGCTAGGGATAAAATAGAGAGAAGGCAGTTAATCAAGTGGCTGTGTATGACTTCCACTGGTGGCTGGCTTGGTCTCAATTATCATGGTCTGGACGGTGCTATCTCTTACTATGCGGCGGCAGGCAATTCTTGGTTCTAGTCGCTAGGTTAATTCAGTAAGGGCAACATGGAAATTTTCTTTACTATTCTTATTTTGATTTTAGCTGTCTCTGTTTCAGGGGTGGCCGCTAAAATTCTTCCTATTCGTATTCCTCTTCCTCTCATTCAAATCGCTATTGGTGCGCTATTGGCTTGGCCACAATTTGGCCTACATGTCACCTTTGACCCAGAACTTTTTATGGTTCTGTTAATCCCACCTTTGCTGTTTGTTGATGGATGGAAAACGCCAACCCGTGAGTTCTTTCAAAACGGTCGAGAAATTTTTATTTTAGTGTTGGTTCTCGTATTGGTTACGGTTATTGGGATAGGTTATTTAATTTACTGGTTGATGCCCGGTATTCCATTGATTGCTGCGTTTGCTCTAGCGGCTGTATTATCGCCCACCGATGCCGTTGCATTATCTTCCATTGTTGGAAAAGGGCGTATTCCTAAACGGATGATGAGTGTGCTAGAAGGAGAGGCATTGATGAATGATGCCTCTGGTCTGGTTGCATTAAAATTTGCGGTAGCAATTGCCATGGGAACCATGGTGTTTAGCGCCTCTGGCGTTACCATTGAATTTTTCAAAGTTGCGGTTGGCGGGCTACTCGCAGGTATCATCGTGACTTGGCTATACAGTAAATCATTACGTCTAATGAGCCGCTGGAGCGGTGATGACCCTGCAACCCAAATTGTATTTATGCTATTGCTGCCATTTGCATCATACATGATTGCGGAACATATTGGTTTTTCAGGTATTTTAGCTGCCGTTGCGGCGGGTATGACCATTACAAAATCGGGGGTTATCCGTAACGCTCCATTAGCGATGAGGCTACGTGCTGATAGCGTTTGGTCGATGCTTGAATTCGTCTTTAACGGCTTGGTTTTTATCATGTTAGGGCTCCAGTTGCCCGGTATTTGGGAAACGTCCGTTATCCAAGCGGATCTCGACCCAAGCGTAGAAACGTGGATGCTATTTGCCGCGGTGGCAATTATCTATTTTGCTTTACTGCTATTGCGTTTTTGTTGGCTATGGCTGATGAAAAGGTTTAGCCGTTTGTTCTTAAAGAAAAGGCCACTGCAGTTTGCGAACTATACCGTGCGTGAGCTTTGGCTTGCCTCTTTTGCAGGGGTACGCGGGGCGATCACCTTAGCGGGTGTGCTCTCTATCCCGTTATTTTTAACGGATGGCTCGCCATTCCCTGCACGTTACCAGTTAGTATTTATTGCCGCGGGGGTTATCTTATTTTCCATTTTTGCAGGTGTGGTCGCTTTACCGCTTCTGCTGCGTAATTTTAAAGTGGGCGACAAAGAAGCCGATGCCAATGAAATCCGCATGGCAAAAGCCGCAATGGCTGAAGTGGCGATTGTCAGCTTAAATAAGATGCAGGAACGTTTATCTGCTGACGTTGATGAAAAACTCGACTCAGAAGATATCAGTGAAGTTGCTTCCCGTGTGACGGGTTATTTAAGACGACGTACGGCAGGGCAAGATGAAATTGACCATAATTTGCTGATAGAAGACCTTGAACGACGTTTTCGTTTAACGGCTTTACGTGCAGAGCGTGGTGAGCTTTATCACTTGCGCGCCACCAAGAAAATCAGTAATGAGACGCTACAAACGCTGTTGGTCGATCTGGACTTATTAGAAGCCGTCTTGATCGAAAAAGAGCATTAAAACCAAAAAGCGAGTATTCTAGCCAACATTCTTAAGTTTGGGGCGAAATACAGCATTATGTGGTTACTTGTTATCACGACGCTGCTTTGGGCAGCGTCGTTTAGTCTTATCGGCGAATACCTTGCGGGCCAAGTAGATAGTTGGTTCTCAGTATTAGTGCGGGTTGCACTGGCTTCGCTGGTTTTTTTACCTTTCCTACGTTGGCGCCAGTTTAGCGCTAAAGTGATTTCGCTCTATATGCTAGTGGGCGCTTGCCAACTTGGCATCATGTACCTGTTTGTATTCCATGCTTATCAATACCTTACTGTTGCTGAATTTTTGCTTTTTACAGTGTTAACACCGCTATACGTCACGTTAATTTATGACTTATTAGAACGGCAGAAGCTGCGTAAAGGCTACCTGTTTAGCTCATTATTAGCGGTGATTGGTGCGGCAATTATTCGTTATGACCACTTGAGTGAATCTTTTTGGTTAGGTTTACTTTTTGTGCAGTTGGCTAATATCTTTTTTGCGATTGGACAGGTGGGGTATAAACGTCTGATGGAGATACATCCGATCCCTCAACATCAGGCTTTCTCATGGTTTTACCTTGGTGCAACGCTAGTTGCATTGCTTGGATGGTTGCTATTTGGTAATAAATCGATGATGCCGACAACGACTCTCCAGTGGGGCGTCTTATTGTGGCTGGGTATTGCAGCTTCAGGCATTGGCTACTTTATGTGGAACTATGGCGCAACCAAAGTGGATGCCGGAACCCTTGCTATTATGAATAACATGATGGTCCCAGCGGGGTTATTAGTGAATTTTGCTATCTGGCAACAACACCCGGATTGGCTGAGTTTTACCATAGGATCGAGCCTAATAGTTGCTTCTCTTTGGGTGCATAAGCGTTGGATCCTTTCGCGGCCTTCACATAAGACAAGTACTCCACAGCGTGATCCGTCGTCGCCTCAGTAAATGCTTCAATAGCTGGCTGGCGCTGTTCTCCTTCACGGCAGGCCGCATACAGCCGGCTCCACAAACCGCTACCCAAGGTTTTGGTTTTTATTAGCCCTTGTTTTTCAAATGAATCAACCGCCCAGTGAGGAAGTGCAGCGATACCCATTTTAGCAGCGACCATTTGGATTAAAATTAATGTGTTATCGACATTTTTTACGTTAGGTGACACACCCGCAGGTTGCAGAAAATGGCGCCACACATCGAAGCGATCCCGTTGTACTGGGTAGATAAGCAACGTTTCATCTGCCAAGTCATGGGGGTCAATATGTGGTTTCTTGGCTAGAGGGTGGTCGTTCGCCACAATCAACTTCACTTCATAATCAAACATTGGCGTATAGTGGATCCCTTGATCTGGCAAGATGTCAGAAGTCATCACAATATCCAATTCCCTTGAGAGCAATTCAGGTTGTGGGTCGAACGCCACCCCAGATTTAAAATCCACACTAACTTGTGGCCAAGTTTGTCTGAATTGCTGTAGTGCAGGGGTCAACCACTGAATGCAGCTATGGCATTCAATCGCGATGCGTAACGCACAAACCCCAGGCTCATTACATACTCGAATAGCATCTTTCACTAATGGCAAGACTTGTTGTGCCAACTGTAATAAGACTTCCCCTTGTGGCGTAAAGCGCAAAGGTTGGCTTTTACGAATAAATAACCGGAAACCTAGCCGATGCTCTAAATCACTAAATTGGTGTGATAAAGCAGACTGTGTCTGGTGCAAGTGTGTTGCTGTTGCCGCTAATGAACCGTATTGGCTGAGCGCTTGCAATGTTTTTAAATGTTTTAGTTCGATCATGAGAAACCTTCACGGTGACAATGAAAAATTTGCGCTTGTGCTTTATACAGTACCTGTTGATTATGGATGTGTAAACATCTAGACGGCTAAATATTTTAAGGGGTCAATATGTCTGTTATAAATCATACACTTGGTTTTCCACGTGTCGGTCTAAAAAGAGAGCTAAAACGTGCACAAGAAGATTATTGGGCAGGCAAGATTGACCAAGCCGCGCTATTAGAAACCGGTTATCAGTTACGTGCGCGTCATTGGCAACAACAAAAAAGTGCAGGTGTTGAGCTATTACCCGTTGGTGATTTCGCTTGGTATGACCAAGTGCTGACAACCAGTTTGCTATTGGGCAATGTACCGCCACGCCATCAAAATGAAGATGGTTCGATTGATTTAGATACCTTATTTCGTGTTGCTCGCGGTCGCGCACCAACGGGCAAACCCGCTCCCGCAGGTGAGATGACGAAGTGGTTTAATACGAACTACCACTACATCGTGCCTGAATTTCAAAAAGGGCAACAATTTTCCCTGTCTTGGACACAGTTGTTTGATGAAGTCGATGAGGCATTAGCATTAGGCCACAAGGTAAAACCCGTTATCATTGGCCCTATAACCTACCTCTGGTTAGGTAAAGTGAAAGGTGAACCATTCGACCGCTTATCATTATTGAATGAATTATTACCTGTATATCAGGAGATCTTGTCTCGCTTAGCAGAAAAAGGCCTTGAGTGGGTACAAATTGATGAGCCTGCATTAGTGTTAGATTTGCCAGAGCAATGGCAGCAAGCTTATCAGCACGCATATCAAGCGCTGTCAGGTCATATAAAGCTGTTGTTAACCACCTATTTTGATGGTGTGAGCCACCATTTAGACTTGATTAAGCAATTGCCAGTGCAAGGTTTACATGTTGATGTGGTCGCAGGCGCTGATGATATTGAAAAACTACATCAAGTGCTACCAGCAGATTGGGTATTATCACTGGGAATTATTAATGGTCGTAATGTATGGAAGGCGGACTTAGGTGAAAAATTTTTACAGGTGAAACCGCTCTTAGGTCAGCGTGATATATGGGTAGGAACGTCATGTTCATTACTGCATAGCCCAATCGATTTAAATGATGAGACGCGTTTAGATACCGAAGTAAAAAGCTGGTTCGCTTTTGCTATCCAAAAATGCGAAGAACTTGCTCTGTTAACTAAAGCGTTAAATCAGCCAACAGACAGCCACATTGCTGAATTAGAGACATACAGTGCACCTATTCGAGCGCGTAAAACATCTGCTCGAGTGAATAATGCATCAGTGGCTCAGCGTCTGGCTGCAATCAGTGAAGGGGATACCGAGCGTTATAGCCCATATCCACAGCGGGCAGCGCGCCAACGTCAACGCTTTAACTTACCATTATGGCCGACCACCACGATTGGTTCTTTCCCACAAACCAGTGAAATTAGAACGCTACGTTTAGATTTCAAAAAAGGAAATGTGGATAAAACCTACTATCGCACCAATATTAGTGAACATATTAAGCAAGCTATTAAAGAACAAGAAATTTTAGATATCGACGTTCTTGTGCATGGCGAAGCTGAACGTAATGACATGGTGGAATACTTTGGTGAGCACTTTGATGGTTATGTATTTACCCAAAATGGTTGGGTTCAAAGCTATGGCTCACGTTGCGTTAAGCCCCCAGTGATTATTGGTGATATTAGTCGCCCAGAAGCGATAACCGTGGAGTGGGCAAAATACGCTCAGTCCTTAACGGAGAAACCGGTCAAAGGGATGTTAACTGGCCCTGTCACTATTCTGTGTTGGTCATTCCCACGTGAAGATGTTAGCCGT
The DNA here is from genome assembly GCF_028479545.1 of Providencia sp. PROV201. Lineage (NCBI taxonomy): Bacteria > Pseudomonadati > Pseudomonadota > Gammaproteobacteria > Enterobacterales > Morganellaceae > Providencia > Providencia sp. PROV201. The sequence continues at coordinate 146,005 of NZ_JAMPNW010000008.1, forward strand.
GAAACGATTGCTAAACAGATTGCGCTAGCGTTACGTGATGAAGTCGATGACTTACAAAAAGCGGGGATCGGTATTATTCAAATCGATGAGCCTGCACTGCGTGAAGGGTTACCATTGCGCAGAGATGAGTGGGCGGCTTACCTCAAATGGGCAGTTGACGCCTTCAAGCTTAGTGCTGCGATTGCTGATGATGACACGCAAATTCACACTCATATGTGCTATTGCGAGTTTAATGACATCATGGATTCTATTGCGGCTCTGGATGCCGACGTGATCACGATTGAAACATCACGTTCAGATATGGATCTGTTAGACGCATTCGAAGATTTTGATTATCCAAATGAAATTGGTCCCGGTGTCTATGATATTCACTCACCAAATGTACCTAATGTGGAATGGATTGTTGCATTATTAAGAAAGGCGGCGAAGCGTGTCCCGGTGGAACGTTTATGGGTTAACCCAGATTGTGGCTTAAAAACTCGCGGCTGGCCAGAAACTCGCCAAGCATTAGCCAACATGGTTGAGGCAGCGAAACAGCTTAGAAATGAGCAGTAAAATGGTGATCAGCTAGTGTGTCAAAAAGGCAGGGGAAACCTGCCTTTTTGAAAATATTAACCAAATAATTTAGATTTCAGTAAGTTCATACCGATAGAAGCAAGATCGAGGCTTTCAGGAACTTCGCCATTTGGTGTGGCACTATCAACTAATTGAGGAAGATATTTAGCAATCATTTCTGAGGTTGCTTGAGGCTCTAAGCCAACCTGTTGAGCTAACTCTTGGATATTGGCATTTCCAAAGACTTGCATTAATTGGCTAGCATCGATAGGTAAATTATTACCTTCACTGATCCACGATGCAATAACACCACCTAAGCCTTGTTCGTTAAATTTTTCGATAACACCTTGAAGGCCACCTTGCTCCTCAACCCAGTTTATTACTGATTGAAATTGTTGCATTTTGTCGCCTGCAACCATACCCATCATTTGCTCAAATAACCCCATGTTATCTCCTAGGCAATCAGCCAATTTATGCTCTCATCCATAGTATGGAGCATTATTCAAAAAATTGTAGTCGGCTATTTTCAGCAATTTGAGTTTTAGGTCAATAGAAATGATGCATTGAATATAGTGCAGTAGAAAAATAACGGTTTTTCATTTGTGAATTAAATGTGAGTAAACGCAATGGGCATCACATTTTTTATCACATTATCTTGTGAAGGGGGTGTTGAGGGTTTTGTTCATTTAATTTGTTTTGATTCAATTGGTTACATTTTATTTGTTGGTTTTTTATATTATCTCAAATGTGATGTTAGTCATGTGTTTGTGAATTTTATTGTGTGAAAATTCACAACAGTCACGAAGATTAACAATATCAGGGGTCATTATGGGAAATTTCGTTAATAAAGTTGGCGTGATTGGCCTAGGTTCTATGGGGATGGGGATCGCACAATCTCTTATAAAAAATAACATTCCTACCTATGGATTTGATTTAAACCAAGGTGCTTGCGAAAGCCTACTTCGTGGTGGAGCTGTTGCAGTGGGACAAAATGCAGCGGAATTCGCCCATGAGATTGACGCTTTATTGTTAGTGGTCGTCAATGGTCGTCAAGTTGAAGCGATTTTATTTTCGGGTGAACAGCCTCTTGTTGAGCAATTACGCCCCGGTACAGTTATTGTACTGCATAGCACACTCTCCGCTGAGCAAACAAAAAATATCGCTCAGCGCCTTGCCTCATATCAATTACCGCTTGTAGATGCGCCTATTTCAGGCGGTTCAATTAAAGCCGCTGAAGGGAAGTTGACCATAATGGCTTCAGGTGAGCCTGCTTTATTTGAGCGGCTTTCACCCGTATTTGACGCTATTTCTGAGCGCTTATATCGTGTAGGGGATGACGTTGGCTTAGGCTCAACCGTCAAAACGATTCACCAGTTATTAGCTGGGGTACATATTGCGGTTGCTGCAGAAAGCATGGCTTTAGCCGCCAAAGCGGGTATTAACCTTGATGTGATGTATGACATTGTTACCCATGCAGCTGGAAATTCATGGATGTTTGAAAACCGCATGCAACATGTTCTAGATGGTGATTACACCCCAAAATCGTCAGTCGATATTTTTGTCAAAGATTTAGGGCTAGTGATGGAAACAGGGAAAGCATTAAATTTCCCGCTCCCACTAGCTTCAACCGCCCATCAAATGTTTATTTCAGCGAGCAATGAAGGTTTTGGTTTGCAGGATGACAGCGCGGTTATCAAAACATTTAAAGGTATTACTTTACCGGAGAAAAAAGCATGACAGTGAAGTTAGGCGTAATAGCGGATGATTTTACCGGTGCGACTGATATCGCAGGCTTTATGGTGCAAAACGGTTGGAAGGTCGTCCAATTATTAAATGAACCCGATGAAAACACACCGGTACCACAAGATGTTGATGCCATAGTCATCAGTTTAAAAAGCCGCTCTTGTCCTGTCGATGAAGCTGTTAATGCATCGACCAATGCGTGCAATTGGCTGAAACAAAAAGCGAATTGTCAGCAAATTTTCTTTAAATATTGCTCGACGTTTGACTCAACTGAAAAAGGCAATATTGGTCCCGTTACAGATGCATTGATGGCGCAACTGGGAACAGGCTTAGCATTAGTTTGCCCTGCGTTACCAATTAACGGCAGAACAGTTATTCATGGTCATTTGTTTGTGAATGGCCAGCTACTTAATGAAAGTGGCATGCAGCATCACCCTGTAACCCCAATGACCGACGCAAATTTATTGCGTGTGATGGAAAAGCAATCAAAAGGCAAAGCAGGTTTAGTCAGACTTGATGATATTCAAAAAGGCAGTGACGTTGTTAGCCAAAAACTTGCCGAATTAGCTCAACAAGGTGTGAGTTACGCGGTCGTTGATGGCTTGACGATGGATGATTTGCTTCCTATCGCACAAGCGGTTAAAGCGATGCCATTGTTAACTGGGGGTTCCGGCCTCGGTGCTGCACTGGCCAATGTGGATAGCCAATGTTCATGGGGCGGCACAACGCAACGAGGTGAAAAACCAACAGGTAAAAACAGGAAAACAGTTGTTTTATCGGGGAGTTGCTCGGTAATGACCAACAAACAAGTGCAAGCTTATCAGCAAGTTGCTCCTGCAAAAATGTTGGATGTGGGTGAATGTTTAAATAACTCAGAGTATGCCAAAACATTAGCTGATTGGGTGCAAGCACAGCAACTAACCGGTTTAGCGCCAATGCTTTATGCCACTCAATCACCTGAATTATTGAAACAGACACAAGAAAAATATGGCGCAGCGGAATCAAGTTCCGCGGTCGAGAAGGTATTTGGTGAAGTTGTCGTGCTGTTGAAAGCGCAAGGGTATGACACCTTTATTATTGCTGGCGGCGAAACCTCTGGAAAAGTGGTTCAAAGCCTTGGGACAGAACAATTAAGTATTGGTTCACCAATCGCCCCTGGTGTGCCATGGGTACAGGACTTAGCAAGCGGTAACTGGTTGGCGCTGAAATCAGGTAATTTCGGCCAAGAAAATTTCTTCCAGTTTGCACAGGAGATGTTTAATGAGTGATGAAAAGGCGCTGCGCCAAGAGTTAGTCGATTGGGCTAAATCAATGTTTAACCGCGGCTACAGTAGCGGTGGCGCAGGAAATATTAGTGCTCGGTTACCTGATGGTTCGATTATCGTGACACCGACAAACTCCAGTTTTGGTGATTTAGACCCTAACAAACTGAGTAAGCTCGATGCACAAGGCAATTGGATTGGGGGAGATAAACCGACAAAAGAAGTTTCTATGCATATGGCGATGTATCTGCAACGCCCTGATTGCCAAGCGGTTGTTCATCTTCACTCACCTTGGTTAACGGCGTTGTCTTGCTTGCCGGGGTTAGATACAAAAAATTGTTTGCCTCCAATCACACCATATTATGTGATGCGAGTGGGGAAACTGCCATTGATTGAATACTTGCCACCGGGGGATGACCGAATTGGTGAGGAAATTGCAAAATTAGCACCGACACATAATGCGGTATTGCTATCGAATCATGGCCCGGTCGTGGGTGGTAAAACATTAAGACAAGCTTTCTTCAATGCAGAAGAGTTAGAAGATACCGCTCGCTTATATATCACATTACGCCCACATGGCTTTACAACATTAACGCAAGAGCAAGTTGAACAGCTCGAAAGTCGTTATCCACAAAAGTAGCGAGGCGAAAATGGCTAAATTTGCTGCAAATCTAAGCATGATGTTTACCGAAGTGCCTTTTATACAGCGCTTTGAGCGAGCTGCAAATGCAGGGTTCAAAGGTGTTGAATATCTTTTTCCTTATGAAGAAGATGCCGATGTCATTGCTGGTGAGCTGAGTAAACACCATTTAACTCAGGCTCTGTTTAATATGCCAGCAGGAAATTGGGCACAAGGTGAGCGCGGAATGGCGTCGATCCCAGGTCGTGAGAACGAATTTGCCGAAGGCGTACAGACCGCATTGAAATATGCGAAAGCGTTAGGTTGTAAACAAGTTCATGCGATGGCAGGAAAAGTGAATGATAACTATACACTTGAACAGCAAACTGCGTGTTATATCAAAAACATTCAATATGCGGCCGATGTGATGGCTGAGCACGGTATTCGTGTGCTTATCGAACCCATCAATACCCGTGATATGCCCGGATACTTTTTGACCACGCAAAAACAAGCTGAAGCATTACTGCCTGAAATTAATCGTGAAAATGTCTTTATCCAGTTGGATTTATATCACTGCCAAATTATGGAAGGTGATTTATTGAAAACAATTGAGCGTTTATGGGGTAAATTTAGTCACATTCAGATAGCGTCAGTCCCTTATCGTCATGAACCGGATAGCGGTGAAGTCAATTACCCATGGATTTTTAAGCAATTAGATGAAATGGGTTATGAAGGCTGGTTAGGATGTGAATATCATCCAGCAGGCCGTACCGAAGATGGATTAGGCTGGCTTAAACAAGCAAATTCATAATTAGGAGAACCTATGCTCCCTTCTGAGCGTCGTGATTTTATTTACCGTTACGTGCATGAACATCAAACCGTATCGATCAGTGACTTGGTTGAGTTAATGAATGTCTCTCATATGACAGTGCGACGTGATATTCGGATGTTAGAAGAAGAAGGGAAGGTGCTCAGTATCAGTGGTGGCGTTAAGTTAAATGATGTATTGCGCCAAGAGCTACCTTGGAGTGAAAAGGCACGGTTGCATCATCGCCATAAGCGTGAAATTGGCCAGTTTGCCAGCTCATTAGTTGAAGATGGGCAAGTGGTCTATCTCGATGCGGGAACAACCACCTTTGAGATAGCACGCGTACTTGGCGAGCGTTTTAATTTAACGATTGTCACCAATGATTTTTCTATTATGCAGTACTTAATGAATAAATCGCAGCTAAACCTATACCACACCGGGGGATTAGTGGATAAACGTAACCATTCTAGTGTCGGAAATACGGCTGCGATGATGCTGAAAACGCTCAATGTTGATATTGCTTTTATCAGCACCAGTTCATGGGATTTGCAGCATGGGGTTTCTACTCCACATGAGGAAAAAGTTCAGATAAAACAAACGCTATTGGATGTTGCTCGCCGTTGTGTGCTGGTTTCAGACAGTAGTAAGTTCGGCAAATATGGCATGTTTCGTGTTTGCCCATTGAATCAATTGCACGACATCATTTGTGATGATCAATTGCCAACTGATGTGGTGCAGCGGATAACAGAACAAAACATAAAACTTCATTTAATCAAGACATAAAACATAAATAATCTTACCTAAAACTGCATAGCCAGTTAAAAGGCTATAGCAAGGAGAATTACAATGAAAGTTATTATTACTGGTGGCGCAGGCTTTCTGGGCCAGCAGCTAGCCGCTGCTTTGCTTAAAAATCGCCAGGGTTTAAAATTTGACCACCTTGTTTTAGCCGATATTCAATGCCCTACATCACCGGTTGAAGATGCCAGAGTCAGTTGTGTTGCGTTAGATTTAACGCAAGCAGGGGCAGCTGATAAACTGATTGATGCACAAACCGATGTGGTTTTCCATCTTGCAGCTATCGTAAGTAGCCACGCTGAAAGTGATTTTGACTTGGGAATGAAGGTTAACTTTGAAGCCACTCGCCAATTATTGGAAGTCGCTCGTGCCAAGAACCCTGCAATCAAATTTATGTTCACCAGCTCCCTCGCTGTGTTTGGTGGTGAGCTACCTGATGTCATCACAGACTTGTGCGTCGTTAACCCACAGTCGTCCTATGGCGCTCAAAAAGCCATGTGTGAATTGATGGTCAATGACTATTCACGTAAAGGCTTTGTTGATGGCCGTGTGATGCGTTTGCCAACCATTAGTATTCGTCCGGGTGTGCCAAATAAAGCGGCCTCTTCATTCGCAAGTGGCATTATTCGTGAGCCATTAAATGGGATTGAAAGTGTTTGTCCTGTCTCCCCTGACCTCGCGCTATGGTTATCGAGCCCTGAAACTGTGATTAACAACTTTATTCATGCAGTGAGTATCCCTGCTGAGAAATTCGGTAAATCACGCACTGTGAACCTGCCAGGTATCACCGTTACCGTCCAAGGTATGATTGATGCGTTACGTGATGTTGCAGGCCAAGAAGCGGTAGATCTGATTCGCTTTGAACCTGACGAAGCCATTAACAGTATTGTGGCGAGCTGGCCGGGCAAATTTGATATCAGCCGTGCATTGGGTCTCGGTTTCCGTGCCGATGGCTCGTTTGGTGATGCGATCCGTTCGTTTATCACCAACCACGGTTCGTCTAAGTAGGAGATAGCCTATGTCCTATATTCCTATTATTGGCCTCGCAGTGGCCATATTTGTCCTGATCTTTTTAGTATTACGAACGCGTGTTCATGCGTTATTAGCAATGCTAATTGCTGCGGCAATCGCGGGTATATCCGGTGGTTTGACCGCGGCAGAGACGGTGACAGTCATCACAAAAGGCTTTGGGTCAACACTCGGTAGCATCGGTATTGTTATTGGACTCGGGGTAATGATGGGAAGGGTGCTGGAAGTTTCAGGTGCTGCTGAACAGATAGCTTATAGCTTTATCAAATGGCTAGGTAAAAAACGCGAAGAATGGGCGTTAGCAATTACCGGTTATATTGTCAGTATTCCTATCTTTGTTGACTCTGCTTTTGTGATTTTATATCCATTGGCAAAAGCATTAGCCAAAAATGGTAAACGTAGCATACTGACTCTGGGCGTTGCACTCGCTGGTGGGTTGGTGGTGACACACCATACTGTTCCACCGACTCCGGGGCCTTTAGGCGTTGCAGGGATTTTTGGTGTCGATGTTGGCGCGATGATCCTCGCGGGTATGAGCCTCGCTATTCCTTGTGTTATCGGTATTGTTTTGTATGCAAAATGGTTAGGGACTAAGTACCCTGAATTTATGCCAGATGAAACGGGCAGCGAAGACCTGAAAGAAGTTCACGCTCGTTATATGGAAGAAAAAGCGAATAAACCATTACCCAGCCTGTTCTTATCGCTTTTACCAATTATCACACCTATTTTGTTAATTTTCATAAATGCAATCAATGGGTTAATTCTAAAAACAGAATCTTTCCAAGGCATGGAAAGCAATTGGTACTTCCAAACGTTTGAATTTTTAGGCGCACCAATTATCGCATTATCAATTAGTGTGTTGATCTCTGTTTACACATTAATGCCCAAAGCAACAAAAGAAGAAGTCATCGACCGTATGGAAGAAGGCTTACAAGCAGCCGGTATTATTCTGCTTGTTACGGGGGCTGGTGGTGCATTAGGTGCGGTACTGCGTGATAGTGGCACAGGAAATATTCTTGCTGAACATGTAGCAAATCTGCCAATTACACCTGTATTGATTCCGTTTATTATTGCGACCTTGGTTCGTTTGATTCAAGGCTCGGGTACAGTAGCAATGATTACCGCAGCATCTATTTCTGCTCCAATCATTAGCCAAATACCTGATATTAACTTATTGGTCGCGGCGCAAGCGGCAACCATGGGGTCTCTGTTCTTCGGTTACTTCAACGATAGCCTGTATTGGGTGGTGAACAGAATGATGGGAATTAAGGACGTTAAACAACAAATCATTGTTTGGTCTATTCCGACCACCATTGCGTGGGCGATAGGTCTAGTTGGAGTCCTCGTTCTTGATGTAATTCTCTAGTATAGCGTTACTATTTTTAGTTCTGCCAAATAATCAAAGCGCCCAGTAATCAGGGGCGCTTTTGTCGTTATGTCAAACTTTCATCTATACTGATGGCAATGGGTGTTAAAGAGAAATAAAATCAATGAACATATGTGATGTAAATCACTAAATAATGAAATCAAACTTTTATTGTTTTCATTAAAGGTGATGTTCATCACTAAAAATTTATCGTTTTCTCGTTATATTACAAATAACGATTAATCAGTATCGACTGATTTAATGATGCCATTGTGTAAAGGAGTTTGAAATGTCCGACGTTTTCCACTTAGGTTTAAAGAAAAGTGACTTACAGGGTGCGACCGTAGCGATTGTTCCTGGGGATCCTAACCGTGTTGAAAAAATTGCACGTCTGATGGATAACCCTGTACACCTTGCGTCATTACGTGAATATACCTCTTGGCGTGGTGAACTTGACGGAAAAGCCGTCATTGTTTGCTCAACGGGTATTGGTGGTCCATCAACATCGATTGCCGTAGAAGAACTGGCACAACTTGGTATCCGTACTTTCTTACGTATTGGTACAACAGGTGCAATTCAAGAAGATATTAATGTCGGTGATGTGTTAGTCACAACGGGGGCTGTACGTTTAGATGGCGCTAGCCAACACTTTGCACCATTAGAATACCCTGCTGTTGCTGATTTTAACTGTACCAATGCGCTTTATGCCGCAGCGAAAGATGCGGGCGCAACCGTTCATGTCGGTGTCACCGCGTCATCAGATACCTTCTACCCCGGTCAAGAGCGTTATGATACCTATACCGGCCGTGTAATGCGTCATTTCAGAGGTTCGATGAAAGAGTGGCAAGACATGGGCGTAATGAACTATGAAATGGAATCAGCCACATTGCTGACTATGTGTTCTAGCAGTAAAGGGTTACGTGCTGGTATGGTTGCGGGGGTTATCGTAAATCGTACCCAACAAGAAATTCCAAATGAAGCGTTACTGAAGAAAACGGAAGGTAACGTATTAAGTATTGTGGTTGAAGCTGCACGCCGCTTACTGTAGTCCGTGATTTACTGGCTCGCTTACTTGGCTTTCACTCGGTTGTGGACAAAAAGTAAGCGGGCTTAGTCCTCTTATATATCCCTTATTTCTCTTTATTTCCTTTATAAATATTACAATTGTTAATTAATTTACAGGAAATATTCTGATCCTCTTATTCGCTAGATCTGTTATTGTCATAAAAACAATTATCAATATTATGTGCCCTTAAATTATTCAGGTTACATTTGTTTTGTTGTTAACTGGAATAAAAGCTGTAGGGCGAAAAGGAATTATTATGTCAACAACACCTTATCTTCATCCTTCTGTTTTGCCTTTAAAAGGCGGTATTAACTTCCGCGATCTCGGTGGTAAAAAACTCGCTAATGGTGGAAAAATCAAGCCTGGAGTCCTGTTCCGTTCCGGTGCGTTAGACCGATTAACACAGGAAGACGAAGCGGTTTTACGTTCACAAAATCTTTTCCAAATCATTGATTATCGTGATGAAGCTGAAATCTTAGATAAGCCTGATGTTATTTGGCAAGGCGCACATTATGTTCATGCTCCAGCAAATCCGTTAGCTAAAGAAGTCACCGCGAATTTAGATAAACTCACACCAGAAATATTGGAACAGTTTGATCCACAAGCCTTCATGTTTCGTTTATATGAATTATTACCGCTGAACAACCCTGCTTATCACCAATTGGTCAATTTACTCAAGCAGCCAGAAAAAGGCGGGATCGTGCAACACTGTGCGGTAGGAAAAGACCGTACTGGGGTCGGGTCTGCACTCGTATTATTTGCGTTAGGGGCAGATTTAGACACAGTAATGGAAGATTACTTACTGACTAATGAAACACTTGCGCCATACCGCAAGCATTTACTCGAAGAGCATGCAAAAACGATGGACGAAAGCATTGTGAAAAAATTTGAGTATGTCTATTCAGTACGTGAAGACTTCTTGAGAACGGCCCTAAACAGCATTGAAAGCCATTATGGCAATGTTGACCAATGGCTAGAAAAAGATTTTGGCTTAGGAAGGCAACAACGAGAAGCACTGCAAAGTCAGTTTTTGGACTAAGTTTCACTAACTGTAAGATGAGTTGTGGATGATCCATTTTTCTGTATCCACAACTCGGTTTTTCCAAAGGTGTTTTTGCTTTGTTTAACTTTGATTTACCACTTTTTCGCTACAGTATTCTGATTATCCCCTTATGAAAGGAACTGACCGTGACACTCCATGAAATTGTCACCATAGTGACGGACTTTACACGCGAACATGAAGTATGGGCGCTTCCTATTATTTTCTTTTTGGCGTTTGGGGAATCTCTGGCATTTTTATCACTTTTGTTACCCGCCACGGTGATTTTACTCGCACTTGGTGCTTTGATTGGCGAAAGTAATATTGCTTTCTGGCCAATATGGTTAGCGGCCGCACTCGGTGCTTTCTTTGGGGACTGGCTCTCTTATTGGATTGGTTATCATTACAAAGAAAATGTACGTCATATGTGGCCGATTTCTCGTAACCCACAAATGATTGATAAAGGGCAGCGTTTCTTTGACCGCTGGGGTATCTGGGGCATTTTCTTTGGGCGCTTCTTTGGTCCTTTACGAGCCATTGTTCCCTTGGTTGCTGGGATTTGCGCAATGCCACAACGGCATTTCCAACTCGCCAATATCGCTTCTGCGATGATTTGGGCATTTGGTATTTTAGCGCCAGGGGCTCTGGGCCTAAAGTGGTTCGCAAGTTGGATTGGCTAAGCTTGCGAAGCGCTTCGCAAAATTTTCTTTGATAGCTAAATTACCTCTGGACACTTATACAGTATCCCATTACCTTACACTAGACTTTGTAAAGTAAGGATTTAACCGTGGATACCTCTCTTTTATATGCTGTTATTGGGGCGTTGAGTGGCGTTTTAGTTGGTGGTTTAGCCACTTGGTTCTCTATTGCCCAAAAAATTGCGCAAAAAGATCAGGAACTGCAGCAACTCAACCGTCAACTTGCAGCAAGTGACGAAAAAAATATTCACCTTGCGCAATGGAAAGAAGAATATGACAGGCTAGATCAAGAACTGCGTACTCAAAGGGACATCAACCGAGAACAAGAAGCAGAACTTCGCGAGGTCATCACCCGTTTTGAGCAAAACCAGCTAGCAAACGAAGAAAAACAGCGAATTTTACAAAATAGTGAACAACGGCTGACAGCACAATTCGAAAACTTAGCAAATCGTATTTTTGAACAAAATGAGCGCCGTGCATCAGAGCAACAACAGAAAAGCCTATTGGCGATGTTGTCACCTTTTCGTGAGCAATTAGAGGGGTTTCGTCAGCAAGTTCAGCAAAGTTTTGGTGAAGAAGCCAAAGAGCGCCACACTTTAGCCTATGAAATTCGGCAATTACAGCAGCTCAATAATCAAATGACCAAAGAAGCGGTTAACCTGACACGAGCTTTGAAAGGGGATAACAAAATTCAAGGGAACTGGGGCGAAACCATTCTTACCAGAATTCTCGAAGTCTCAGGTTTACGTGAAGGAAGTGAATTTGAAACTCAAGTTAGCATCAATACAAGTTATAATAGCCGTTATCAACCGGATGTGATTATCCATCTTCCTGAAGGTAAAGATGTGGTCGTTGATGCCAAAATGTCGCTAGTTTCTTATGAACATTACTTCAATAGCGAAGACCCACATGAACAGCAACAAGCATTGAAAAACCATGTGGCTTCTATCCGCAATCATATGCGTATGTTGAGTCGTAAAGATTACCACCAGTTACCGGGAATTCGCTCATTGGATTACGTTTTAATGTTTATCCCTATTGAGCCTGCTTATTTACTTGCTTTGAAAGAGGCTCCCGAGTTACTTGATGAAGGAATTAAACAGAATATTATGTTAGTTTGTCCTTCAACATTGTTAGTCGCAGTAAGAACGATTAATAATATATGGCGGTATGAACGCCAAGGGCAAAATGCTCAAGAGATAGCAAACAGAGCAGCGAAAATGTATGACAAGCTGCGTTTGTTTGTTGATGATATGCAAGTTTTAGGCGCCAGTCTTGATAAAGCGAATAATACTTACCTATCGGCAATGAAGCGCCTTGCTCAAGGACGTGGAAATTTAATTAGCCAAGCGGAAAGTTTTAAAGAGCTCGGAGTCGAAATTAAGCAACCTATAGCGCCTCAATTAGTTGAGCGGTCTGATACGCCTAATTGTGCGGAATCTTAGACTTCTGATAGGGTTTTGGCTCAAAGACTGTTACACTTCCTACAAAAGTTTGAATGATAAGCAGGCATAAGAGAAATGACTGAACCAACTAAAGAAACCATTGATTTCGGTTTCCGTACTGTCGGCAAAGAAGATAAAGCTGGCCTAGTAGCGAATGTTTTTCACTCAGTAGCATCAAAATATGACTTAATGAATGATTTAATGTCATTTGGTATCCATCGTATTTGGAAGCGTTTTACCATTGAAGCGAGCGGAGTACGTCGTAATCAGCGAGTACTTGACCTTGCAGGTGGAACAGGTGACTTAACTGCTAAATTTTCACGTTTAGTAGGTGAAAAAGGCGAAGTCATACTCGCAGACATTAATGACTCAATGCTAAAAATGGGGCGTGAGAAATTACGTGACCTTGGTATTGTCGGTAATGTTAATTATGTGCAAGCCAATGCGGAAGAGCTGCCATTCCCTGATAACTATTTTGACTGCATTACTATCTCTTTTGGCCTGCGTAATGTCACTGACAAAGACAAAGCGCTACGCTCTATGTTCCGAGTGCTAAAACCAGGTGGGCGTTTATTGGTATTAGAGTTCTCAAAACCAATTATTGAACCTTTGAATAAAGCTTATGACGCCTATTCATTCCATATACTCCCTCGTATTGGTCAGGCGATCGTTAATGATCCCGATAGCTATCGTTATTTAGCTGAGTCAATCCGCATGCATCCAAACCAAGAAACACTAAAAGGTATGATGGAAAATGCAGGTTTTGAACAAGTGTCGTACACCAATATGACAGGTGGAATTGTCGCATTGCACAAAGGGTTTAAATTCTAAGATGGAAGCACCATCAACACATACCGAAAATCAAAATACAGTTTTGTATTCTTTGATAACAGCATTGATGGAAACCTCTCTTAACCACATGTTGTTTAAAGAAAAAGTTCTACAGCCTGCTAGAATGCGTTTGGCTGGTAAAGTTATGGCGATTGAACTTAAAGAACTGAATAAAACGTTAACACTTGTTTTTGCTGAAAACCATGTTGATGTGTTAAGCCAGTGGGCTGAGCCTGCGGACTGTACCATTAAAACATCCATCTTTACGCTTGTTAAATTGAAAGACAAACAGCAATTAGCTCAACTTATCAATCGCGGTGATATCGTGATTGAAGGGGATATGCAAATTGTGCAGCACTGGTCTTCTTTGCTTGATTTAGCAATTTGGAATCCTGCTCACTATTTATCACCTTATATTGGTGATGTTGCAGCCGAGGGTCTTAGTAAGCTACTGAATAAAGGCGCGTGCCTTGCATCTCATTTAGTAAAACGGCAAAAAACGTATATCAAAGACGCAATAGTTGAAGAATGGAAAATGGCTCCTAGCCAACTTGAGCTAGCTCATTTTAGTGATGGAGTTGAGCAAATAGAAAATTCATTGAGTGCGCTTGAACAACGGTTAAGCCAGTTGGAGGAGAAGAATGACACCCGGTGAAATAAAACGACTTTACTTCATTATTCGGGTTTTTCTCTCTTACGGATTAGATGAGTTAATCCCCAAAATTAAACTAACGTTACCATTAAGAATTGGTCGCTTAGGTTTCTTTTGGATCAGAAATAAGCATAAAGACAAAGCATTGGGTGAAAGGCTTCGTCTCGCCCTACAAGAACTTGGGCCCGTTTGGATCAAATTTGGCCAAATGCTATCGACTCGTCGAGATCTTTTCCCTCCAGCAATCGCAGATCAACTTTCGTTATTGCAAGACAAAGTCGCGAGTTTTGATGGCAAACTGGCACGAAGCTATATTGAAGAGTCTCTCGAAGGGCCACTAGAACAGTGGTTTGATGATTTTGATGAGCAAGCTTTAGCGTCTGCGTCCATCGCTCAGGTTCATACCGCAACATTAAAAGAAAATGGCAAAGATGTTGTCATCAAGGTGATCCGCCCTGATATTTTGCCAATTATTAAAGCTGACATTAAATTAATGTACCGCATTGCAAATTGGGTTCCTTTGTTGCCAGATGGGCGGCGATTAAGGCCAAAGGAAGTCGTGCGTGAATACGAAAAAACATTGATTGATGAGCTGAATTTACTCCGTGAATCAGCAAATGCCATTCAGCTTCGTCGTAATTTTGAAAACAGCGCCATGCTGTATGTGCCAGAGGTCTATCCAGATTATTGTCGTGAAAACGTGATGGTCATGGAACGTATCTACGGGATCCCAGTTTCTGATATTGCTGCGCTTAAAGCGCAGGGAACCAATATGAAACTGCTGGCAGAACGTGGTGTTAAAGTTTTCTTCACACAGGTTTTCCGTGACAGTTTTTTCCATGCAGATATGCATCCAGGCAATATCTTTGTTAGTTACGATCATCCAGAAGATCCTCAATACATAGGGATAGACTGTGGAATAGTCGGTTCATTAAACAAAGAAGATAAACGCTATTTGGCAGAAAACTTCATTGCTTTTTTTAATCGTGATTACCGCAAAGTTGCAGAATTGCACGTTGACTCGGGCTGGGTTCCTTCAGACACAAATGTGGAAGACTTTGAGTTTGCTATTCGTACTGTATGTGAACCTATTTTTGAAAAACCATTGGCTGAAATTTCATTTGGGCAAGTATTATTAAATTTATTTAATACAGCACGCCGTTTCAACATGGAAGTTCAGCCACAGTTAGTCTTATTACAAAAAACACTGCTGTATGTAGAAGGGCTAGGACGGCAGCTTTACCCTCAGCTTGACCTATGGAAAACAGCAAAACCATTCCTTGAGGATTGGGTTCATAGCCAAGTAGGGATACCTGCAATCACTCAAGCATTAAAAGAAAAGGCGCCTTATTGGGCAGAAAAAATGCCTGAAATTCCTGATTTGATATATGGTGCTTTGAGGCAGCATAAATACTTACAGTCGAATATTGATCAATTAACACAGCAATTGAAAAATCAGCGTAATAAACAGCGTAAGTCGCAATTCCTCCTAGGGATCGGGGCGACATTTGTCTTATGCGGTAGCTTATTTTTTATTTCTGACTTAAAGCAGCTAGCCGTGGTATTTATGGCCGCAGGCGCCTTGTCTTGGCTGTTTGGTTGGTGTAAAACAGACGAAAATTAAGTAAACTTTGTTTTGCGACAAGTTTATAAGGCTGTGAACATTTCCGTATTTTGTGTTGGTTGTATATAATAGATCTCATAACATTGATCCCAAAACTATATAGAGGTATTAACAATGGAATCAACTTTTGCAATGGCTGCTTTCGGTAGTCCTTGGCAACTCATTATCATTGCTTTACTTATTATTTTGATTTTCGGCACCAAGAAATTACGTTCTTTAGGTTCTGATTTAGGTGAATCACTCAAAGGCTTTAAAAAAGCGATGAGCGATGATGAAAAAGCAAAAGCAGAACAAGAAAAGCAAGATGCTGACTTCGCACCTAAAAATATTACGGAACAACAGGCTGCTGAGAAGAAAGAAAGCCCAGTTGAGAGCAAAAATAAAGAGCAGGGTTAAACCGTGTTTGACATAGGTTTTAGTGAACTGTTGCTTATTGCAGTTATTGGTCTCGTTGTATTAGGCCCTGAGCGATTACCAGTGGCAGTGAGAACTGTCGCTGGGTGGATCCGTGCGATGCGTTCTATGGCTGCAAATGTACAAAATGAGTTAACGCAAGAGTTAAAATTGCAGGAACTACAGGACACGCTGAAAAAGGTTGAAGAAAAGGCTAATTTAGAAGCACTTTCTCCTGAACTTAAGCAGTCCATGGAAGAATTGCGTACAGCTGCACAATCGCTTAAAAGCGGCTACCAAGAGACAACCAATGATATTGAAACAGAGTTAAACAAAGCAAAAGAGATCACTGACAGTTACGATAGTGCTGTAAAGGAAGCGAAAGATAATACTCAGCAACCTGAGGAGTCTGATCCAAACCCTGAACATGCAGCGAAAATGGCTGCCGTTGTTGAGGATGAAAAACCGGAAGATTCAACAGCTGTAAAAACAGTAGGATCACTCGAAGCTAACGTAAAAAACTCTAATCAAACTGAAAGTGAAAAATAACACATGGCTGTAAATGATACACAACCACTTATTAGCCACCTCATTGAACTTCGCAAACGGCTGCTAAACTGTTTAATTACAGTTTTAATTGTTTTTGCTGCCCTTGCTTATTTTTCAAATGATATCTATCGGCTGGTAGCAGCCCCTTTGATTGATAAGCTGCCAGTAGGTTCGCAAATGAGTGCGACGGATGTGGCGTCAACATTCTTTACCCCAATTAAATTGACAATGATGGTATCGGTTTTTGTATCGATCCCAGTTATTCTCTATCAAATTTGGGCTTTTATTGCGCCCGCCTTATACAAGCATGAACGCAAACTCATGTTGCCTTTGCTTGTTTCAAGTAGCTTCTTGTTTTATTTGGGAATGGCATTTGCCTACTTCGTTGTTTTTCCGCTCGCATTTGGTTTCTTTGTTAAAACGACCCCGGATAGCGTCAACTTTATTCCTGATATCAGTAAATACCTTAGCTTTGTCATGACATTATTCATGGCTTTCGGTGCAGCATTTGAAGTACCTATTGCAATTATTTTACTGTGTTGGACTGGTGTGACTACACCGGAATCACTGAAACGTAAACGTCCTTATATTTTAGTCGGGGCATTTATTGTTGGGATGTTTTTAACACCGCCAGATGTACTCTCTCAAACTTTACTTGCTGTTCCAATGTATTTGCTTTTTGAACTCGGTGTCTTGCTATCCAATTTCTATGTTGGCAAAGGCAGAAATCGACAAGAAGGGGCAGAGGAAGAAGAAAAAGAAGAGTCCTGATTTGCATCAAATAGCTGTTATTTGTAATGTACAATGACAAAAAAGCCCTCTAAAGAGGGCTTTTTATTGCTTGAAACATTATTGCTTGAAACATTCAATCTGTATTTTTTTTAAACTGTGTGTTATCAACTACTTTTGGTACGCTTTTATTTAAAATATTCAGTAAAAGAATAGAACGATATTCACCATTAGGCTCATCAAAAATAGCTTGTACACCCGCAAAAATACCTTCCGTAATTGTAACCTGATCACCATGCTTTGGCATATCTGGTGCAACGGTATAACTAATGGGAGTTTGTTGTAGAAGCTCAATAATTTTTTCGGGGACTTCCACTGGCAATTGGCCAAAACGAATAAAATGGCTGACCCCTCTTGTTGATTGGACTGTTGTTGTATGAATTTCGTTGTGATCAAATTTCACAAATAAGTAATTTGGGAACAGCGCTTCTTGCACAGTCGTTCTTTTCCCTCTAACCACTTTTTCCATTTCAGTCATGGGCGTCATACAAATAACATTCTGTCGGTTTAAATGCTCCATAGCACGCTCAATTTGCCCTCGTTTGCAGTAAAGCAAATACCATTTTTCCATTTTTTTGAATTCCATCTGACTAAACTATGTTTATGATAACAAATTACGACATAACAATGTGACTAATGAATAATGGCACCATATTATTGATACTCTTAGGTCTATATTAATCCAATATATTCTTATGATAACTGTAGTGCAAAAACTAAATCAGTAGGAGACATAATGGATATCTTTTTGTTGAGTAACGGTAAGCTACCAGGCAACCCTGTATGGCTTAGCTACGCCTTACCTCGAATCAAAGAAATGATTGCTCGTAAGAACATAAAGTCAGCAGTTTTGGTTCCTTATGCGGTTCTTCGAGGTTCACATGATGAGAGAGCTGAACAACTTTCGGAAGCGTTGGGAATAAAAGTTACGACAATTGAGCACTTTTCTAGCCCTGTAGAAGCGATTGAGCAGGCTGAATGTATTCTTGTCAGTGGTGGTAATACTTGGTGGCTGAATAAATGCCTACATGAGAATGGGTTGATCGTTGCTATTCAACGTGCGGTTCGTGAGCGTGGTGTACCATATATCGGCTGGAGTGCGGGATGTAATGTAGCGACGCCAAGTATTCGTACTACGAATGATATGCCTGTTAGTAACGTCGTAATTATGCCATCTCTGGGGATATTTCCATTACAAATTAATCCTCACTATATTGATGCTCACATCTCTGGTCATATGGGAGAAACTCGTGATGAGCGATTACAAGAGTTTTGTGTGATTAACCCGCACGAAGTTGTTGTTGCGCTCAGGGAGGGAAGTGGGTTACAAATTAAAGGTAATGAACTTCATTATTTCAGCGGAAAAGATGAAGGTTTTAAACTATTTCAGCATAATAAAACATTCTCAGAACAATTTAATACATTACTATTAGAAAAATTAGTCCCTTTTGATTGCCAGTAAAATGGTATACTAAGCCAGAAAAAGATTGATTTTAAAGTGCTTTAGACAGCAACTTGTAACCTTGGCCGGACGTCTTATAATGGGACTCCCCCTGTAACAGTAAAAGAAGATAATGAAATACCGTGACCTTAGAGATTTCATCTCGCAACTTGAAAAACAAGGCGAGTTAAAACGTATTACAATGGAAGTCGATCCCTATTTGGAAATGACCGAAATTGCAGATCGCACACTAAGAGCAGGGGGACCGGCCCTATTATTTGAAAATCCCAAAGGCTACAACATGCCTGTCTTGTGTAACCTGTTTGGCACAACTAAACGCGTTGCGATGGGAATGGGGCAAGAGGACATAAAAGCTTTACATGATGTAGGCAAATTACTCGCTTTTCTGAAAGAGCCCGATCCTCCGAAAGGCTTTCGTGACCTTTTCGATAAACTACCAAAATTCAAGCAAGTGCTGAACATGCCTGCAAAACGGCTAAGTTCTGCGCCTTGTCAGGAACAAATTTGGGCCGGTGAAGACGTTGATCTGACAAAAATCCCAGTTATGCATTGTTGGCCAGAAGATGCTGCACCTTTAATTACGTGGGGGTTGACAGTCACTAAGGGCCCACATAAAGAAAGGCAAAATTTAGGTATTTATCGCCAGCAAGTTCTTGGAAAAAATAAAGTCATTATGCGTTGGCTATCTCATCGCGGTGGCGCTTTGGATTTTCAAGAGTGGTGCCAAGCTCATCCAGGCGAAAAATTTCCTGTTGCAGTCGCTCTTGGCGCAGATCCCGCAACCATTTTAGGTGCGGTAACACCAGTCCCTGACACATTATCTGAATATGCTTTTGCGGGGTTATTGCGTGGCAATAAAACCGAGGTTGTTAAATGCATATCGAATGACCTTGAAGTTCCCGCTGGCGCTGAAATTATTTTAGAAGGGTATATTGAGCCGGGCGAAATGGCCCCTGAAGGCCCTTATGGTGACCATACAGGATATTATAATGAAATCGATAATTTCCCTGTATTTACCGTGACTCATGTGACTCAGCGTCGTGATGCAATTTATCACTCAACCTATACAGGAAGGCCACCCGATGAGCCTGCAGTATTAGGGGAGGCGTTAAACGAGGTTCTTGTCCCTATTCTTCAAAAGCAATTCCCTGAAATTGTTGATTTTTATCTTCCTCCAGAAGGGTGCTCGTATCGTCTTGCCGTTGTGACAATGAAAAAACAATATGCAGGACACGCCAAAAGGGTCATGATGGGGGTCTGGTCATACCTGCGCCAATTCATGTACACTAAATTTGTTATTGTTTGTGATGATGATATTAATGCACGGGACTGGAAAGATGTTATCTGGGCAATTACAACTCGGATGGACCCAGCCCGTGACACCGTTATGATGGAAAACACACCAATAGATTATCTCGACTTCGCTTCTCCTGTCTCAGGGTTAGGTTCAAAAATGGGACTTGATGCTACCAATAAATGGCCTGGTGAGACAGATCGTGAGTGGGGGCGTCCTATCGTAATGACAGAGAGCGTTAAATCTCGCATTGATGATATTTGGGAACAATTAAATATTTTTGATAAAAAATAAGAGGGAAACCATGGCAACTTTAAGCTGTAAAGTAACATCTGTTGAATCTATCACGGATACGGTTTATCGGGTGATTTTGTTGCCAGATGGTCCTTTTCATTTTAAAGCAGGCCAATATTTAATGGTCGTGATGGATGAGCGTGACAAACGACCATTTTCAATGGCTTCTACTCCAAATAATAAAGAAACTATCGAATTACATATTGGTGCTTCTGAGATTAATTTATACGCAATGGCTGTAATGGATCGAATTCTGGATCAGAAACGTATAAATATTGACATTCCTCACGGTAAAGCTTGGTTTCGGGAAAATAGCAGTAACGCAATGATTTTAATTGCAGGTGGAACAGGTTTTTCCTATACCCACTCAGTATTGCTTGCGGCGTTAGCTGAAAACCCAAATCGTGACATAACTTTCTATTGGGGCGGTCGTCAATTGGAGCACTTATACGATCTTGGTGAATTGCAGGCCCTCAGTGAAAACTATCCTAATTTAAAGATCACCCCTGTTGTTGAGCAACCAGACGAACTATGGCGTGGTAGAACAGGAACTGTTCTTAGTGCAGTGCTAGAAGATTTCGGTGATTTATCAAGCCATGATATCTATATTGCAGGTCGTTTTGAAATGGCGAAAATAGCGAGAGAACGGTTTTGTAATGAGCGCGGAGCTAAATCGGAGCAGTTATTCGGTGATGCTTACGAATTCATTTAACCCGTCATATTTCAAATTGTAGGGGGGGTGGCTTCACTTATTCGCTCTAGTTACATACTTTTGTATGCTCCTAGGGTCTCATTTGCTTGCCGCCTACCGATAACCCGAACTATGAGGGTTAAGTTTGTTGTGGTTATTTGGGCAAAAAAAGGCAAAAAAACCCGCCCCTGACTAGGCGGGAACATCGACAAAATACAATGTTTGCGAAAACTAAAACTAAATTGTTAAACTCGTTCAATAATTGTGGCTATACCTTGGCCGAACCCGATGCACATGGTGGCTAAACCAAATTGTTTATCGTTTTGTTCTAAATGATTAAGCAAAGCTGTTGAAATTCTTGCTCCTGAACAACCCAAAGGATGGCCAAGTGCAATAGCCCCTCCGCTGAGATTTACTTTATCATCTAATTGGTTTTCTGATAGCTTCAAGCCTTTTAGACAGGCAATAGATTGCGCCGCAAAAGCTTCGTTTAATTCAATAATATCAATATCATTTAAAGTTAGTCCTGCGCGTTTCAAAGCGAGTTCACTTGCTGGCACAGGCCCAAATCCCATGATTGATGGGTCACAGCCAACAACGGCCATTGCGCGTATTTTGGCTCGTGGCTTAATTCCTTGCTGCGTGGCATAACTTTCGCTAGTCAGTAACATCGCAGAAGCACCATCAGACAGAGCAGATGAATTACCTGCGGTTACCGTTCCACTAACAGGGTCAAAAGCGGGGCGAAGAGCGGCTAAACCTTGGAGATTTGCATCAAAACGAATCACTTCATCATAATTGACTGAAATGAGGTTACCTGTGGCATCATGGCCACTAATTGGGACGATTTCGTTATTGAACTTCCCTTTTTCCGTCGCTAAGGCAGCAAGTTGGTGAGACCGTAACGCAAACGCATCTTGCTCTTCTCGGCTAATCTTATACATTTTGGCAAGCATTTCAGCGGTTAGACCCATAGCGCCTGCGGCTTTAGCAACGTGTAAAGTCAGCTTAGGGTTGAAATCTATACCATGAGTCATTGGTACGTGGCCCATATGCTCCACCCCACCAATGAGTACAGATTTTGCATCACCCGTCATAATTAACCGACTCGCATCATGTATTGCTTGCATTGATGAACCACAAAGGCGATTTACTGTAACTGCTGGAACTGTATGAGGAATATCCGTGAGCAATGCTGCATTTTTAGCAACATTAAACCCTTGTTCCAGTGTTTGCTGAACACAACCCCAGATAATGTCATCCAATTCTTTTTTACTTGCGTTTGGATTACGTTCAAAAATTGCATTCATGAGGTGTGCAGAAAGGTCTTCAGCTCTAACATGGCGAAATACCCCACCTTTTGAACGGCCCATTGGTGTACGTATTCCATCAATAATGACGACATTTTCCATAAAATTAACCTCTCGCAACTTTTTTGACATCAATCGCCACGACAGGTGGCTGTGGGTAATATCTTGCATTGGTAGCCGCTTTTTCTTTTAAGCCACTAGGCGCGTGATATAGCGGGCTTAAGTGCTGCAAAGATTCCGTCGTTTTCAAGTAAGACTGGCTACCTAAGGTATCTAAATAGCAGAACACTCCCCCTCTAAATGGTGGAAAACCTAAACCATAAACTAAAGCAATATCTGCATCTGAAGGGCTTTGAATGATACCTTCCTCTAAGCAACGAACAACTTCGTTAATCATGGGAGCCATCATTCGAGCAATAATTTCTTCTTTGGTGAAAGTGCGCTTTGTTGGGCAAATAGTAGCAAGTAATTCATCAGTCCGAGGGTCATCAATTTTTTTCGGTTTCCCTTTTTTATCTTTTTCATATTGATAAAACCCTTGGCCATTCTTTTGGCCAAATCGTTGTTGTTCATACATTACATCGATGGCATTTTTTCCTTTTTTCCCCATCCTTTCAGGAAAACCTTGGGCCATAACTTGTTCCGCATGAAAAGCGGTATCAATACCAACGATATCAAGGAGATAAGCAGGCCCCATTGGCCAGCCAAACTCTTTTTCCATGACTTTATCTATTTCTCTAAAGTCAGCTCCATCTTGTAGCAGCAAATTAAAGCCTGCAAAATAAGGAAAAAGTACTCGGTTAACAAAGAAGCCAGGGCAATCATTGACAACAATAGGGGTTTTACCCATTTTATTGGCGTAGGCAACAACCTTAGCAACCGTGTTATCAGAAGTTTGTTCTCCTCGGATAATTTCGACTAATGGCATCCGATGCACTGGGTTAAAAAAGTGCATGCCGCAGAAATTTTCTGGGCGTTTTAGTGATTTTGCGAGGGTTGAAATTGGAATCGTTGAAGTATTTGAAGCCAGTATGGTTTCTGTTGTTACTAAGGATTCAACTTCAGATAATACAGCAGCTTTGACTTTCGGGTTCTCAACAACGGCTTCTACGACGATTTGGCTATTTTCCACCCCGTTGTAAGATAATGAGGGGTGAATTGATGATAAGGTTGCTGCCATTTTCGCAGCTGTAATTTTTCCACGCTCAAACTGATTATTTAATAGCTTTTGCGCTTCTTCAATCCCTAAGTCTAATGACTTAACATTAATATCCTTCATTAAGACTGGCACGCCTTTACTGGCTGATTGATAAGCAATGCCACCGCCCATAATCCCTGCACCTAATACTGTAGCATGTGTTGGAATATCAACATGTTGTGCGACTTTTTTACTGTTTGATTTAACTTGTTGGTCATTTAGAAAAATATTCACTAAAGCACGTGCAACATCACTATGCGCTAGAGGAACAAATGCAGCTGTTTCATGCTTCAATGCCTCATCACGAGTGCAGTTTGCTGCTTTTTCTATCGTATTCACAGCAGCCATAGGGGCTGGATAGTGTTTGCCAGCAACCTTGTACACCATCCCCTTAGCGACATTGAAACTCATCGTTTGCTCAATAGGTTTCAATTGTAGAGGATTAAGTTTAGGTTGGCGTTTCTTCTGCCAATTAAAGGCCCCGGTGATTGCAGATTCAATAACTTGCAGCGCTGAGTGTGCGAGAGCTTCTGTACTAACAATCGCGTCAATAAGGCCAAGTTTTAAAGCTTGAGAGGCATCGACATCTTTACCTGCAGTAATAATTTCTAATGCGCTATCTAAACCAATTAATCGAGGTAGACGAACAGACCCACCAAATCCAGGCATGATCCCAAGTTTTGTTTCAGGAAGCCCAATTCGAGCATCAGGTGAAGCGATGCGAAAATCAGTGGATAAAACACATTCACAGCCACCACCTAATGCATAGCCATTAATGGCACAAATCGTTGGAACAGGCAGGTCTTCAATGCGATTAAAAATACTGTTAGCGTAGTGCAACCAATCACTTAGCGTTTCTTTTGATGCTTCAAAGAGTGAAAGAAACTCTTTGATATCAGCACCAACAATAAAAGCGGATTTATCAGAGCGGAAAATTACACCTTGCAGCTCGGTTTGTTGCTCAAGAACAGACACGGCTTCATCAAGTGAAGCAACGGTGTGGGTATCCAATTTGTTAATTGGCCCTGGTGAGTTAAAAACCAGTTCTGCAATCCCTTGTTTCAACCATTGAATATAGATAGTGTCACTTTGATAAAGCATTCTGCTCTCCTCTACGTGGTAGTGTTATCTGGTACGACCAGATGAGTTGAGTGTGACTAGAATGTTAATTAATTGCAAACTTTTAATAACAAAAATGGAAGGTTGGTCACAGCAATTAAGTGAAATAATTAATGTTTTAAATGATAAATTAATTATATATCAATTAATTAGTGCGGGTTTGCAACAGAGCGCATATCCGTTAATAACAGAACGTGGTAAGCTTAATTTTTCTAATTAATGCTGAAAGGTTGAAGGAAATGGAAAAACTGACTGCACTCTACGCTGAACATATTAAAACGTTACAAAACAGAACTCAGCAAGTTTTACAGCGCAGCAAATTAGATGCCATATTGATTCATTCAGGTGAACCCCTACGCATCTTTCTTGATGATAGCGACTATCCGTTTAAAGTTAACCCTCATTTTAAAGCGTGGGTACCTGTCACCGATGTTCCACATTCATGGCTATTAGTTGATGGCGTAAATAAACCTAAACTATGGTTTTATTCCCCTGTTGACTATTGGCATAGTGTTGAGCCACTTCCGAACAGTTTTTGGACTAAAGATATTGAATTAATCCATTTAAAAAATGCGGATGACATTAAAACCTTCCTAACAAGTCTACCGAAAGAAAATGTGGCTTATATTGGTTCGGCAACTGCAAAAGCTGAGTCGTTAGGGATTTCGCTACATAATATCAATCCCAAACCTGTTTTAGATTACTATCATTATCATCGTTCTTATAAAACCGATTATGAACTTTACTGCATGCGTGAAGCGCAAAAAATGGCAGTAAATGGGCACCTTGCCGCTCTCGAAGCATTCCGTGCAGGTATGAGTGAGTTTGATATTAATATCAGTTATTTACAATCAACTGGGCATCGAGATACCAATGTCCCTTATGGTAACATTGTTGCGCTGAACGAAAACGCAGCGGTATTGCATTACACTAAGCTACAGCAAACTGTGCCGAATGAATTGCGTAGCTTCCTTATTGATGCAGGAGCTGAATATAACGGTTATGCTGCTGATATTACGAGAACTTATGCGGCAAAAGGGAAGGATGAATTTGCTGAATTAGTTGCGGATGTCAATACAGAACAGCTCGCTTTAATTGATACAATCAAGGCGGGTGTACGCTATACAGACTATCATGTAGATATGCATCATAGGATTGCTAAAATACTGATTAAACATGATATTATTAAAGGTATTAGCGAAGAGTCAATGGTGGAAAGTGGCTTAACAACGCCATTTTTGCCTCATGGTTTAGGGCACCCGCTTGGGTTACAAGTTCATGATGCTGCTGGCTTTATGCAAGATGACAGCGGTACACATCTTGCGGCCCCTAAAATGTATCCATTCTTACGATGTACTCGTGTTTTAGAACCTAAAATGGTGTTAACTATTGAACCTGGGTTCTACTTCATTGAATCTCTATTATCTGAATGGCGAAATGGGGAGTTTAGCCAGTATTTTAATTGGGATAAAATTGAGTTTTTCAAACCTTACGGTGGGATCCGTATTGAAGACAATATCGTGATCCACGCAAATCGTATTGAAAATATGACTCGAGACTTACATTTACGTTAATGAAACCTTATTTAATACCGGCTGAAACTATTTCTTTTACAGAAGAGATCAAAAAAAGCCAATTTATTACGTATTTAGCTCATACAGATGGTATTGACGCGGCAAAAGATTATATTCAATCAATTAAAGCTCAATACCCAGATGCCCGGCACCATTGCTGGGCATTTGTCGCTGGTCGGCCTGATGATTCACAAAAGTTGGGGTTCTCTGATGACGGAGAACCAACTGGAACAGCAGGAAAACCCATTATGGCGCAACTATTAGGTAGCAACCTAGGGGAGGTTACCTGTGTTGTTGTGCGTTATTTTGGTGGGATAAAACTGGGAACGGGTGGGCTCGTTAAAGCCTATGGAAATGGTGTCCAGCAAGCATTAAGAATATTACCGACAAAGACAAAAGTACCACAAAAGATCTTTAATTTAGTGTGTGACTATTCGTTGATTAATGCGATTGAACAACTCCTTGCTCAGGTGAATGGCACGGTTTTGCACAGTGATTATAATGAAACTGTCTCTTTACAAATTGCAATTCCTGCTACTCTTGAGCAGGAGGTCAATGATAAATTACGCGATATAAGTCGTGGGGCCTTAGCGCTCACGCCAGAATCGGAATAGTAAACAGTTTTATCAAGGAACCTGCCGAATGCATTTTCGTGCAATAACCCGCATAGTCGGGCTGCTTGTCATTATCTTTTCTTTTACCATGGTTATTCCTGGTATTGTTGCGCTAATTTATCGTGATGGTGCAGGTCGAGCTTTTAGCCAGACTTTTGTTACTGCTTTGCTAATTGGCCTTTTTCTGTGGCTACCAACCCGCAATAGCCGGCACGAACTTAAAGCAAAAGAAGGTTTCCTTATTGTTGTTTTATTTTGGACAGTGCTGGGAAGCGTTGGGGCATTACCTTTTATTTTTTCTGAAAGGCCTAACCTTTCGGTTACAGATGCTTTTTTTGAATCGTTTTCAGGCTTGACTACCACTGGTGCGACAACGCTGACAGGGCTTGATTCCTTGCCCAAAGCTATTTTGTTTTATCGGCAGATGCTTCAATGGCTTGGGGGGATGGGGATAATTGTGCTCGCTGTTGCAATCTTACCGCTTTTGGGCGTTGGGGGAATGCAGTTATACCGCGCAGAAATGCCGGGTCCTTTGAAAGACAATAAAATGCGGCCTCGCATTGCAGAAACGGCAAAAACATTATGGCTAATCTATGTACTGCTCACAATTGCTTGTGCAGTTGCTTTATGGATAGCAGGAATGGATGTTTTTGATGCTATTTCCCACAGCTTTTCGACTATCGCTATTGGCGGGTTTTCAACTCATGATGCCAGTATTGGTTATTTCAATAGTCCTGCGATTAACACTATCATAGGTATTTTCCTGATTATCTCTGGTTGTAACTTCGGTTTACACTTTGCAGTACTAACTGGACGTAGTTTAGGGATTTATTGGCGCGATCCCGAATTTAGAATGTTCATCAGCTTCCAATTTGTCTTAGTGGTGATTTGTACTTTAATACTTATGTACCATTCGGTTTATGGCAGCTTCGGGCAAACGCTTGATCAGGCATTCTTCCAAGTTGTGTCAATGGCGACAACGGCAGGATTTACGACAGACAGTTTTTCTGGTTGGCCTCTTTTCTTACCAATGCTTCTATTATGTGCTGCATTTGTTGGTGGATGTGCAGGTTCAACAGGGGGCGGATTAAAAGTTATTCGTATCTTATTGCTTTTCTTGCAAGGCTCGCGTGAATTAAAGCGCTTAGTTCACCCAAATGCGGTCTACACAATCAAACTGGGGCAGCGTGCATTGCCTGAAAGGATCATCGAAGCGGTCTGGGGGTTCTTCTCTGCCTATGCACTTGTTTTTGTCGTCAGCTTATTATTGCTGATCGCAACAGGTGTTGATGAGTTTTCTGCATTCTCAGCAATAGCGACCACACTCAATAACTTGGGGCCAGGTCTTGGGACTGTTGCAGATAACTTTACGTCAATGAATCCAGCCGGTAAATGGATTCTAGTGGTGACTATGTTATTTGGGCGTTTGGAAGTGTTTACTTTATTAGTGCTACTGACTCCAACTTTCTGGCGTGAATAATTGAGTGCAATCTATATATAAGACTATCTATATAGAAATGATAATAATCTAGGAACAATAATGAGCTATTTACTTTTACACTCCAGTACGGATGGGCAAACAAAAAAAATTATTTTAAAAATGGCGGAACAGCTGAGAGGCTTAGGTCGTGAATGTGATATTCGTGATTTAAATACTGACCAACAGCTTAATTTATCAGGCTACGATAAAGTATTAGTAGGGGCATCTATTCGTTACGGGCATTTCAATAAAAAACTACAACGCTTTGTGATCTCCCATCAAAATCAATTGAATTCAATGAAGACCGGTTTTTTTGCTGTAAATTTAACGGCAAGGAAAGAAGGTAAGAATACGGTTGAAACTAACGCATATACGCGAAAGTTTTTAGAAGCGTGTCCTTGGAAGCCAACATTGAAGTCTGTTTTTGCCGGAGCGCTGTTTTATCCGCGTTATAAATGGTTTGATAGAATGATGATCCGCCTAATCATGAAAATGACAGATGGCCCAACCGACCCAAAAACAGAGATTGAGTATACTAACTGGGAAAAGGTTGCCGAATTCGCAACTGAATTTGATGGTTTATAGGTCTTAATTTCAACAAAATGTAGTTATTTTATGTTTTTTGTTTAATAAATCATCGCTTGGTGAAATAAAT